>NZ_DATFZD010000353.1:0-42400 GCF_035314665.1 Mycobacterium sp. | reverse complement strand
ACCCACGACGAACCCGGCGTCGACCTGATCCTGCCCGATCTGCGTCATATCGAGGGCCGGCTCGACGACGTCGAGGCGCTGGTGCTGACCCACGCGCATGAGGACCACATCGGGGCGATTCCGTTTCTGCTCAAGCTGCGTCCGGACATCCCGGTCGTCGGTTCGAAGTTCACGCTGGCGTTGGTCGCGGCGAAATGTCGTGAGCACCGCCTCAAGCCGGTGTTCGTGGAGGTGGCGGAGGGCCAGCTCAGCACGCACGGGGTGTTCGAATGCGAGTATTTCGCCGTCAACCATTCCATTCCCGACGCGCTGGCTATCGCGGTGCGCACCGCGGCCGGAACCGTTTTGCACACCGGCGACATCAAGCTCGACCAGCTTCCGCTGGACGGGCGCCCCACCGACCTGCCGGGCATGTCCCGGCTCGGCGACGCCGGCGTGGACTTGTTCTTGTGCGACTCGACCAATGCCGAGGTTCCCGGCGTCGGGCCGTCGGAAAGTGAGGTCGGCCCGACGCTGCACCGGCTGATCCGGGGTGCGCACGGCCGCGTCCTGGTGGCGTGCTTCGCCTCCAATGTCGATCGGGTGCAACAGATCATCGACGCCGCGGTGGCGTTGGGCCGCCGGGTGTCGTTCGTCGGGCGGTCGATGGTGCGCAACATGGGTATTGCCCGGGAGTTGGGTTTCCTACGGGTGGACGATTCCGACCTGATCGACATCGGTGCCGCGGAGATGATGGCGCCCGAGCAGATCGTGCTGATCACCACCGGAACTCAGGGCGAGCCGATGTCGGCGCTGTCGCGGATGTCCCGCGGCGAGCATCGCAGCATCACGCTGACCGCCGAGGACCTGATCATCCTGTCGTCGTCGCTGATACCGGGTAACGAGGAAGCCGTCTACGGCGTCATCGACTCATTGGCCAAGATCGGTGCCCGGATTGTCACCAATCAGCAAGTCCGCGTGCATGTTTCCGGCCACGCCTACGCGGGCGAACTGCTGTTCCTGTACAACGGGATACGGCCCCGTAACGTCATGCCCGTGCACGGCACCTGGCGGATGCTGCGGGCAAATGCCAAGCTTGCCGCCAGCACGGGAGTGCCCGAATCGTCGATTGTCTTGGCGGAGAACGGTGTCAGCGTCGACCTCGTTGCGGGCAAGGTCGGCATAGCCGGCGCGGTGCCGGTCGGCAAGATGTTCGTCGACGGGCTGATCACCGGTGACGTCGGCGATATCACGTTGGGCGAGCGGCTCATCCTGTCGTCGGGTTTCGTCGCGGTGACCGTGGTCGTGCGACGCGGGACCGGGCGCCCGGCGGCCGCACCGCAGCTGCACTCGCGCGGCTTTTCCGAAGATCCCAAGGCGTTGGAGCCGGCCGTCCGCAAGGTCGAGGCAGAGCTGGAATCGTTGGCGGCCGAGAACGTCACCGACCCGATCCGGATCGCGCAGGCGGTCCGCCGTACGGTCGGCAAGTGGGTGGGGGAGACCTATCGCCGCCAGCCGATGATCGTGCCGACGGTTATCGAAATCTAGGTTTCAGCTCGCGAAACTTAAACAAGGCTTCGTACTTCAAAGTGCGCCGACGACTGTGTGAATTGCGCTGCTGCGCAGCATGTTCGGCTGGGTGTTATGCGGCTAGAAGGAGAAGAACAGATCGGCGGGATCCAAGAACGAGTGAAAGTCGGTCATGAGGGGGATGTCACCGAAGGGCGTCACCAAGGTATCTGCGAGCGTGTCCGCGCCGCTGGGCGTCGTCGGCGCGATGTCGGAGTAGAAATTTTCAAACCCACTACCAATGTTGATAACGGCGTACACCGATCCGACCGGCGGGGCGCTCGTGCCCTCCTCGGAGTTGGTGACGACGATTACTGAGTTCGAGAGGCCCATCGCAGTCGTTATAACGTTGCTGTCAGCCTGGAACGACCCAGCCGAGAGCGTGTGAGTGGGGTCGGTGTCGAAGAATTCGTTTAGGTGAATGCTGTTATTTGAAGGCAAAATTCCCGATATCCCAGTGACCGTTGTCGGTTGCGACGCATCGTGCTCGAATCCGAAGAAAGCGAAGGGTTGGGTGGAATCGAAGTCGGTGGTGTCGTCGCCAAGGGCCACCGCTGACGGATCCGTTGGTTGGAAGGGGAAGTACGAATACGTGGAGTTGAAGAACGCGTGCAAGTCGGTCATCAGGGGAATGTCCCCGTACGGCGTCACCAGGGTGTCCGAAAGCGTGTCGGCTCCGCCGGGCGTCGTTGGCGCGATGTCGGAGTAGACATTCTCAAAGCCCGAACCCATGTTGTTAATCTCGTACACCGATCCGACCGGCGGGGCACTCGTGCCTTGCTCGGAGCTGGTAACGACGAGTTCGGAGAAATGCGGGCCCATCGTATTCGTGAGAACGTTGTTTTGAGCCTCGAACGACCCGGCCGCAAGCGTGCCGGTGGGGTTGGTGTTGAAGGATTCGGTCAGGTGAACGCTCTGATAAAAGGGTGGGATCGCAGCTATATCAGTGACCGTTGTTGGTTGCGACGCGTCCTGCTCGAATCCAAAGAGATCCTGGAAGTATTGGTTGAAAAAGGACGAGGCGTTGGTGATGTCGTTCTCGGAGGTGACTGCCAACGGATCCGTAGGGTTAGTCGACGGATCGGTGGGCTGGTAGAGGAAAAACGCTTCCGTGGGATCTAAGAACGCGTGGACGGAAGTCGTGAGGGGAAGATCTCCGAAGGGCGTCACCAAAGTATCCGAGAGGGTGTCTGCGCCGCCGGGCGTGGTTGGCGCGATGTCGGAGTAGACATTCTCAAAGCCGTAACCGATGTCGATGACGTCGTACACCGATCCGACGGGCGGGGCACTCGTGCCGGCTGAGCTGGTGACAAGGAGTTCGGAGCTGGCAGGGCCGAATGCGCTCGTTATAACTTCGTTGTCAACCTCGAACGACCCGCCCGAGAGCGTGGCGGTGGGGTCGGTGGTGAAGAGTTCGCTCTCGTGAATGTCCTGGAAAATAGGCGGTTCCCCGGTTATCGAATAGACGGTCGAAGGTTGCGACGCATCGTGCACGAACCCGAAGAAATTCTGAAAGAGGGGGTCGAAAACGCCAGTGTCGGAGGCGTCGTCGGCGAGAGCAATGGCCATAGGGAGGAACGCGGCGGCGAGCAGGCCACCGGCAGTTGCGCCGAGGATACGCACTATTCGACGAGAACCCATCGCAGAACTCCGCGGGTGTGACCTGGGTCAGTAGCGGATATGGAGTCTAGCAGAATGACTGCACCGGGGACGATGAAAAGCGGTGATCCCGCGGCAAATTCGTGTGGCATTCGGGGAGGGACGCGATTATTCGGCACTCGTGGTGAGCCCGGCGAGAATTTCGCCTCCTCCCGAAGCGATTGACGGCGCCTCACGACCTAGTGCACCGAGGGGGTGACGGTGGTCAACCAAGCCGTAGATATCGATGTGGGTGTCGTAGCCCAGAAGGCGAAGGAACTCATCAGGAAGGCTCATGGCGACTGTCCGCGGGATTGCGAGATACTGGTTCTCTTGCTGACGAAGCCAGGCGCAGTTGTAGTTCACGTTCAATCCGAGGCGCGGCCGTTGGGCGCAGTTGGCGCCTCCGCCGTGGAAGAGCCCGCCGTACCAGACGAGAACGGACCCCGGTTCCATCTCCGCGGTCACGATCGAAGGATTTTTGTCCAGCTCGGTCGCGTCCTGACTTCGCGGCACCAGCTGGGTTGCGCCGTTCTGGGGGGTGAACTCGGTTAGGGCCCACATGGTGTTGACGATCAAGGGTGGATGGGGACGAGCGATCGGAAACACCACATCGTCTTGATGAAGAAACTGAGCGGTCTCGCGCGGATGGATCTCGATCGCGTTCACAATCGAAACCTGAGGCTGGATGAGCGTGCCCCGGAGGAGCTCCAGGACCGCTGGGTGGGCGACAAGGGAATCGACGGCGCGGGTCTTGGCAAGAATGTTGTGGACGCGCTTGGTCCGATTGCCGAAAAACTCGCCCTTACCCCACGCCTGCCGGTCCAAGAGTGGGCGAAGCGCCCTGCGTACTTCCTCGAGGATCGGGTCCAAAACGACGTCGCGGAGGATGACGTAGCCCTGTGTCCGGAGTTCTTCGAGCGCTTGACCGTTCGACATCGTTCCCTCTTCCGGCAGCTGACGAGATCGTCGTTGCAACTCGGCGCCGCATCGCCTCTCACGGTACTCGGCTAGCGTTTAGCAACCCGCTCAGCCAAATGCCGCGCCGGCCGCGGGGGTCGGTGAGAGGGGCCGCCTGCCGGTGAGCCCGCGCGCGGTACGCAGCGCGACCGCCATGATCGTGTTGGTCGGATTAGAGCCGCCTGAGGTCGCGAATACGCCGCTGTCGGCGCAGAACACGTTGTCCATCTGGTGCATTCGGCCATTCCCATCGACGACGCTTGTCATCGGGTTGACGCCCATCTGCATCCCGCCCATGGTGTGCAGGCCCGTCGGCGGTGCGGTGCCATTCAGGGAATTTGCGGTGCTCTGCGCTACCGCGGCGTAGAGCTGTGCGCCGGATGCGCCACACATCGTGGAAAGCAGCGGGATGAAGAAGCTTTGCGAGACCTGCTCGAACTTTCCGATCTTGTAGGTGACCCGGGGTGCGGGCTGCCCGTTGAGGTCTTTGATCGTCGGGTCGAGCGTGACGTTGTTGGTCAGGTACGGCATGTCGGTGCCGAAACAGTCGACGCCGGCGAGCCGGTCGCGCAGCAGCGATTCGCGCATCAGCTCCTTGAACGTGCTGCCGAAAAACTGCACACCCGGTATAAGCCCGAGGATCTCCTGGTAGAACTTGCCTTCGGCGATCGGGTTCTGGCTGCCGCCGAGCTCGCACAGGCCGGCACGGATGTAGGGCAGGCCGGCCAGCCGGGCGTAGAGTCGCGCTCCGGGGAAGTCCGGATCGTTGAAGTCGAACATGACCTGCGTGTTCGAGCGACCGCGGTAGGCGTGCACTCGCTGGTTGAGGAAGATGGCGAAGCCGTCGTAGAAGTTTTGGAACATGATCCGTTTGCCGATGCGGCCGTAGGGATCAGGCAGGTTGGAAAGCAGCGCCAGACGCGGCGACAGGACCGCGGAGCAAGCCAGCACAACAACGTCGGCGCTCTCCCCGCCGGGATTGCCCTGCGGGTCGAGATAGCTGACGCCGGTGGCCCGGCGGCCGGTGTAGTTGACCTGCGTGACGGTCGTCTGTGGCCGCAACTGCGCCCGCCCGGTGTGCAGGGCGCGCCGCAGCATGATGAGGTTGACCGGCTTGGCGGAGATCGGACACCCGTAGCCCGAACAGAACCCGCAGTTGTTGCACGCCGGGGAGCCGTTGTATTCGACCGAATTGGCCGCCATTGGAAACGGAAAGGGATGCAGCCCAACGCGCTTCGCGCCTGCGGCAAGCAGCATCGACGAGCGCATCTGTGCCCCTGGCGGCATCGGGAAGGGCTTGGATTGCGGCTGGTGCTTCTGGACGAACGCGGGTATCGACGCGACGTCGCCTTGCACTCCGATCACCGTCTCCACCTCGTCGTAGTACGGCGCGAGCTCGCTGTACTCGAACGGCCAATCCGCCATATCCGCACCGGGCACCGGGCCGAGCAGCGACAGTCCCTTGAAGTCGATGTCCCACATCCGGGTGACCTTCACGTCCGAGTGCGGGAACGCGCCACCGACCTGGTTGGGCAGGTCGTTGACGTCGCCGACGTAGGTGTTCGCCGCGTTCTGGCTGGCCATTTGGCGAAACGTGCGCGGGTAGGCCAGCGGGTCGGGCTGCTCGAAGTAGCGGTACTGCGACTTGAGCTCGTCGTTGGAGAACACCGTTCCGAACGGCCCTTGCCCTTCGATGTTGGTGTAGTAGCTAGGCCCCATCTCGAAGATCACGACGTCCCAGCCGGCCTCGGCGAGTTCCATCGCCATCACCGACCCGCCCGGTCCCGAGCCGACGATGATCGCTTTAGGCATTGACGCCGCCTTTTCCGCCCATCTTCGCGACGGCCTGCATCCACCCTCCGCGCACCAGCAAACCGATGATCCCGCTCATCGCCGCCATGTCGCCTGCGGACCCCTCGACCTCGGCGTCCGTGTAGCCCCGCGGCTGGACGTCCCCTGGCCACTTGATGTCCTGCCAGCCGACGAGATTCGCGTTGCCCCCGTACTCCGGCACGGAGTACATCCCCTCGATGGTGTGACCGAACAGCAACTGGGTGAAGGTCACCGCCTGACCGGTCGTCAGGATGCTGTCCTGTTTCGCCGTCGACACCGAGGTGAAGTCGCCGCCGGCCAGCTGGTCAAGTAGCGCGATGCCGGTGGTGTATTGGCTGCGAAGGTTGCCGATCCGCTGTTGCCACGCGTAGTTCTGGGCGCGGTCGAGCGGGACGAAGTTGGCCATGAAGTCTTGCGCGCCACCGGCGCGATTGCTCCACGGCCCGCCGGCGTGCACCTTGGCCGGCGAGAAAGAGAACGCCGACAGCATGATGTCGAGGTAGCAGACCACGTTTGCTTCGTGCGCCCCCGGGGTGGTTTCCTGCGAGCTGTCTGCCGGTCCGGGGACCAGGCGGCGGGTGGCGGCGTCGAGCACCGCGGCCTGGTGCGCAGAGAGGTACAAGTACGGCGTGTCGGCGGCATCGGCAACAACGGGGGGATCGGCGGAAGCGGCCACCGGGATGCCGTTTATGGCGACCAGCGGCAGCAGGCTTAGCCCGCCGAGCACCGTGCGCCGGGACACCGGCGCCGACAGACCGTATTTGCGGGCTGGCCCGTCGCTGGCCACGGGCAGATTATGACGTGAATTTGGAGCCGCCCAGGGAATCCCCGCGTCCGGCGTGTCGGATTTGCTATCCGGTTTCGTGGTAGCGGTCCGCGGCGTCGCGCTGAATGTTTTCCGGCGGGGCGTAGATCGCGTTGACGATGTGATCGAACAGCAAGCTGGCGAACGGCGCGACCTGAGTGTGGGACACGATGAGGTCTTGGCATAGTCGCGGCACCGCGGTGAAGTCGCCGCCGGCCAGCTGGTCGAGCAGCGCGATGCCCTTGGTGTGCTGGTCGCGCAGGTCGGCAACCCGCATCCGACGCACAACGGCCTGGGTGTCGACCAGCGACAGCAGCCGGTCCACGTAGCTGACCACGTCCACCGCGCCGCGCTCCGGCCCGGGAGCCAAGCGGCCGATGGCGGCGTCGAGCACCGCGGCTTGGTGCGGCGACAGGAATCGGTAGACACCGGAGACCTGGCGCCGGGGAATCGGCGCCAACGAACCGGTCGAGCGGGCAGCTTCGTTGCTGGCCACGGCCTGAGTATGACGCCGTAATGAGGCTGACCTGGGGATGCTCCCGGCGCGGCGTGTCGGAATGGCACCGATTCGGGTTCGCGGTGCCGGGCTGGCTGGGGTGTCTAAGCCTTATTACCGCTTGTTGAGGTAGCCGGCATCGACCGGCAGGGCGATGCCCGTGATGTAGCGCGCCTGATCAGACACCAGCCACGCCACCGCGTTGGCGACGTCCTCCGGGGTGAGCACCTGCACCGGCATCGCGTTGCCCATGTCCGGCGGCGAAGGGGACTCGGCGACCAGCCGAGCCAGCCAACCCCGGGTGAACTCGTTGTTGATCATCGGTGTGTCGACACCGGCCGGATGCACCGAATTAACCCGAATGCTGTGCGGTGCAAGATGGTTGGCGTAAACCCGCATCAACCCGACCAGACCGTGTTTGGCCGCTGCGTAGCCGATGGAGCCCGCGTCGGGGCTGCCGATACCGGCCAGGCCGGCGGCCGAACTGATCAGCACGATCGATCCACCGTCGCCTTGGGCCAGCATCGTGGGTATCGCAACCTCGACGGTGTGGTGGACACCGGTGAGATTGACGTCGATGACGTCGCGCCAACCGTCGGCACCCGATTGCATCGGCGCGATGCCCGCGTTGGCCACCACGATGTCCAGCCGACCGAACTCGTCGAGACCGGCTTGCAGCGCAGTCGCCAGCGCGGCCTGATCCCGCACGTCACCCTGCTTGGCCACGATGTGCGCGCCGGTGTCCTCGACGAGCTTGACGGTCGCCGCCAGATCGTCGGGACTGGCCAGCGGGTAGGGCACGCTGGCGATCTGATCGCACAGGTCGACAGCGATGATGTCGGCGCCCTCGGACGCCAGTCGCACCGCGTGGGCACGGCCCTGGCCGCGGGCGGCGCCGGTGATGAAGGCAACCTTCCCCTTTAGCTGCCCGGCCATTTAGGCGCGCAACTGTCCCTTGCCGGGATCGCCCGCCGGAACGGGCTGCAACGTCTTGATATCCGGGGCTCCGGCCAGATGCTCGCCGACCGCGCTGAACATCTTGCCGAGCGCCGGGGCGGCGCTGTGGGTCTTGAGCGCCTCTGCGTCGGCCCATTGCTCGACGAAGACGAAGGTGTCGCCCGTTTGATGTACCGCATACAGCTGGCAGCCGGGCTCCTCGTGCACCTCCTCGGCCGCGGTGGTGAGGATGTCGCGGACGGTGTCGACCGATTCCGGTTTGACGGTCAAGGTGGCGACGACGACGACGGGCATACGGGCCTCCTGCAAGCTTGGCGAAGTGACGGCTGTCACCCTACTGGGCTGATGCAGGGGTTAAACGCCCGGTTGGGCCGCCAGACGGTGTTAACCAGTGTGGCGGATGGTGTAGATGGTGCATTTGCGATTAGGCTTGCCTGCATGGCTAGCAAGACTGTCGCCCGGTCCAGCGCCCGAACGAGCAGGTCAAAGGCCGGATCCCGGTCGACGCGGCCCCGGCGCAAGCCGGTCAAGGCGCCGCGCAGGCCCGCCCGGCGCCGCAATCACTCGCTGGTCACCAGCGCCGGGCTGACCTGCGGACGGGCCGTGCGGGCGACGTGGCTGATGGTCGCCAAGGGAACCGGCACCACGGCGCGGTCGGTCGGCCGCGCGCGCGACATCGACCCGGGGCACCGCCGGGATGGGATTGCCCTGGCCCTCCTGGGGCTCGCGGTCGTCGTCGCCGCCAGCTCGTGGTTCGACGCCGCACGGCCGATCGGCGCATGGGTCGACTCGGTGCTGCGGATATTCATCGGCTCGGCGGTGGCGCTGCTGCCGGTGGTCACCGCGGCCATAGCGGTGCTGTTGATGCGCACCGAGCCCAATCCGGAGGCACGGCCGCGGCTGGTTCTGGGTGCGGCGATGGTCGCGCTGCCGGTGCTGGGGCTGTGGCATTTGTGGGCCGGTTCGCCGGACAGTCCGGTCGGACGCGCGCACGCGGCGGGATTCATCGGATTCGCCATCGGCGGACCGCTCTCGGAGGGGTTGACCGCATGGATTTGCGCGCCGCTGCTGTTCATCGGCGCGCTGTTCGGAGTGCTGCTGTTGAGCGGCACCACGATCCGTGAGGTGCCCGACACGCTGCGATCGCTGTTCGGCACCCGGATGTTCGACGGCGACGACGCCGAGAACGAGGCGTACGACGCCGACCCAGACGTGGAAAGTGGCATAGCCGAAGACTTTTCCGACGGCTACTACGACGACCCGTCGTCCTACGGCGACGACGAAGCGCAGGCCTGGCCCTCTCCCGTCGGTGCGGACGACAGCCCGACAGTGCCGGAGCCCACCGTGTCGCGCAGCCGACGCCGCACCAAATCCACCGGCACGCAAGAGACCTTGGTGCTGGACCGGGTCGTCGAAGGGCCCTACACGCTGCCGCCGCTGAGCCTGCTGGTGGCCGGCGATCCACCCAAGAAACGCAGCGCCGCCAACGATCAGATGGCCGAAGCGATTACGTCGGTGCTGCAGCAGTTCAAGGTCGACGCGGCGGTCACCGGCTGCACCCGTGGGCCGACGGTCACTCGCTACGAGGTGGAGCTGGGCCCGGGCGTGAAGGTGGAGAAGATCACCGCGCTGCAGAAGAACATCGCCTACGCGGTTGCCACCGAATTCGTCCGGATGCTGGCGCCGATCCCGGGCAAGTCGGCTGTCGGCATCGAGGTGCCCAACACCGATCGCGAGATGGTGCGGCTGGCCGACGTGCTCACCGCGCCGTCGACGCGACGCGATCACGACCCGCTCGTCATCGCTCTGGGCAAAGACATTGAGGGCGAATACATTTCGTGGAATCTGGCCAAGATGCCGCATCTGCTGGTGGCCGGTTCGACCGGGTCCGGTAAGTCCAGCTTCGTCAACTCGATGCTGGTGTCACTGCTGGCGCGGGCCACCCCGGAAGAAGTCAGGATGATCCTGATCGACCCGAAGATGGTGGAACTGACTCCCTATGAAGGCATTCCGCATCTGATCACGCCGATCATCACCCAGCCGAAAAAGGCCGCCGCCGCGCTGGCATGGCTGGTCGAGGAGATGGAACAGCGCTACCAGGACATGCAGGCGTCGCGGGTGCGTCACATCAACGACTTCAACGAGAAGGTGCGTTCCGGCGCGATCACCGCGCCGCTGGGCAGCCAGCGCGAATACCGGCCCTACCCCTACGTGGTCGCGATCGTCGACGAGCTGGCCGACCTGATGATGACCGCGCCCCGCGACGTCGAGGACGCCGTCGTGCGGATCACCCAGAAGGCCCGCGCCGCCGGCATCCACCTGGTACTGGCCACCCAGCGGCCGTCGGTCGACGTGGTCACCGGCCTGATCAAGACCAATGTGCCGTCCCGGCTGGCGTTTGCGACGTCGTCGCTCACCGACAGCAGGGTGATCCTGGACCAGGCGGGCGCCGAGAAGCTGATCGGCATGGGTGACGGCCTGTTCCTGCCGATGGGCGCGAGCAAACCGATCCGCCTGCAGGGTGCGTACATCACCGACGAAGAGATTCACGCCGTCGTCACCGCCTGCAAAGAGCAGGCCGAACCTCAGTACACCGACGGCGTCACCACCGCCAAGCCCACCGGCGAACGCACCGATGTCGACCCCGATATCGGCGACGACATGGACGTCTTCCTACAAGCCGTCGAGCTGGTGGTGTCCAGCCAGTTCGGCTCCACGTCGATGCTGCAGCGCAAGCTTCGGGTCGGGTTCGCCAAAGCCGGCCGGTTGATGGATTTGATGGAAACTCGCGGGATCGTCGGCCCCAGTGAGGGATCGAAAGCCCGCGACGTGCTGGTCAAGCCCGACGAGCTGGCCGCGACGCTGATGTCCATCCGCGGTGTGGACGGTGGCGCCGGCGACGACGACGGCGAAACTGGTTAGCCCACCCGAGACGCCTGGTAGTAGGCGATGCTCCAGCCGTCCTCGTCGCGCCTGACCACCACTCCGATGGACACGCCGACCGTGGGCCGATCGGGAAAGGCGAAGTCGGCGTGGACGTATCCGAGCACCAGGTCTGCAGCCAGCCTTCGGGTCTCAAGGATCTGGTAGTCGACCGTCATGCCCGGCGATTGGCTCGCGTAGTAGTCGGTGACGCCTTGGCGGCCAACGCTATAGGGGCGCAGACCCTGGAAGATGGCGTCCTCGGTGAATACCTGGGACACCCGTTCGGGCTGCTGCGCGTCGATGGCGGCCTTCCACTGGTCGAGCGCCTCGCGCAGGGCGTCAGTGTCCGGCACTTTGACCACCGTCCACGTGCAGGATCTCGCCGGTGACGAAGTGCGCGTTCTCCAGGTACAGCACGGCCTCGACGACATCGTCGATGTCGCCGATGCGCCCCAGCGGATGCATCTTGGCCAGTGCCTGGTAGGTCGCTGCGTCGTGCATGGGGGTGCGAATGTCGCCCAAAGCGACTGCGTTACACCGGATCCCGTGCTTCGCGTATTCGATGGCCAGTTCTTTGGTCACTGCGTTCAAACCGCCTTTGGTCAGCGATGCCAATGCGGATGGAACCGCAGAGTTTGCGTTGTCGACCAGGCTGGTGGACACGTTGACCAGGTGGCCGCCTTCCCCGCGGGTCAGCATCGCCGACACCGCCGCACGGGAAACCTCGAAGAAGCCACGGAGATTCACTCCGGTGATGGCGTCATAGTCCTCGTCGGTGTACTCGATGAACGGCTTGGCGATGAAGATGCCCGCATTGTTGACGACGGTCTGAATCCGTCCGAACCGCTCCAGCGCGGCATCGACGATGCGCTGGCCGATGCCGGGCTGCGCGATATCGCCGGGAACTGCGAGCACCATCGGGTCCTCACTTGCGTCGATGGTGCGCGAGTTGGCGACGACGGCGTAGCCGAGCCTGCGGTAGCCGGCGACCAGCCCCGCGCCGATGCCCTGTGAAGCGCCGGTGATGACGACAACGGGTTCAGCGGTCATTCGCTACAGCACCAGCAGCATCCGTGAGTTGCCCAGGATGTTCGGCTTGACGTAGCTCAGGTCGAGGAATTCAGCGACACCGATGTCGTACGAGCGGCACATCTCGTCGAACACCTCGGCGGTCACCGGCGTGCCTTCGATCTCGGTGAAGCCGTGCCGGCCGAAGAACTCGGTTTCGAAGGTCAAGACGAACAAACGCTGCAGTTGCAGTTCACGGGCGACCTGAAGAAGCTTGTCGACGATGGCATGGCCGATGCCCTGGCCGGTCAATGCGGGAGCGACGGCCACCGTACGCACCTCGCCCAGGTCGGACCACAGCACGTGCAACGCGCCGCAACCGACCACCTCGCCCTGCTGCTCAGCCACCCAGAACTCCTGGACGGCCTCATACAGCGTTACCAGGTTCTTTTCCAGCAGGATCTTGCCGGCGTAGGTGTCAACGAGCCGCTTGATCGCCGATACGTCAGAGGTCCGCGCGCGCCGGATCACCGGCCGGTTGGCTGGTGGACCGCCTGCTGCGTTCACGAATTGAACAGTATCGGCTTCGGTGCCACCCGTGACGATGCAGAGCGCGAAGCGCGATGAGGAGGAGCGGGTCATCAGGTCCAGCCGGTCGGCAACCGATATTCTGATGCTGTGTCGGGGCAACCTCAAACCGGTCCGGTAGTCCCGCGCGTTCGCGTCACCAATCTCGCCAATGTGCTCACGCTGCTGCGGCTGGTACTAGTGCCGGTATTCCTGCTGGTGCTGTTTGCCGGAAATGGTCACGAAACCGTCAGCCGCATTGCCGCTTTCGTGGTTTTCGCCGTCGCCGTCGTCACCGACAAAATCGACGGCGCGCTGGCGCGCAATTACGGCATGGTGACCGAATTCGGCACGATGGCCGACCCGATCGCGGACAAGACGCTCATCGGCGCGGCCCTGATCGGGCTGTCGATGCTCGGCGATCTGCCATGGTGGGTGACGGTGGTGATCCTTGCTCGCGAGGTCGGGATCACCGTGTTGCGGTTCGCCATGCTGCGCCGCGGCGTCATCCCCGCCAGTCGTGGCGGCAAACTCAAAACCCTCGTGCAGGCCGTCGCGATCGGATTGTTCATCCTGCCGCTGTCGGGATCGTGGCTGGTGGCGGCGTCGGTCGTAATGGCTGCCGCGATCGTGTTGACCCTGGTCACCGGCGTGGACTACGTCATCTCCGCCGCAAGGGATGTCCGTGGACGACCCGCTGCTGACTGACGACGCCCGCGGATTGGTGGCGGATCTGACGGTCCGCAAGCAGAGCGTCGCCACCGCGGAGTCGCTGACCGCCGGGCTGCTCGCCGCCACCCTCGCCGGGGTGGCCGGCGCCAGCGAGGTACTGCGCGGCGGCCTGATCACCTACACCGAGCACACCAAGGTCGTGCTGGCCGGGGTTGCGCCGCAGATTCTCGACGAGGTCGGGCCGGTGGCCGGCCCGACCGCCCGGGCGCTGGCGGTCGGCGCCCGCCAACGGTGTGACGCCACCTGGGGCGTCGGATTGACCGGCGTCGCCGGGCCCGAGCCGCATGGTGGGCACGAGGTGGGCACGGTATTCATGGGCCTGGCCGGGCCAGTCGATACCGAGGTGGTCGAGCTGAAGTTCAGCGGAACACGCTGGGATATCCGCGTCTCGGCGGTGCGCGAGTCGATCAGCAGGCTGCGTGCGCTGGTCGCGGCAGCGTGAATCTCTCAGTCCGAAAGCCGCCGCGCGGGAACCAAAGGCCGCGCGGCGGTCGTTGACCCTGATGAACTGTCTCCGCTGAACGGATTAAGGAGAGCGGGATGCCGTCATTGCTGCGCGAGGTCCTCGGCGACGTGCTGCGTCGGGCCCGAACCAAACAAGCCCGGACGTTGCGCGAAGTCTCAGACGCTGCGCGGGTCAGCCTGGGGTATCTGTCCGAGGTCGAGCGCGGTCGCAAGGAGGCGTCCAGCGAGCTGCTGAGCGCGATCTGCGACGCGTTGGATGTGCCGTTGTCGCAGCTGCTTGTCGAGGCGGGTGAGCAACTGGCGCGCCGGGAGCACGCGGTTGCCCCGGCCAGCGCGGCCAATATCGACGTCAGCACCAAGGTCGTCATCCCGCCGGTCGTCTCCATGGCCGTTGCCTAGCCCGCTTTGCGGCAGCAAGGGTGTGGCAATCCGCGTCGAACCGATAAATTGAGCTTCAAGGTGAGCGCTGTAGTCCATCTGGCAGACAACTAGACACGAAGGCGGAGCTAAATCCATGGCCAATCCGTTCGTCAAAGCGTGGAAGTACGTCATGGCGCTGTTCAACTCGAAAATCGACGAGCACGCCGACCCCAAGATTCAGATTCAGCAAGCCATCGAGGAAGCGCAGCGGCAGCACCAGGCGCTGACCCAGCAAGCCGCGCAGGTGATCGGCAACCAGCGGCAACTCGAGATGCGGCTCAACCGGCAGCTTGCCGACATTGAAAAGCTCCAGGTCAACGTCCGGCAGGCAGTGACACTGGCCGACCAGGCCACCGCCGCCGGGGACACCGCCAAGGCCACCGAGTACAACAACGCCGCCGAGGCTTTTGCGGCCCAGTTGGTGACCGCCGAGCAGAGCGTGGAAGACCTCAAGGGGTTGCACGACCAGGCGCTTGGCGCGGCGGCGCAGGCCAAGAAGGCCGTCGAGCAAAACGCGATGGTCCTGCAGCGGAAGATCGCCGAGCGCACCAAGCTGCTCAGCCAGCTCGAGCAGGCCAAGATGCAGGAACAGGTCAGCAAGTCGCTGCGGTCGATGAGCGAGATCGCCGCTCCGGGGACCACCCCGAGCCTCGACGAGGTGCGCGACAAGATCGAACGCCGCTACGCCAACGCGATGGGTGAGGCCGAGTTGGCGCAGAACTCGGTTCAGGGCCGCATGCTCGAGGTCCAGCAGGCCACCGTGGAGATGGCCGGCCACTCGCGGTTGGAGCAGATCCGCGCATCGATGCGCGGCGACGCGTTGCCCGCCGGAGGACCGGCCGCCGACGGTGCGGCTACCCCGGGCACCTCGGCGGCGGCCCCGAAAGCTGCCCCCGCCGAGAAGCCAATCGGCCAGCAGTAGGCGAACGGAGCGAGATGGCGGTGCAATCCGGTGGCAGCGCGTCGTGGCGCGCATTGCTGCAACGCGGTCTGGACACCGCCGATGAGCTTTCCGGCTTGGTGGCGCGGAAAATCAGCGCCGTCACCGATCCACGGGCCCGGTTGCTGCGGCAGCGCCGACGTGCGCTGCGGTGGGGCCTGATATTCAGCGTCGGGTGTGTGTTCTGGGGTGTGGTAACGGCCGGCCTGGCGGCGTGGGGCTGGTTCGCGTTGCTGCTGGAAATCACCGGCGGGATCGCGGTTGCGCAAGCGATGATCGCGACGCTGCTGCTGATTCGCTACCGCTGGCTGCGATCGGAGCCGCTGCCCGCGCAGCGGCCCACCGGCGGCCGACGCTTGCCGCCGCCGAGTTCGGCGGCGCGGTCGGCGATGTCGGCGCTGGGGGCGTCCGAACGAGGCTTCTTCTCGCTGCTGGGGGTGATGGAGCGGGGCAACATGTTGCCGGCCAGCGAGATTCGCGACCTGACAGTGGCGGCCAACAAGAGTTCGGCCGCCATGGCTGCCACGGCGGCCGAGGTGGTGTCGATGGAGCGGGCGGCCAACTACACGCCGCAATCACGCACATATCTGGTGCCCTCCATCAACGCGTTCACCGCACAGTTGGGCGCAGGCGTGCGTCAATACAACGAAATGGTCACTGCCGCAGCGCAATTAGTATCGTCGGCCAACGGCGATTCGGGCGGCGCCGCGACGTTGCCGAGCGCACAGCAGCGTTACCGGACGGAGTTGGCGGGCGCCACCGATCGTCTGCTCGGATGGGCGCAGGCCTTCGACGAACTCGGCGGGCTACCGAAGACCGGCTAGTTACCCGCTCTTGGCAATGAGCTCGTCGACAACCCACTGGGCGACGCCGTCCGGGTAGGGATTGGCCAGCCCGAGGATGATGTGCTCGAAGCCGGCCTCGATCACACGGCTGATTTCGGTACGGGTGACGCCGGGCCAGTCGTAGGCGACCGGCAGGAAGATCGATCGAGCGATCGAGGCTGGGTCGCGACCGATCTCGGCGCAGCAGCGGTCCAGCAGCGCGCTGCGTGCCGTTGCGTCGTCGAGGTCGCCGCCGGGAATGTTCCACAAATCGGCGTGCTCGGCCACGACGCGCAGCAACTTGTCAGATCGTCCGCCGATCATGATCGGCGGGTGCGGTCGTTGCACCGGTTTGGGGTTGCCGAACGCCCCCGCGAGCCGAACGTGAGCCCCGTCGAAGTCGAATGGCTCTGTCTCGGTCCACAATCGGCGAATGGTGGTCAGCGCCTCCGCAAGGCTCTCGACGGAATGCGAGAAGTCGTGGTACGGCAGACCGTGTGCGGCGTATTCGCGCCGAGCCGTCGGCACGCTCGGGCGGGAGCCGGCACCGATGCCGAAGTCGAGCCGCCCGCCGGAGACGATGTCGACGGTCGTGGCGACCTTGGCCAGCATCGCCGGTGGCCGGAAGCGGTTGCTGGTGACCAGCAGGCCGATTCTGAGTCGGTGGGTCTGCGCGGCCAGTGCGGACAGCAGCGTCCATCCTTCGAAGATCGGCCCGGCCCGATCTCCGGCGATTGGGAAGAGGTGGTCGAACAGCCACGCGTGCTCGATCTGCGGGATCGCGTCGGCCTCGCGCCACACCCGCACGATGTCGTTGTAAGCAACCTGCTGCGGCGCGGTCATGATCCCGAACTGGACTCCAGAGGTCGGCGACATAAACCGTTCTCCTTTCCGGAATGCGATCTAGGGTTGAGACAAATCGGAACGCTGTTCCTTTTGTTGACAGTAGCGGAACGCTGTTCCGTTTTACCACCGGAGCGGAAGGGATGGCCGCACAGTGGCTGACGGTGAACCGACGTCACCGACCCCGAAGAAGCGGGCCGACGCGCGTCGCAACGAAGAGGCCCTGCTCGGCGCGGCGGCCGCCGCGTTTGTCGCGTCCGGGGTCGACGTACCCGTGCGCGACATCGCCGCTCGGGCCGGGGTCGGCGTCGGCACGATCTACCGGCATTTCCCGACGCGTGCCGACCTCGTCGTCGCGGTCTACCGCCACCAGGTGGAAACCTGCGCCGAGTCCGGCCCAGCCCTTCTCGAAGCGCGCAGCTCGCCCCTTGCCGCACTGACGGAATGGACCGATCTCTTCATCGACTTCCTGGTCACCAAACGCGGCCTGGCCGGCGCCTTGAGGCCCGACTCCGCCGCGTTCGAGACGCTGCACGCCTACTTCCTCGACCGACTGGTCCCCGTCTGCGTGCGGTTGCTCGACGCCGCGGCCGCGGCCGGCGAAACCATTCCCGACGTCGACGCTTACGGGCTGATGCGCGCTATCGGCAACCTCTGTATCGGCGCTGACGCGGACCCCGACTACGACGCACGCCGAATGGTGCGACTCGTCATCGCAGGTCTGCGACGCCAGCCGTCCGGCTAGTCCTTCGGCCGGGGCCCGTAGCGTTCGATGTAGGACTGGTGCATGCGGGCATCGCGCTTGCGGGCGATTTCGTCGACGAGTTCCGGGTCGAGGCCGTGCACCCGCAACATGTACCGCCGCCACACCTTGTTGAGGGCATGCGAGAAGTACACGAACGGAATGAGGATCGGCAGCGTCATAGTCAGGTGGACGTCCAGCGTCGTCGGAATCAACCAGAACGGTGCGAGCACCAAAATCGCCGGAACCGCGACGCGAACCATCATTCGGCGCGCAGCACCCTTGCCGGCCAAGTCGTTGCGCACCCAGTCCCGCATCGAGTCGGGTAGTCGCGCGCCCAGGCAGTACCGGACGAGTTGAAAGAAGTTGGGCCGGGTCCTGACGGCGTCGGTACTCATGGCACTAGAACGATGCCCGCAGTGACGGCACCAGCAACCCGGCCAGGCCGCGCAGGGTCGCCTTGAACATGTCGAAGAAGTCGAAATAGTCTCGCCACAACGTGATCTCGCCGTCGTGGACCTCGAACACGCCGCAGATCCAGAACTGCAGCCGCAGCGGCCCGAAGATCAGCGCGTCGGTGCGTTCGGTGAGCACGGAGGCACCGTCGGCGGCGATGCGGTGGATCTTCACCTCGAACCCGCTGGCGCCACCCAACGAGCTGAACAGTTTCATCGCCCGGTTGCGGCCGTGGATTGTCGGCAAACCGACGTTCTGGTACACCAGATCTTCGGCCAATGCGGCGCCTGCGGTTTCGAGGTCCGCGTCCTGCAGCGCATGCAGGAAAACCTCGACCGCGCGCGTGTTTTCGAGAGTCTGCTCGGTCATGATCACCAGCTTAAGGCGATTCGGGCAGCCGGTCACTGTGGCAGGGTAGGGCGATGCGCGTCGCGGTGGTGGCCGGGCCAGATCCCGGGCACTCCTTTCCCGCGATCGCGCTGTGCCGACGTTTCTCCGCAGCCGGCGATACGCCGACCCTGCTGACCGGCACCGAATGGCTGGAAACCGCACGCGCGGCCGGCGTCGACGCCGTCGAGCTCGCGGGACTCGACCCCACCACGGAAGACGACGACCGGGACGCCGGCGCCAAGATCCACCAGCGCGCCGCGCGGATGGCCGTGCTCAACCTTCCGCAGCTACGGGAGCTGGCGCCGGATCTCGTGCTGTCGGATGTGATCACCGCATGCGGCGGGATGTCGGCCGAGCTGCTGGGAATCCCGTGGATCGAATTGAACCCGCATCCGCTGTACCTGCCGTCGAAGGGTCTGCCGCCGCTGGGTAGCGGGCTCGCGCCCGGCACCGGTGTCAGGGGCCGGCTGCGGGACGCCGCGATGCGGGCGCTGACCGCGCGATCCTGGCGCGCCGGCATACGCCAGCGCGCGGAGGTTCGCGTCGAGATCGGTTTGCCCGCAACCGATCCCGGGCCGCTGCGGCGGCTGATCGCCACGCTGCCCGCCTTGGAGGTGCCGCGCCCGGACTGGCCGGCCGAAGCCGTCCTGGTGGGTCCGCTGCACTTCGAGCCGACCGAGCAACTGCTGCCGATCCCGCCCGGCTCCGGGCCGGTCGTGGTCGTCGCGCCGTCGACGGCGCTGACCGGGACGCACGGGATGGCCCAGACCGCCTTGGATGCCCTGGTGCCCGGCGCCGGTTTGCCCGCCGGCGCGCGATTAGTGGTGTCGCGGCTGAATGGTCCGGACCTGACGGTGCCGCCGTGGGCGGTGGCCGGACTGGGACGGCAAGACGAACTGCTGGCGCATGCCGACCTAGTGATCTGCGGCGGCGGGCACGGAATGGTGGCCAAGACACTGCTGGCCGGTGTGCCGCTGGTGATGATTCCCGGGGGAGGGGATCAGTGGGAGATCGCCAATCGGGTGGCGCGCCAAGGCAGCGGGAAGCTGGTTCGGCCGTTGACGGCCGAGGCACTTGTCAGCGCCGTCGATAAGGTGCTCTGCACGCCGAGCTACCGGGGCGCTGCCCAGCGTGCGGCGGCCGGCGTCACCGATGTCGCCGACCCGGTAAGGGTGTGCCACGAAGCGCTCGCACCCGCTGGGTAACTTGGTCGGCGTGCGCCTGACGGAATTTCACGAGCGAGTGACCTTGCGTTTCGGCGCGACCTACGGCGCTTCGGTGCTGTCCGATCACGTGCTGACCGGTTTCGACGGGCGCACCGGCGCGCAAGCGATCGAGGACGGCGCCGACCCGCGCGACGTGTGGCGGGCGCTGTGCGTCGACTTCGACGTCCCCCGCGAGCAGTGGTGACTCGACCGAGGCGGCACCGGCCCGAAGCTCCGTCCGCGACGAACTCTCTATGCGTGTATTTCGTGTACGAAGTACTCAGGGTGTGCAACCGAATGCGGAGGCTGGAATGAATGCTGCGACTTTTCGCTGGCGAGCGATCCTGGCGGCTGGCCTGGTAGTGGTGGGACTCGCCGCGACGGTGTTCCTCGTCCGATCTTCCGTGATGCCGTCCGCGAGCGCGTCGAGCGCAATTCCGGCACCCACGGTCGACGAACCGGCGACGGGGCGCCCCAACGCTGAGACCGCGGTTCTGGCCGGTGGCTGCTTCTGGGGTGTGCAGGGCGTCTACCAGCACGTCAAGGGGGTGAACGCGGCCCAATCCGGGTACGCGGGAGGCGACGCGGCGACAGCTAATTACGAGGCAGTCACCACCGAGACCACCGGGCACGCCGAGACGGTACGCATCACCTATGACCCGACTCAGGTTACCTACGGCCAGCTGTTGCAGATCTTTTTCGCCGTCGTGCATGATCCGACCGAACTCAACCGTCAGGGACCCGACGTGGGCCCTTCGTACCGTTCGGTGATCTTTGCTCAGAACGATACCCAACGGAAGATTGCGGATGCGTACATCGCCCAGCTGAACCAAGCGGGCGCCTTCCCCGCGCCGATCGTCACCAGCGTGTCGTCGGCAGCCCAGTTCTTCCCCGCGGAGGCCTACCACCAGGACTTCTTCGACTTGAATCCGAACAACCCGTACATCGTCCAAAACGACTTGCCCAAGTTGGACGCGCTCAGGTCGACGTTCCCGGACCTATACCGCGGCTAGCCGGCGCTGCTTCTCGCCGGCAATACGGCGCGCCTACTTGTCATCGAACACATGTTCGTTAATGTGGTCGGTGTTCGACGGTCAGATGCTGGTCAGGGCGCTTGTCAGACCCTGCCTCTAGCGTCGCGGCCAACTGATCGATACCGGTCAACCGAACAACGACTACACCGAGAGGTAGCACCATGACGCAAGCCCCTGACCGCGAGAAGGCCCTCGAACTGGCGATGTCCCAGATCGAGAAGAGTCACGGCAAAGGTGCGGTGATGCGCCTCGGCGACGAGGTGCGCCAGCCGATCTCGGTCATCCCGACCGGGTCGATCGCCCTGGACGTCGCCCTAGGCATCGGCGGCCTGCCGCGCGGCCGGATCGTGGAAATCTACGGTCCGGAGTCCTCGGGTAAGACCACCGTCGCCCTGCACGCGGTGGCCAATGCCCAGGCCGCCGGCGGCATCGCGGCGTTCATCGACGCCGAACACGCGCTCGACCCCGAGTACGCCAAGAATCTGGGCGTCGACACCGATTCGCTGCTGGTCAGCCAGCCCGATACCGGTGAGCAGGCACTGGAGATCGCCGACATGCTGATCCGTTCCGGCGCGCTGGACATTCTGGTCATCGACTCGGTGGCCGCGCTGGTACCGCGGGCGGAGATCGAAGGTGAGATGGGCGACAGCCATGTCGGCCTGCAGGCCCGGCTGATGAGCCAGGCGCTGCGGAAAATAACTGGGGCACTAAGTAATTCGGGCACCACCGCGATCTTCATCAACCAGCTGCGCGAGAAGATCGGAGTGATGTTCGGGTGCATGAACTATGCCACCCGAGTCACCTTGGCTGATGGCACTACCGAAAAGATCGGCAAGATCGTCAACAACAAGATGGACGTCGAGGTGCTGTCCTACGACCCGGCTACCGACCAGATTGTGCCCCGCAAAGTAGTGAACTGGTTCAACAACGGACCGGCCGAACAGTTCCTCCAGTTCACCGTCGAAAAGTCGGCTGGCAACGGCAAGTCGCAGTTTGCGGCGACACCTAACCACCTCGTTCGCACACCCGCCGGCTGGGCTGAAGCCGGTGACCTCAACACCGGAGATCGGGTGCTTGCGACCGAACCCCATCTGCTCAGCGACCAGCAGTTCCAGGTTGTGCTCGGGTCATTGATGGGCGACGGCAACCTGTCGCCCAACCTGCGCGACCGCAACGGTGTCCGGTTCCGGCTAGGACACGGCGCCAAGCAGGTGGAGTACCTACAGTGGAAGACCGCATTAATGGGCAACATTCAGCACGCGGTGCGAGAGAACGCCAAGGGCGCGAGTTTTGTCGACTTCACTCCGCTGGCAGAGCTCGCCGAGTTGCAGCGCGCGGTGTACCTCGGGGACGGCAAGAAGTTCTTCTCCGAGGAGTACCTCAAGGCGCTGACGCCGCTGGCCCTGGCGATCTGGTACATGGACGACGGCTCATTCACCATACGTTCCAAGGGATTGCAGGAACGCACTGCTGGTGGTAGCGGCCGCATCGAGATCTGCGTCGAGGCCATGAGTGAAGGCACGCGGCTGCGGCTGCGTGACTACCTGAGCGACACTCATGGGCTAGATGTTCGTCTGCGTTCTGCCGGCTCGGCCGGCAAGGCGGTGCTGGTGTTCTCCACGGCAGCGACAGCGAAGTTCCAAGAGCTGGTGGCGCCTCATATGGCGCCGTCCATGGAGTACAAGCTGTTGCCGCGGTTCCGCGGGCGCTGCCAAGTCACGCCTCAATTCGTCGCACCGACGCAGCGGTTGGTGCCGGCTCGGGTGCTGGATGTGCATGTCAAGCCGCACACTCGGTCGATGAATCGATTCGACATCGAGGTCGAAGGCAATCACAACTACTTCGTTGACGGAGTGATGGTGCACAACTCGCCCGAAACCACAACGGGTGGTAAGGCTTTGAAGTTCTACGCCTCGGTCCGACTGGACGTTCGGCGCATCGAGACGCTCAAGGACGGCACCGACGCGGTGGGCAACCGCACCCGCTGCAAGGTGGTCAAGAACAAGGTGTCGCCGCCGTTCAAGCAGGCCGAGTTCGACATCCTCTACGGCAAGGGCATCAGCAGGGAAGGCTCGCTGATCGACATGGGCGTGGATCACGGCTTCATCCGCAAGTCCGGGTCGTGGTTTACCTACGAGGGCGAGCAGCTGGGTCAGGGCAAGGAGAACGCCCGCAACTTCTTGATGGAGAACGCCGACGTGGCCAACGAGATCGAGAAGAAGATCAAGGAAAAGCTCGGCATTGGCGCGGTGGTGACCGATGGCTTGACCGATGACAGCGTCTTGCCCGCCCCCGTCGATTTCTGAGCCGTCTCGCGAGGAGCTGGCGCGGGCGTTGTGCCTGCGCCTGCTCACCGCGCGGGCACGCACCCGCGCCGAGCTGGCCGGCCAGCTGGCCAAGCGCGGCTATCCCGACGACCTCAGTGCCCGGGTGCTGGACCGGCTGACTGACGTCGGGTTGCTCGACGACGCCGACTTCGCCGAACAGTGGGTGCACTCCCGCCGGGCGAACGCGGGAAAAGGTAAGCGCGCGTTGGCCGCTGAACTGCACACCAAGGGTGTCGACAACGACGTGATCACCTCGGTGCTCGGCGGCATCAACCCCGCCGCCGAGCGCGGCCGGGCCGAGCAGCTGGTGCGGTCCAAGCTGCGGCGCGAGAAGCTCGGCGACGACGACGCCCGGGTGAGCCGCCGGCTGGTGGCGATGCTGGCGCGCCGTGGGTTCGGCCAGACGATGGCCTACGACGTGGTCAGCGTCGAGCTGGCCACTGAACGGGAGCGCAGGCGCGTCTAGGCGCGCAGCGAATCCGCCGTACCATGGCCCCGTGACTTCGACGGTGGTTCCGAACGCGGCGAGAGGAGCGGCTCCGCCGCGGGAGTACGCGTCGTCGCGCACCTACGAGGTCCGCACCTACGGATGTCAGATGAACGTCCACGACTCGGAGCGGTTGGCGGGTCTGCTGGAGGCGGCCGGTTATCGGCGCGCTCCCGACGGCGACGACGCCGACGTCGTGGTCTTCAACACCTGCGCGGTGCGAGAGAACGCCGACAACAAGCTCTACGGCAACCTCAGCCATCTGGCCCCGCGCAAGCGCAGCGACCCGGACATGCAGATCGCGGTGGGCGGCTGCCTGGCCCAGAAGGACAAAGACACCGTGCTGCGCAAGGCGCCGTGGGTCGACGTCGTCTTCGGCACCCACAACATCGGATCGTTGCCTACGCTGCTGGATCGGGCGCGGCACAACAAGGTTGCCCAGGTGGAAATCGCCGAGGCACTGCAGGAATTTCCGTCCGCACTGCCCGCGGCCCGCGAATCTGCCTACGCCGCTTGGGTTTCCATCTCGGTTGGCTGCAACAACAACTGCACCTTCTGCATCGTGCCGTCGTTGCGGGGCAAGGAGGTCGACCGCAGCCCGGCCGACATCCTGGCCGAGGTGCGGTCGCTGGTGGAGACCGGCGTGCTGGAAATCACGCTGCTGGGCCAAAACGTCAACGCATACGGCGTCTCGTTCGCCGACCCGCGGTTACCGCGCAATCGTGGCGCCTTCGCCGAACTGCTGACCGAATGCGGACGCATCGACGGACTGGAGCGGGTGCGGTTCACCTCGCCGCATCCGGCCGAGTTCACCGACGACGTCATCGACGCGATGGCACAGACGCCGAACGTCTGCCCCGCCCTGCACATGCCGCTGCAGTCCGGGTCCGACCGGATGTTGCGCGCGATGCGGCGGTCGTATCGCGCTGAGCGTTATCTCGGCATCATCGAGCGGGTGCGGGCGGCGATGCCGCACGCGGCGATCACCACCGACCTGATCGTCGGCTTCCCCGGCGAGACCGAGGAGGACTTCGCCGCGACGTTGGACGTCGTTCGACGGGCCCGCTTCTCCGGTGCGTTCACCTTCCAATACTCAAAGCGCCCCGGCACTCCCGCCGCCGAACTGGACGGTCAGCTGCCCAAGGCCGTCGTGCAGGAACGGTATGAACGCCTGGTGGCGCTGCAGGAACAGATCGCGTTGGAGGAGAACCGCCACCAGGTCGGACGGACCGTCGAGTTGCTGGTGGCCACCGGCGAGGGCCGCAAAGACAGCCGCACCGCGCGGATGAGCGGACGCGCGCGAGACGGTCGCCTGGTGCATTTCACGCCGGGCACTCAGCAGGTGCGTCCGGGCGACATCGTCACGACGATCATCACCGACGCCGCGCCGCATCACCTCATCGCCGACGGCGACGTCATTACCCACCGCCGCACCCGCGCCGGTGATGCTCACGCCTGCGGGCAACGTCCGAGCGGCGTCGGTCCGCCTGGCGACGATGCGGACGAGGGACGAGTCAGAGGAGGAGCCGGGCCATTAAACCTCGGCATGCCGGGAGTGGGGCAACCGGCTGCGGCGGAGGAGCCGCTGGGGTGCACTCGATGAGTGAAAGCGGGCGCAACAAGGGCGAATTCGACGCCTTCCGGGATGATATCGAAGCGGCAGAGCGGCGAATCGCCCGTGAAATCGAGCCGGGCGCAAGGGCTTTGGTCGTTGCCATCCTGGTATTCGTGCTGATTGGGTCGTTCATCTTGCCGCATACCGGTCACGTGCGCGGATGGGATGTGCTGTTTTCCACCCATGGTTCCGGGGCGGCGGCGGTGGCGCTGCCGTCACGGGTATTCGCCTGGCTGGCACTGGTTTTCGGCGTCGGCTTCTCGATGTTGGCGTTGTTGACCCGACGCTGGGCGTTGGCCTGGGTGGCCCTGGCGGGCTCGGCGGTGGCCAGCGCTGCCGGGTTACTGGCCGTTTGGTCACGGCAGACCGTTGCCGCCGGTCATCCCGGACCCGGTGTCGGTCTGGTCGTGGCCTGGATCACGATCATCCTGTTGACGTTTCACTGGGCGCGGGTGGTGTGGTCGCGCACGATCGTGCAACTTGCCGCCGAGGAGCAGCGTCGTCGGGCGGTCGCGGTCAAGCAGTCCCGGACGCTGCTTGAAACTCTCGACGATTCCGAGCAGACCCAGGCGCCCGACGACAACGGCAACGAGTCCAGCTAGGGCTTGCGGGTCAGCGCATCCGCGGCGGCGTCGGCCCATTGCCGCCACTGCTCGGCATTCGCCTTGGCCTCTTCGGCTTCCTTGCTGCGCCCTGCCGCCTCGGCCTTCTGGGCTTGGCGTTCGAACTGCTCGGCACGTGCCTGGAACTGCTCGGCGCGGGCCTGCGCCTGGGGGTCGGACCAGTCCGATTCGCCGGCGTCGCGCACTTTCTTCTCGACTGCGCGCAGCCGCCGCTCGAGCTCGGCCGACCGCTCCCGCGGCACCTTGCCGATCGCGTCCCACTTGTCGGAGATCGACCGCAGCGCCGACCTCGCGGCTTCGTGGTTGCTCGTGTCGAGCTTTTCCGCCTCGACCAGCAGCTGCTCCTTGGCCGTGGCGTTCGCGTGCAGTTCGCTGTCTCGTTCGGCGGTTGCGGCATTACGCGCCTTGAAGAAGGTGTCCTGAGCGGCCTTGAAGCGGTGCCACAGCGCGTCATCGACATCGCGGGCCGCACGCCCGGCGGCCTTCCACTCGGTCAGCAAATTGCGGAACGCGGCGCTGGTCGCGCCCCAGTCCGTCGAATCGACGAGCTCTTCGGCCTGTACGCAGAGCCGTTCCTTGGCCTCGTGGGCACCCGTCCGCTCGCGGTCCAATTCGGCGAAATGGGATCCGCGTCGCCGGTTGAAGGTTTCCCGCGCAGCCGAGTAGCGCTTCCACAGCGCGTCGTCGGTCTTGCGGTCCAAACCGCTGATCGTCTTCCATTCGTCGAGGATCGCGCGCAGCCGATCGCCGGCGGCTTTCCACTGCGTCGAGGTATTGGCCAGCTCCTCGGCTTCGCCGGCCAGTGCCTCCTTGCGGGCGGTTTGGGCCGCGCGATGCTCGTCGCGACGGGAGCGGTCGGCGGCGGCGGCAGCTTCGGCTCGCTCACCGATGCCGGCAAGCCGTGCGGCCAGCGCATCGACATCCCCGAGCACATGCGCCGACGGCAACGTCTCGGCCAGGCTGGCGGCGGTCGCCTTGATCTTTCGGGCGTCGCCCGTGCCGGAGGCCAGGCGCTCTTCCATCAGCGTGATTTCGGTGCTCAAGTCGTCGAATCGTCGACCGAAATGGGCGAACGCGGCTTCGGCGTCGCCGGCCTGCCACGACCCGATGACCCGATCGCCAGCGGCGGTGATCAGCCATACCGTTCCGTCGGCGTCGACGCGTCCGAATCGATGTGGGTCATTGGGCAGCGGCCCCGCGACTGGGTGAGGGTGAGGACGGGATGACGGTTTGGGCCCGGGCCGCGGTCCCGGCCGCGGGGTGGGCCGGGGTCCGTTCTGTGTTTCTTCAGGCGTCATGGGGTGCCGTCACCTAACCCTTCGCGCGGTTGTTGGCCGCGCACCTGCCGCGCATTGCGGCGCCGTCAACTGCATTCGTCGGGCACCAGGAGTGCCCCAGGAGTATTGAAGCAGCTTGTTGCGCGGTGCGTTCCGAGTTGGCACTGCAGCCCGTTTTCCCCTGCCCACGGCAGCGTCTGCGTCACCGCCTCGGACTACCGCAATAACCGGGCCCTCGCAGCTTGTGCCTGCGCCGCTGCCCGTCTCCAGCGCCATAGGGTATCCCTGGAAACAGGTGGTAAACGGGCGGTGTAGATAGCCGGTTGCGGGCTGGCCGTCGGCGAGGAGATCGGGCATGTCGAAAGCGGATTTCGCCGCTTTGATCGCGCTGTGCGCCGCGCTGGCGTCCGCGATCGGCGACGTGGTCCGTCAGCGGTCGGCGCAGGAAATCACCGATAAGCAGGTTGGCCACCTCGAGCTGTTCCGGTTGTCGGTGCGCGACAGGCGGTGGTGGCTCGGCGCCGCCGGCGCGGTCGCCAATTACAGCCTGCAGGCGGGCGCGCTGGCGCTGGGTTCGGTGATGCTGGTGACGGCGCTGCAGGTGACGTCGCTGCTGTTCGCGTTGCCGATTTATGCGCGGCTGGCTCATCACCGGGTCACCCGGTCGGAGTGGATGTGGGCGGTGCTGCTGGCTGCCGCATTGGCGGTCCTGGTCACTGTCGGTGACCCGAGCGCCGGCAACGACCGGGGTTCGCTGCAGACCTGGGTGGCGGTGGCCGTAGTGCTGGGTCCGATCTTGGTGTTGTGCGTGCTCGGCGCGCGGCTGTGGTCGGGCGGGCCGGCCGCGCCGGTGCTGCTGGCGGTGGTGGCGGGCTCGTCGCTGGCGCTGTTCGCGGTGCTGACCAAAGGTGCCGTTGAGGCGGTCGAAGGCGGTTTTGGGGCATTGCTGCGGGCGCCCGAGACCTACGCTCTGATACCGGCCGCGTTGGCCGGGATGATCTTTCAGCAGTCGTCGTTCCGTGCCGGTGCGCTGACCGCCTCGCTGCCGACAGTGACTGTGGCGAAGCCGGTGGTGGCGTCGCTGCTCGGGGTGCTGGTGCTCGGCGAGACGTTGCGCGTCGGCGGCCCCGAGTCGTTTGTGCTGATCGCCGCCGCGGTGGTGGTTGTCGTCTCGACCATTGCGCTGGCTCGCGGCGAGGCTGCCACCATCGCGGCCGGCGCCGGACGTGATGTGATCGTTACCCAGAGGGCGCCGTCGTAACGTTAGCTATTTGCCGGACATTTACTGTTAAGCGTGAGTTTGGCATTTGCTGTGGCGCGGCGCGCCGAGGCCTTGGATTCCCCGCTCAGTAGCCTGTGCATGGAACAGTTGGTCGGGAGTCGCTGAGGAGGTCGCCCATGGGGAGTGCGAATGTGGTCGCCGCACTGCTTGCCTTGGGCGCCGCCCTGGTATCAGCGATCGGCTCCGTCATCCGGCAGCGTTCTGCACACGAAATCGTCGACAAACCGGTCGGCGCGTGGGAGCTGTTCCTGCTGTCGGTGCGCGACACCCGGTGGTGGTGGGGCGCGGTGGCCGCGGTGGCCAATTACGCTCTGCAGGCCGCGGCGCTGAGCCTGGGGTCGGTGATGTTGGTGACCGCGCTGCAGGTGACGGTGTTGCTGTTCGCGTTACCGATCAACGCGCGGATCACCCATCACCGGGTAACCGCTCGGGAATGGTTCTGGGCGGCGGCGCTGGCGGCCGCGGTTGCGGTCATCGTCATGGTCGGCAATCCGACGTCCGACCAGCAGCGCGCCCCGCTGGAAACCTGGGCGGTGGTGGCGATTGTGATGGGCCCGGCATTGGTGTTCTGCGTGCTGGGCGCCCGAATCTGGTCAGGTGCCGTAGCCGCGGTGTTGCTGGCAGTGGTGGCCGGCTCGTCGCTGGCGCTGTTCGCGGTGCTGACAAAGGGTGTTGTCGAAGCGAGCGAAGACGGCGTGGGGGCGCTGCTGCGCGCGCCCGAATTGTATGCCTGGCTCGCCGTCGCGCTGGCCGGCATGGTGTTCCAACAGGCGTCTTTTCGCGCCGGCGACCTCACGGCGTCGTTGCCGACAATGACCTTGGCGAAACCGTTGGTGGGATGGATCTTGGCCATCACCGTGCTCTCGGAGAGCGTGCGCGTCGACGAGGAGACATTGTTGGTCTTGTTGGCGGCGGTGATCGTGATGATCATGTCGACCGTGGCGCTGGCTCGCGGCGAGGCCGCGACGATGGAGGAGTTCGGCACGGGGCGGTCGAAGGCCATTGGGCAACCCCTTTCGCCGTCGGAACGTTAGTTTGATGGCGTGTTGAGCACTATCGCGATCATTCCGTCTGCGCCGGTGCTGGTCCCCGAGCTCGCCGGAGCGGCGGCCGACGAGGTGGCCGAGCTGCGGGCGGCCATGATCGCCGCTGTCGCGGCCCTGCCGCCACGCTGGGTGGTCGTTGGGGTGGCGGCCACCACCGACGTCGTGGTAGGCCCGGACGGCGTTGGGACGTTTGCGGGTTTCGGTGTCGATGTGGTGGTGCGGCTCTCGCAGCAGGCAACCGGTCAGCCGGTCGAGCTGCCGCTCTGCGCGTTGATCGCCGGGTGGATGCGGGATCAGGCGCAGCCAGATGCTCGAGCCGAGGTCCGTGCGTACGCCGCAAACCACGATGCTGACGCTGCGCTGGCCCTCGGCAGGCAACTGCGCACCGAGATCGGCGCGGCGGACGAGCCGACGGGCGTTCTGGTGAGCGCCGACGGCGCCAACACGTTGACCCCGGCCGCCCCGGGTGGATATCGCCCCGCTGACGTTGATGTTCAGCTTGCCCTAGACGATGCGCTGGCCAGCGGCGACGTGGCCGCGCTGAGCCGGCTGCCCGAGCAGGTCATGGGGCGGGTGGCCTTCGGTGTGCTCGCGGGTCTCGCCGAGCCGGCACCGCGATCGGCCAAGGAGCTGTACCGGGCGGCGCCTTACGGCGTCGGGTACTTCGCCGGTGTCTGGCAGCCGTGAGGCCGCTGGCGATCGTCGGCCCGACGGGCACCGGTAAGTCGCAGCTGGCCCTCGACGTCGCAGAGCGGCTCGGCGGAGAAATCGTGAACGCCGACGCGATGCAGTTCTACCGCGGGATGGACATCGGCACCGCGAAACTGCCTGTCGCGCAACGCCGCCGCATCCCGCATCACCAGCTCGACGTCCTCGACGTCACCCAGACCGCGACCGTCGCCCGCTACCAGAGCGCCGCGGCTGCCGACATCGAGGCGATCGCGGCCCGGGGGAGGGTGCCGATCCTGGTCGGCGGGTCGATGCTCTACATCCAATCGCTGCTCGACGACTGGTCGTTCCCGACGACCGACCCGGCGGTGCGGGCGAAGTGGGAGTTGCGGCTTGCCGAGATCGGGGTGGGGAGCTTGCACGCCGAGCTTGCCGGTCGCGACCCGGCGGCCGCGGCTTCGATCCTGCCGACCGACGGCCGGCGCATCGTGCGTGCGCTTGAGGTCGTCGAACTCACCGGTCAGCCGTTCGCCGCGTCGGCACCCGTGATCGGCACACCGCGCTGGGACACCGTGATCGTCGGATTGGATTGTGATACTGAGCTTCTCGACCAGCGACTGACCGAACGCACCAACACGATGTTCGATGATGGTCTGGTCGACGAAGTGGTCAGACTGCTCGGATGCGGGCTGCGTGACGGCGTGACCGCGTCGCGAGCGTTGGGTTATTCGCAGGTGCTCGCCGACCTCGACGCCGGCGGCAACGGCGACGCCGCGCGGGAACCGACGTTCATCGGCACCCGCCGCTATGTGCGGCGCCAGCGGTCGTGGTTTCGCCGTGACCACCGGATCCATTGGCTGGATGCCAGCGCGGCCGACAATGCGGACGCGGCGGTGCGCGCCTGGCGCCACGTATCCTGAGCAGGTGATATTTGCCAAGGGTCACGGCACGCAGAACGACTTCGCGTTGCTGCCCGATCTGGACGCCAAGCTGACGCTGACGCCCGCGGTGGTGACTGCGTTGTGCGATCGGCGTCGTGGACTCGGCGCCGACGGGGTGCTGCGGGTCACCACCGCGGGTGCGGTGCTGGCTGCGGGGCTGCTGGATCGCGTGCCCGACGGCGTGACCGCCGACGACTGGTACATGGACTACCGCAACGCCGACGGGTCGACGGCGCAGATGTGTGGCAACGGCGCGCGAGTATTCGCTCATTACCTGCGCGCCAGCGGCTGGGAATCCCGCGACGAGTTTATCGTCGGGTCACTGGCCGGCCCCCGACCCGTCGTGCTGCATCACGTCGATGCGACCAACGCCGACGTCAGCGTCGACATGGGCAAATCCAACGCGTTGGGCCAGGGGCAGGCGGTCGTCGGTGGCCGCGCCTTCAGCGGGCTGGCCGTCGACGTCGGCAACCCGCACCTGGCGTGTGTGGACCCTGAATTGACCCTCGAGGCACTGGCGGCTCTGGACGTCGCGGCGCCGGTGACGTTCGACAAGGCGCAGTTCCCCGAGGGGGTCAACGTCGAGGTCCTGACCGCGCCGGCCGACGGCGCGGTCAGCATGCGGGTGCACGAGCGCGGCGTCGGCGAAACCCGTTCGTGCGGCACCGGAACGGTCGCCGCTGCGGTGGCTGCACTGTCCTATGCCGGCGCGGCCAGCGGCACGCTGACCGTGCGGATACCGGGCGGCGATGTCGTCGTCACCATCACCGAGGCGACCAGCTACCTGCGTGGGCCGTCGGTGCTGGTCGCTCACGGGGAACTCAGCGAGGAATGGTGGCAGGCAGCGCAGCGTTAATTCGGGTGCATGTAGCCGTTTTGGCGTGCACCATCTAATTACCTATGACGTATCCAGATTTTCCCGACCAATTGCCGCCCAGCACGGGTGAACTTGCTCTCGACGACCGTTCGGCGTTGCGCCGCGTCGCCGGGCTATCCACCGAACTCGCCGACATCTCTGAGGTCGAGTACCGGCAACTGCGCCTCGAGCGGGTCGTGCTGGTCGGCGTGTGGACCGAGGGCAGCGCCGCGGATGCCGATGCCAGCCTCGCCGAACTGGCCGCACTGGCCGAGACCGCCGGTTCGCAGGTGCTCGAAGGCATGGTCCAGCGTCGCAGTAAGCCGGATGCCTCGACCTACATCGGCTCGGGCAAGGCGCAGGAGCTGCGGGAGGTGGTGCTGGCCACCGGTGCCGACACCGTCATCTGCGACGGCGAGCTGTCCCCGGCTCAGCTGACCGCGCTGGAGAAGGCCGTCAAGGTCAAAGTCATCGACCGCACGGCGCTGATCCTCGACATCTTTGCCCAGCACGCCACCAGCCGCGAAGGCAAGGCCCAGGTGACGCTGGCGCAGATGGAGTACATGTTGCCGCGGCTGCGCGGTTGGGGTGAATCGATGTCGCGGCAGGCCGGTGGCCGTGCCGGCGGCAGCGGCGGCGGCGTGGGTCTGCGTGGTCCAGGTGAGACCAAGATCGAGACCGATCGTCGCCGCATCCGCGAGCGAATGTCGAAGCTGCGCCGCGACATCAAGGCGATGAAGCAGGTCCGCGACACTCAGCGCAGCCGCCGACTGGACAGCGATCTGCCGTCGATCGCGATCGTCGGCTACACCAACGCCGGCAAGTCAAGTCTGCTCAATGCGTTGACCGGAGCGGGGGTGCTGGTGCAGGACGCGCTGTTCGCCACCCTGGAACCCACCACTCGCCGTGGCGAATTCGACGATGGGCGTGCGTACGTGGTCAGCGACACCGTCGGTTTCGTGCGGCATCTGCCGACCCAGTTGGTCGAGGCGTTTCGCTCGACGCTGGAAGAGGTCGTCGACGCCGACCTGCTGCTGCACGTCGTCGACGGCTCCGACGTCAACCCGCTGGCGCAGATCAGCGCCGTGCGGCAAGTGATCTCCGAAGTGATCGCCGATCATCACGGCGATCCGGCGCCGGAGCTGCTGGTGGTCAACAAGGTCGATGCCGCAAGCGATTTGGGGCTGGCCAAGCTGCGCCGCGCGCTGCCCGCGGCGGTATTCGTCTCGGCGCGCACCGGGGATGGCATCGACGCGCTGCGTCGGCGGATGGCCGAGCTGGCGGCCCCCACGGACACCGCCGTCGACGTCGTAATCCCTTATAACCGTGGTGATTTGGTGTCTCGCGTGCACGCCGACGGCCGGGTGCAGCAGACCGAGCACACCAACGACGGCACCCGAATCCGTGCGCGCGTGCCGGTGGCGCTGGCCGCCAGCCTGCGCCAATTCTCGGCGAACGGCGCTCACTGAGGCCCGTCCGGCCGCTTGCGTGCCGTCGTTGCCACCCTAGCCGCAGAGAGCGGAAACGCCGGAAGGCGAAAAGAACAAACAAAGTTATTCAGCGAGCGTTGAGGAATTTAACGTTCCGTTGGGTCGATCTCAGTCGGCCATGTCGTACACGTCTTCGGCAGGTGCCGCCAGGACTCGCTGCGCAAGCTCTGCTTTGAGCTGGTCCAGGTGTGCTTCTTGGGTCTGACTGCGATCGGATTTGCCGGCCAGGTCGATGAATTCAGCCGTGACGAAGCCGGGGCGCAGCAACAGCGTCGCCGAGCGGCCTGCGATGGTGATTTGGAAGACGAAACTCTGCAGCAGCCGTCCCCGACGGGGTCGTGCCAGTGCCGGGTCAACCGTGTAGCGGCCGTCCGTCACCGCACGGGTGACGGCCTCGAAGCCGTCACGTGCTCCCGGTCCTTGAAAGGCGGTGCGGATGAGGACCGATCGCCGCTGCGGCGGTTGGTTTGGGGACAACGCCGCAAATGCCCGCTGCATCACTTTGAAGGCATTCGCCACGCCGGCCGGCGAATACGGCCCGGCGTAGCACAGCATGTCGGTGTAGGAGAATTCGAGCAGCTGTCCGCGTTCTTCCACCAGGAGCGTTTCGTCCACGTCGCTGACTGTAAGCCCGGGTAGGCACCGCGGGCCGCCCAACCATCCGGTTGGTAGTTGGTATATCTTGGGCGGCAGAGTCCCAAGCCCTGCCGGAGGTCATCCATGGGTAGTGCCGTCAAATACCAGCGCACGCTGTTCGAACCCGAGCATGAATTGTTCCGCGAGTCCTACCGGGCGTTTCTGGACCGCCACGTCGCCCCCCATCACGACGAATGGGAGAACGCGAAGATCGTCGACCGCGGGGTGTGGCTGGAGGCCGGGAAGCAAGGCTTCCTGGGCATGGCGGTGCCCGAGCAGTACGGCGGCGGCGGCGACCCTGACTTCCGCTACAACACGATCATCACCGAAGAGACCACTGCGGGCCGTTACAGCGGCATCGGGTTCGGACTGCACAACGATGTGGTGGCGCCCTATCTGCTGCGATTGGCCAACGACGACCAAAAAGAGCGCTGGCTACCGAAGTTCTGCACCGGCGAGCTGATCACCGCGATCGCCATGACCGAGCCGGGCACCGGCAGCGATTTGCAGGGCATCAAGACCCGCGCGGTCAAGCAGGGCGACCACTACGTGCTGAACGGGTCGAAGACGTTCATCACCAACGGCATCAACTCCGACCTGGTGATCGTGGTGGCCCAGACTGATCCGGACAAAGGTGCGCAAGGCTTTTCGCTGCTGGCTGTCGAGCGTGGCATGGAGGGTTTCGAGCGCGGCCGGCACCTCGACAAGATCGGCCTGGACGCCCAAGATACCGCCGAGCTGTCATTCACCGACGTCAAGGTTCCCGCCGAGAATCTGCTCGGTGAGGAGGGCATGGGCTTCATCTACCTGATGCAAAACCTGCCGCAGGAACGGATTTCGATCGCGATCATGGCCGCCACCGCAATGGAGACGGTGCTGGAGCAGACCCTGCAATACACCAAGGAGCGCAAGGCTTTTGGCAGGTCGATCGGAAGTTTCCAGAACAGCCGATTCCTGCTGGCCGAGTTGGCGACCGAGGCCACCGCGGTCCGCATCATGGTCGACGAGTACATCCGCCTGCACCTCGACGAGAAGTTGACTGCCGACCAGGCGGCGATGGCCAAGTGGTATTCCACCGAGAAGCAGGTATACCTGATCGATCGCTGCCTGCAGTTGCACGGCGGCTACGGTTACATGCGCGAATACCCAATTGCGCGAGCCTATCTCGACGCGCGGGTGCAGACGATCTACGGCGGCACCACCGAAATCATGAAGGAAATCATCGGCCGTAGCCTGGGCGTTTAGCCGAGGCCGTCGGCCGTAGCCTCGGCCTCCAGCTGGAGCCTGAGCGTCGTGCGCAACGACGGGCTGCAAGACCGCGATCAACGCGGCGCCAAAAAATGAATCCGCGGTGTACCGACATCGCCAAGAGGATGCCGAAATAACAGCACTCTCTGCGCGGCGATCCACGGCACAGCGAAACTACTCACGATGAACAGAAAGAGTCGTTGCTGACGTAACAAGCGAAGTATTCGACGCCCATAGGTGTCCCGCCGAAGGCCCAGATGTCAAAACCGAACGCGATCGCGATTCCGGTAAAGGGCCGACCACACCGCCGCTTCGCGCAACGTCGGCGTGTGGCGTGCGGACGCTGAACAGGTCGTCGACCAGGACGAGCCCGGCGATCATGGACCAGACCGCTCCGGAAGCCACCCCGGTATCGGGCGCAGTGACGCAAAATTGAAGGAGCAGAATGCGACACCAAGTAACGATGTGAAGATCATTTCAGCGTCGACGTGATATCCCTTCCGTAGGGTCTTCGATATGACATCGCAATTGCCGTCGGCCGGACCACTGTTGTGCCGGCCCGCCGAGCGGTTGCAACTGGTGGGGCGGCCGCCGGGAGGTGTGATGGCAGGGCACAAACGTCGATCTGGCACGTTCGTGGCGCGTGCGATGGCGCTGGCGGCAGCCTTTGGGCTAAGCACGGCGCTATTCGCGCCAGTCGCGTCGGCATCTCCGATTGGCGATGCCGACAATGCGATGACCGCAGCGTGGAAGGACGCCGGCGGCGACAATTCGGATCTCGGCGCCAAACAGGGTGAGGCATATGCCGCGGGCGCAGGATTCGCCCAGGACTTCGTGCACGGCAAGATGTTCTTCACGCCGGCGACCGGCCCCAGGTCGATGTCGGGCGCAATCCTGGACAAGTACGAGGCTCTGGGTGGCCCGGCCGCCAGCGACCTGGGCTTTCCCACCATGAACGAAGCGCGCGGGCTGGCGGGACCCGACAGCCGGGTCAGCACCTTCTCGGCCAGCGACAAGCCGCTGATCTACTGGACCGCCGAGCACGGGGCCTTCGTGGTCCGCGGGGCGATCAACGCCGCGTGGGACAAACTGGGCAGCTCCGGTGGTGTGCTCGGCGTTCCGGTCGGCGACGAAACCTACGACGGGGAAGTCGCGACTCAGGCATTCAGCGCCGGCCGAGTGTCATGGAACCGGCTGACCAAAGCCTTCACCACCGTCCCGCCCAACCTGGCGGGAGGGCTCAGCGACCTGCAAGTACCCATCGATCCGACCGCGGCCATCAACATGGCGTGGCGTGCGGCCGGCGGCCCCTCCGGCCCGCTGGGTGCCAAACAGGGCGATCAGTATCCAGTGGGCGGCGACGGGCTGGCCCAAAACTTCGCCGGCGGCAAGATCTTCTTCAGCCCGGCCAGCGGCGCCAACGCCGTCGAGAGCGACATTCTAACCAGGTACGAGGCGCTGGGCGGCCCGGGCGGCAGCCTCGGTTTCCCGATCGCCAATGAGGCCGACGGCGGTCTCAAGTCGGCCAGCCGGGTGGGCGCGTTTGCCGCCGCCGACAAGCCGGTGATCTTCTGGACGCCCGAGCACGGCGCGTTTGTGATCCGCGGCGCCATCAAAGCGGCGTGGGACAAACTCGGGGGAGCCGCCGGCAAGCTGGGCGCGCCCTTGAGCGATCAGACGGCGAACAAGCACGTGCTTACGCAGAAGTTCACCGGTGGCCAGATCTCCTGGAACCAGGCGAAGAACACGTTCAGCACCCAGCCAGCGAACTTGGCATCGTCACTGTCCGGCCTGCAGGTGCCGGGGCAGAAGACGCCGGCTGGTGCGACGTCGAGCGGCGGCGGCCTCAGCGCGGTGAACTGGCGTCGGTGGTTGCTTCTGGTCGGCGTCCCGGCGCTGGTCCTGGTCGGGATCGCCGGACTGGTGGGGTGGGGGTGGCGTCGACGCCGTGCCGGACGTGACGGCAAGGCCATCGAACCTGGCGACGAGCCCGTAACGGAGTCTGTTTCCCGCTGGTCGCCGGAGGCCGACAGCGATCTCGCGTCGTCGAGCTTGTCCGACGGCTACCGGGCGGCACTGCGTCCGCGAACCGTCCGCCTGCCCAGTCAGTCGGCCAGCACCGGGATGCCGCCTGGGCACGCCGAATTGGTCGACGAGCCGACGTCCCGCGAAATCGCAAGTCCCGCAGAGTTCTCCGCGTTGGACGAAGACCTGGACGAGCACTTCGACCAGCACCTTGACGAACAGTTCGACGAGCACCTTGACGAGCGTTTTGACGAACACTTCGATGAGCACCTTGACGAGGATCCCGACGCAGTGGACACGGCGCCGACGGGGATCCCAATACTGGGCGAAGTCCGAGGCGGACGACACGCAGCAGCGGACATCGACGAAGACACCACCCACTTCACTGCGGCTACGCCAATTGCGGCCGGCCAGTTGGCGATTCACCTTCCGATGGATGACCCCTACCAGGTGCCGGAAGGATACCCCGTCAAGGCCAACGCCAGCTTCGGCGTCTACTACATGCCCGACAGTGAGCTATATGAGGACACGCTCGCCGAAATTTGGTTCGCCACCGAAGAAATCGCGCAAGCGAACGGGTTCACCAAAGCCGACTAGCCGACCGGGCCGCAGCAGCTAGATCTTGCGGATCACCGTGACGACTTTGCCGAGCACGGCGGCGTCGTTGCCCGGGATGGGATCGAAGGCCGGATTGTGCGGCATCAGCCAGACCTGGCCACCGGTGCGCTTGAAGGTCTTGACGGTGGCCTCCCCGTCGATCATCGCCGCCACGATGTCGCCGTTGTCAGCCACGTTCTGCTGACGGATCACGACCCAGTCACCGTCGCAGATCGCGGCGTCGACCATCGAGTCACCGACCACCTTGAGCAAGAACAGCGCGCCCTCGCCGACGAGTTCTCGCGGCAGCGGAAAGACGTCCTCGACGGCTTCCTCGGCAAGGATCGGGCCGCCGGCCGCAATACGTCCCAAGACGGGAACGAAGGTCGGTTCGGGCAGCGCGTCCGAGCCCGAGACGTCGGTTAGAACCGGCGGCCTCGCGGTGTCGTCGGCGCCGCGAACATCGACCGCGCGCGGGCGGTTGGGGTCGCGGCGCAGATAGCCCTTGCGCTCAAGCGTGCGCAATTGGTGGGCCACCGAGGAAGTCGACGTCAGACCGACCGCATCGCCGATTTCCCGGATACTCGGGGGATATCCGCGAGTGGTGACCGAAGCCCGGATGACGTCCAGGATCGTGCGCTGCCGCTGCGTGAGCCCCGAATCCCCAGATCGCGCACCGCGCTCGGGGCCGCCGCCCGTTGTATCGCTGTCGCTCATACGGACGAATGTAGCCGCACCCGGCGTCGATATCAAACATGTGTTCGAGGCGTGTCGGATTTCTCGCCCCGCTGCGGTGCGAAAGTTGTCGGTGGGGCGCCCTATCGTCTGCTGTGTGTGCAACAGTTCGATCACATGTTCGGAATTCGAACACACTATCGATTATGCTTCGAACAAGTGATCGAACCTAGCTGACTGGAGGAACGCACATGATGCCCATCGAGACGATCTCACCCAGCGCGCCGATCCGCTGTCGGCCGGTCCGGGTGCGTCCCGCAGGCCACCGTGGCCGGCCCGGATCACAGGGTCCGCAGCCGTCGAGGCCGGTCGCGTCGCCCCCGCGTTACCGCGGCACCGGAGTGTTGATGTCGACGGCGCCGCATCGGCCACGTCCGATCACGCCGGCGACCACCGTGGGGCTGGCAATCCTCGCCGCGCTGATCACCGTGTGGCTCGGGCTGGTGGCGCACGTCGGAGACATGCTGCGTAGTGACTCCGACCAGAAGGCGGCTCACATTCCCGACCGGCTCGCCGTGGTGCGGGTCGAACCAGGGGAGACTCTGCAGCACTTGGCGGCCCGGGTGGCACCCGACGCGCCGACCGGTCAGGTCGCCGCGCGCATCCGCGAACTCAACGATCTCGACTCCGCCACGGTGACCGCCGGTTCGACGCTGATCGCACCGGTGGGCTGAGGGTTCCGCCGTGCAGCGCCGAAACCCGCGTGGCTCAATGGTCGTCGATAACTGCCGTGACGGCCGCGGATACCGGGCGCGACCTCCGATGACGCTAGGTCCGCGGGGACCGCGCAGGTACGCTCGGGGTGGTCTCAGACATCCCGTTGTCGGCGCGGCGAAGGAGCGGTCATGCACTGTCCGTTCTGTCGCCATCCCGATTCCCGGGTGGTTGACTCCCGGGAGACCGACGAAGGTCAGGCCATTCGGCGTCGCAGGTCATGCCCCGAGTGCGGGCGGCGATTCACCACGGTGGAGACCGCGGTGCTAGCGGTCGTCAAGCGCAGCGGCGTCACCGAACCGTTCAGTCGGGAGAAGGTGATCAGCGGTGTGCGCCGGGCCTGTCAGGGTCGCCAGGTCGACGACGATGCGCTGAACCTACTGGCCCAGCAGGTCGAAGATGCGGTAAGGGCCAGCGGCTCACCGGAAGTCCCCAGCCACGAGGTCGGGCTGGCGATCCTCGGTCCGCTGCGAGAACTCGACGAGGTGGCCTATCTGCGATTCGCCTCGGTGTACCGGTCCTTTTCGTCTGCAGACGATTTCGAGCGCGAGATCCAGGCGCTGCGCGCCCACCGCGAGGTGTCCGCTTCCGGTTGATCGGTCCGTCAACAGTCTCGAGAAAACTTTCCGTAGGTAGTGTCGGGGCATGACCCGAGTTCTGCGAACCCAGGTCTGTGTCGTCGGTGGCGGTCCCGCGGGCCTGGTTCATGCTCTGTTGCTGGCCCGCGCCGGCGTCCAGGTTGTTGTCTTGGAAAGGCACAATGACTTCCTGCGCGACTTCCGCGGCGACACCGTGCATCCGACCACCCTGCGGATCATGGACGAGCTGGGGTTGATCGATGAGTTCTTGCGTCTACCGCACACCAAGATCACCCGCGTTGCCTTCGACACCGACGGCTCACTTCGCACTTTCGGTAACTTCGCCGCGCTCAAATGGCTGGGCTTCAAACAGCCGTACATCGCGTTGATGCCGCAGTGGGACTTCCTCGACTTTCTCGCCGAAAAGGCAAGTGCTTACCCGGAATTCACCTTGATCCGCAACGCCGAGGTCAAGGATGTGATCGTCGAGGGTGGTCGGGTCGTCGGGGTGCGCACGCCGGAACTGGAGGTGCGTGCCGAGCTGGTGGTCGGCGCCGACGGGCGCGCATCGGCAGTGCGCGCCGCGGCGGGGTTGGAGATCGCCAGCGCGGCCTCCCCGATAGACGTCTTGTGGTTCCGGCTGAAGTGGCGCCCGGGCGATCCTCAAGAGCTGGTCGGAGTACTCCGTAGGGGCCTGCTGATGGCCATGATCTACCGGGGTGACTACTGGCAGGTCGCGCATGTCATGCCGAAGGGCCAGAACCCGCGAGACGGCTCACTGGAGGCGTTCAAAGAGCGTCTGGTGTCCGCGCAGCCGAAGTTGCGCGAACACGTCAACGATTTGCACTCCTGGGACGACACCAGCCAGCTCGATGTACGGGTGGATCGGCTCAAGACATGGTGGCGCACGGGCCTGCTGTGCATTGGCGATGCCGCGCATGCTATGTCACCGGCCGGTGGAATCGGCATCAACCTCGCTGTTGCTGATGCTGTGGCCGCGGCCAACATTCTCTGTGCGCCGCTGCGCGAAGGTCGGTTGATAGATGCCGACCTCGCCAAGGTGCAGCGCCGGCGCGAGTTACCCGCTCGGATCATCCAGGCCGGTCAGGTATTCATCCAGAACAGGGCGGCCGAACCGTATTTGACCGGTGACCTGTCGCCGATCCGTATCCCGAAGTTCGTGGGCCGCGGTCCGTTGCAGTACATCCCGCCGATTGTCGTCGGTCGGGGCTTCCGTCCCGAGCATGTACGCACGCCGGACATCCACGCTGGCTAGGCTGGCCGGATGGCGCCTGAACTGCACCCCGACCTGCAAGAGCTCGCTCCGCTGCTCGGCGCATGGGAGGGTCGTGGGTCCGGGGAATACCCCACAATCGAGCCGTTCGAGTACCTCGAGGAAGTCGCGTTTTCCCATGTGGGCAAGCCGTTTTTGGTGTACGGGCAAAAGACCAGGGCCGCGACGGACGGGAAGCCGCTGCACGCCGAGACGGGATACCTTCGGGTACCGCGACCCGGTCACGTTGAACTGGTGCTCGCACACCCAAGCGGCATCACCGAAATCGAGGTCGGCACATACACTGCCGACGGCACGACGATCGATCTCGAGATGACTACCTCGAATATCGGTCTGACACCGACCGCCAAAGAAGTGACCGCCCTTGGCCGCCGCTTCCGAGTGGACGCCGACGAGCTGTCGTATTCACTGCAGATGGGTGCGGTCGGACAACCGGTGCAACACCACCTGGCCGCGGTGTTGCACCGTAAGAGCTGAGCGGCACGGTCCGAAAGCAAGGAGACGATAGCGTGGACGTCGAAAATGCGGCCTACCCAACGGCTTCCCGCGTCGAAGCATTGATGGCCGACGATTCCGGCGGTCCTGTTGTGATGGTCAACTTGCTCACGTTCCGGGCTAAGGCGGTCTATCCCGACGGACGCCCCAGTGACCTGACCGGCCGCCAGGCCTACGACCTCTACGCCGCGCCGATGCAGAACGTCATCGAACAAGGTGGCGGAAAGGTGCTGTTCGGCGGCGATATCGCCTCGTTGGTGATCGGCGATGTCGAGGATCTGTGGGACACCTGCGTGCTGGTCGAATATCCTTCGGCCGCCGCATTTGCCGCGATAGTGACGTCGCCGGAAGTCGCGGAGATCGGCGTCCACCGCGCCGCCGGGCTCGAGGGGCAGTTGCTGATCCGCGCGACGCAAATGGCGCTCTAGACGAAGTGCGTGACGCCGTCATCGACGACGCGACCGGCGACCTGCACCCAGCCCTCCGGGCTCCAGGTGGTCTGGATCACCGATCCCTTGCCCTGGGTGATGGTCAAGTCGCGGCTGAGATATTCGGTCATCCGCACGGCGGCGAAGCCCGTCGCTTCGTCTTCCGCCACACCGAGATTGGCCGCGAACATCCGCGAGCGCAAGGACCCGGCTGACTCATCAATCCACGTCCACAAGTAGTGCGGCACA
>NZ_DATFZD010000352.1:0-6652 GCF_035314665.1 Mycobacterium sp. | reverse complement strand
GGCATCCCGCTGGCGTCAGCGATCCAGACCCCGGTCGTGTCGTGCAGCTCGCCATTGGGTTTCGCGACGCACGTCTGCGGGTCGCTGCCCAGCTTTGCGCTGCACATCTGGTGGGCACTGAACACCGGCGTGCCACCGGGGCCGATCGGGACCTGGTTGACCTTCTCGATGAACGCCTCGAGGTCCTCGCCGCGCTGCCACGGCGCAAAAGGCTGGCCCGCGAGGAAGATCTGTTGCGCACCCGCGGCCTCCTGCATGCGGATCGACGTCACCGCGGCCTCGCGGAAATGACGCCGATCGAGCTCGTCGGTGAACGGGTACCAGTGTGCGGACTCACCGTTGTCGTCGATGGTGACCGTTCCGGCACCGCGGTCCTTGACGATGAACACCCAGTCGGCTCGGTACCGATATTTGCGGGTGAGCTCCTTGTGCTGCGCGCCGCTGAGCCAGGGTACGACCGTGGTGAACAGACCAGGCAGGTGCTGCACGCATTCGACGATGTAGCCGTGGCAGTCATTCACCTCGGCGAACTCGTTCACGATGCCGGCCATCGCGGGGCCGTACCACGGGTCCTGGGGTTCGTCATAGATGCCGGTGACGAGGCTGGCGGGATGCAGTCGCAGTTCGGCGCCGACGGCGGGACCACCGATGCCCGACCGGAGGAGAAGCGCAGGGGTTTCCAGGGCGCCGGCGGCGGCCACGACGGCGGAGGCCCGAATGACGACGCGGGAGTTCTGCTGCGTCTGTGGGTCGGTGTATGTCGCCTCGACCCCGACGGCCTTGCCGTTCTCGGTGCGGATCCGGTCGGCGCGGGTGTTGGGCAACAGCTTCGCTCCGGCGTCCGACGCGTCCTGCAGATAGGTGCGCATGGTGCCCTGTTTGGCGCCGGTCTGATCGCCCATCCCGCTCCACCCGATCAGGTTCGGATCGTATCTGTCCGGGTCAATGTTGAGCATGGCGACGCGGTAGGAATATCCGAGCTTGGCCGCGCCCGTGGCCAACCGCTGGTGGGGGGCGTTCTGGGTGGCCACCTTGTCGTTGCAGTGGATGCGATCGAACACCGCCTGCAGGTGTTCGTCGAACGCCGGGGTGTCGACGTCGGTCAGTCCGTCTGCGGCCCAGCTGCGGCGGACGGTGGCCGGGGTCAGCAACGAGTTGGACCAGTTGACGGTGCTGCCGCCGCCCACGGTGCTCCCGGCGGCGATGCTGACCATGCCGTCGGCGGAGGGGAAGAACCCGCCGCGCAAGAAAAGGTTCTGATACGCCAGCGGTTCCAGCTGGACGAAGTCGGACTCGTTGAAATAACCGCCTGCCTCCAGGATGATGACCCGCTTGCCGGCCTGCGCCAGCACCGCGGCGGCCACCCCACCGCCGCTGCCGGAGCCGACCACCACCACATCCGCCTCCAGCGTCGTCTCGCCGGACGGGGTGATGACGTCAAGTGTCTTGGGCGTTTGCGGCGGGGCCTGGACCATGCCCGGATATCCCATGCCGGCCCACAAGGGATTGCCGCCCTCTGGGCCGGGCAGGCTGTAGGCGAAGATCACCGAAAGCTGATACAGCGCGGCTACCGCTCGCGCGCTCTCGGGCGAGATGCCCGCGAGGTTGGCGATGATCGCCTCCCGGTCGGCCTGAGGTTGATTCTTCAACCCGACGAGGCCTGCGGCATCGATCAGTTGAAGCAGGCCGGCGAGTTGCTCCTCGGGCAAGCGGGCGACGAGATACTGCTCAGCGGCGACGTCGGCGCCGATGTCACTGCCCTTGGCGGCGTAGAACCCCGTTGGGTCGTCATCGCGCGGAACCGCCGCGACGAAGGTGTCGACGATCGCGGTTAGGGTTTCGCGCTGGAGAGGGTTGAATTCGAGGCCCATGGAGGTGACCTTTCGTAGTCGGTCGGGTGCAGGGCGGTTGGATTGCACCGCCCAGCGAGTCGACTGTGATGGCCGTCACACTAAGACTGCGCCTCGGATGAGGCGCAGTCGAGGCCGCGCGAACAAAAATCTGATCAAGAAACCGTCGGAAATACGACGTCCCAGTCACGGGCCATGCTCACCACTGTCCATCCCAGGCGTGCCCTGACGTCGGTGATCGGCTCGGTCTCGGCGAACGTCTGTGCCGTACTGGTGTAATGAAATTCGCGCTCGGCGTCGTCGTGGTCGATCAGCTGGGCAAGGCTGGGAGAGCCGGCGGCCTGCGCCCATTCGAGCATCTCCCGGTCACCCCCGGAGTTGCCGGCAGCCAGGATCGGCCGGCGGCCCAGCATGGTCTGGATGTTGGCGACTTTGGCGCTGCCCTCGTTCGCGACGCCGAGCAGGTCGCTGGTGCGCCGGATGACCGGTGGGCCTTCGCCGTCACGGCTGACGTCGTAGCCGATGAGCGTGCCCACCACCAACTCGGCCGGCACACCGTAGAGGTCGTCGCTGATCGCCCGGACGAACTCGGTGCCGCCCCCGGTGACGATCCCGACCGTGAAGTCACGGCGCCGCAGCTCGGCGATGAGTTCTGACATCGGCAGGTAGGTCACCGAGCGCGTCGGCCGGTCCAGCGTCGGATGCGCTGCTCTGGCCATGAATTCCCTTGCCGCGGAGGTGAACTCCTGCGGCGTCATGCCCTCGAACAGACCGGCGAGTGCGAGCGCGATGCGTTCCAGCCCGATCCCCGCGACCGCCGCCCGATCACCGCTGAGCAGGGCGGCGAACTCGGCGCGCTCACCGATCGACGGGTCCTGCGCCACGTGTTTGCGCAGCGCGTCGAGGAAGAAGTCGAGCTGTACATAGCTCGGCCGCTCACACCACAGCGTGCCGTCGTTGTCGAAATAGGCGACCCGGTCGGCGACCGGCACCTCCTCGGCCGCGGCCAGGAACGCCTCCAGCGCGTCCCGGGTGCTGCCGCGGCGCCAGGACGGGAGCGGATCGTTGCGATCCATCGCAGTCGCTCAGCTGCTGCGGGCAGTGGCGTCCTGCAACTTGGCCATCACCTGCTGCATGTTGAAGCTTGCAGATTTCTGTCGCTGCGGGAACTCGATCAACGTCTCCAGCATCTTCGCGACGTAAGCCTGAGCCGGAACGAACAAGAAGATGCGGTCTATCATCCAGTCGTAGTAAGTGTTCGATGTGATGTCGGCCCGCTCGTAGGGATCGGTGCGCAGGTTGAACAGCTTGGGCACGCGCAGTTCAACGTATGGCTCCGCCCAGATCTGCAGGGTGCCCACGCAGCGCTGCTCGAGGAACACGAACTTCCAGTTGTCGAACCGCAGTGCGGTGAGGTCGCCGTCGTCGGAAACATAGAAGAAGTGCTTGCGCGGGCTCTCGTCGGTCTCGCCGGTGATGTACGCCAACTGGTCGTGCCCGTCGAGGTGCACCTTGTAGGTCGTGCCGTTGAGGTCTGTGCCCGCTCGCAGCCGCTCGGCGATGTCGGGCACACCCGCCGCCGACAACAGCGTGACGAACCAATCAGCATGGCTGACGATGCCGTTCAACACCGACCCGGCCGGGATGTGCCCCGGCCAGCGCACCAGCGCCGGGACGCGGTAGGCGCCCTCCCAGTTGGAGTTCTTCTCGTTGCGGAACGGGGTCATGCCGGCGTCGGGCCAGCTGTTCATGTGGGGACCGTTGTCGGTGGAGTACATGACGATGGTGTTCTCGGCGATGCCCAGCTCGTCGAGCAGATCCAGCATGCTGCCGACCGTGTCGTCGTGATCCAACATCGTGTCGTGGTACCGCGATTGCCAGCGCCCGGCGCGGCCCACGCTTTCGGGCTGGGTGTGGGTGCGGAAATGCATGTGCGTGGTGTTGAACCACACGAAGAACGGAGTTTCGGCTTCGTGCTGACGCTTGATGAAATCGACTGCGGCGTCTCGAAATTCGCCGTCGCAGGTTTCCATCCGCTTCTTGGTCAGCGGGCCGGTGTCCTCGATGCGCTGGGTGCCGTCACCGTTGGCCCAGGTGTGCAGCACACCGCGGGGTCCGAACTTCTTGCGGAACTCCGGATCCTTTGGGTAGTCCGGTTGTTCGGGTTCCTCTTCGGCGTTGAGGTGATACAGGTTGCCGAAGAACTCGTCGAAGCCGTGCATGGTGGGCAGATGCTCGTCGCGGTCGCCGAGGTGATTCTTGCCGAACTGGCCAGTGGCGTAACCCTGCGTCTTGAGCGCCGTCGCGATGGTCGGGTCCTGTGCCTGCAGGCCCAGCGGCGCCCCGGGCAGGCCCACCTTGGTCAGGCCGGTGCGGTACGGGTTCTGGCCAGTGATGAACGCCGCCCGTCCGGCGGTGCAGCTCTGCTCCGCGTAATAGTCGGTGAACAGCACCCCTTCGGCGGCGACGCGGTCGATGTTGGGGGTCCGGTATCCCATCAGCCCGTTGCTGTAGCAACTGAGGTTGCTCTGACCGATGTCGTCGCCCCAGAGGATCAGGACATTCGGTTTATTGCTCACTGGTTAGCCTTTCGCGGTCGAAGCCCCGATGCCTCGCACCCGGGCGCCAGCCGACACTGGCGCGTACCAGGCCCCGACAGGGATCCTAGCTCCCGTTTCCGCCGCCGCCACGGACGTTCTGTGATCCCGCAGACGGCTGATTCGTGAAATGCTCTCGAATATTTGGCCGCAGCGCCGAACCGCCCCGCCGGAGGGCCATCCCGAAACCGAAACCCGTCAGGCGATGTGGTGACCACCCTTAACCGCGCGCGTCGCGCACCGCCAGGACCGGCCAGCGGTCGCGCACACCCTTGAGTTCGTGGCTGCCACGGTCATCGAAGGCGATCCTCGATCCGAGGACCAGCGGCGGGATCGCGCCCGACACCAGTACCTCGCCGGGCCCGGCGAGCGCCATGATGCGCGCGGCGATATGTACCGCGATCCCATGCACGTCGTGGTCGATCATCTCGACCTCGCCAGTGTGCAGGCCGGCGCGGATGTCGAGGCCGAGGTCTTGCACAGCGTCGCGGATCGCGCACGCGCAGGTGATCGCACGCGCCGGCCCGTCGAAGGTTGCGAGCGCGCCGTCGCCGGTGAACTTGATGACGTCTCCCCGCGCGCTGCCCACATGGCTCGCCACGACCTCGTTGTGCACGTCGAGGGCGGCCGTCCAGGCCTCATCTCCAAGAGCCTCGGCGCGTTCGGTGGATCCGACGATGTCGGTGAACAACACGGTCGACAACACACGGTTCGTCGGCCTGGCGGCGCGTGAACCGGTGACGAACGATTCAATCTCGTCGAGCACTCGGTCGGAGTCGCCGGCAAACCACACGTTGTCGTCCCCGTCGAATTCCACCAATCGCGCGTTCGGGATGCGATCGGCGAGATAGCGGGCGTGGCCGCGGGTCACATGGTGATCACCGTGGCGGTGCAGCAAAAGCGTTGGCGCTTGGATGCTGTCGAGCGCGGGCCGGACGTCGGTGCGCAGGTAGAGGTCGAAGATGGCCTTGAAGTAGCCGGGGCCGCCGGCCAGGCGCTCGCCGCGGGCCCACCATCGCCGCTTCCCGGCATCGCCGGCCCAACTCGGGGCCAAGATATCCACGACGCCACCGGTCCCGACGGTGTCGCCGAAGGCGTCGACATACCGGGTGAAGGTCGGCTCGGGCATTCCGCACGGGTAATCGTCGGCTCGGAGAAAGCGCGCGAATGGGCTCCAGAGCACCAGCGAGCGCACGCGCTGCGGATGGGTTGCCGCCAGCAGCATGGCCGGAAGAGCCGACTCCCCCGTCGCGAAGACGCACGCACACTCGCTCCCCGCGGCGTCGAGCACCGCGACGAGCCCGTCGGTCCACGCCTGCATCGCCGGAAGGTTCTGGATCGGCACCGCGTCTGAGCTTCCCATCCCGAGCAGGTCGGTCATGATCAGACGGCTGAACGACGACAGCCGGCGGAGGTGGCGGGCGATGGTGGGCTCGTCCCACAACAAGTCGATTGGGAACGTGGCGGTGGGGACGAACAGGAGATCTGACCCACCGTCAGCGACGATCTGATACGCGAGATGAGTATCACCATCTCGCGCGTAGACGGTTTGGGGCACGGCCGCCATGCAACGAGCATGCCACCGGTCGGGCGGGGGCGGGGATAAAGTGAGTCGCTGTGCAGCGATAGAAGGTGAGGCCTTCGATGAGCGACATGACGGCGCGGTTTGCCGAAATCGTCGGCGAGCAGAACTTGCTGACTGGCGACGCAATCCCCGAGGACTATTTCCACGACGAAGTGTTGACGACGGCGCCGCAGAAGCCCGCGTACGTCGCCAAACCCGCATGTGCAGAAGAGGTTTCGCAGCTGCTGAAGGCCGCCTCGGACGATGGCGTGCCGGTGACGGCCCGCGGGTCCGGGACCGGCTTGTCGGGCGCGGCGATTCCGCGGGAAGGCGGGCTGGTGATCTCCTTCGAGCGGATGAACGCGGTGCTGGAGGTCGATACGACCAACCAGGTAGCCGTCGTGCAGCCGGGTGTGACCCTGACCGAGCTGGACGCCGCGACCGCTGATGCCGGGCTGAGCTACATGGTTCAACCGGGCGAGCTGTCCTCCAGCGTCGGTGGCAACGTCGGAACCAACGCCGGCGGGATGCGCGCGGTCAAGTATGGGATAGCCCGCCATAACGTGCTCGGGTTGCAGGCGGTGCTGCCGACCGGCGAGATCATCCGAACCGGCGGCAAGATCGCCAAGGTGTCTACGGGC
>NZ_DATFZD010000351.1:0-34911 GCF_035314665.1 Mycobacterium sp. | reverse complement strand
TCGCCGGTGAGGTTGGCGCACAACACGATCAGCACCAGCGTCCCGGCCGGGAACAGGAAGACCCACGGGAATGTGGTGGCCGAAGGAGTGCCGTCCGCGATCAGCGTGCCCAGCGACACGTCGGGTGGCTGAACACCGAATCCCAAGAAGCTCAAACCGGTTTCGGCGAGGATCGCGAATCCCACGTTGAGCGTGGCGTCGATGATGAGGATGGAGGCGACGTTCGGCACGATGTGATGGACGATGACGCGGCGGCTCGACACGCCCATATACTTCGCCGCACGGACGAATTCGCGTTCTCGCAGGCTCATCGTCAGGCCGCGCACCATCCGTGAGCTGACCATCCAACCGAAGATGGCGAGCAGCACAATGAGCCACAGCATGCTGCTCGACTGTTTGATGCGCGGAGTGACGATGGCGATGATCAGGAAGCCCGGTACCACCAGCAGCAGGTCCACCAACCACATCAGAACCCGGTCACGCCAGCCGCCGAAGTAACCGGCAACCGATCCGACGGTGGCGGCAATGCTGGTCGATATCAATGCCACACAGAAACCGATCAGCATCGACTTCTGCATGCCGCGCAGGGTCCGGGCCAACAGGTCCTGGCCGAGCGCGTTGGTGCCGAACCAGTGCTTGACCGACGGCGGCTGCAGCAGTCCGTGGTAGTCGAGGGCGTTGTAGTCGTAGGGGAGTAGCGGCGGCAGCCCATAGCAGCCAACGAACAGCACCACTAGCAGAATCAACGCCACCACGGCAGGCCTGTTGCGCAGGAAGCGACGTATCACGAGGCTTCGTCGCGACGTGAAGGTCGCCGGCTTGATGCCGACCCGCAGCGGGGTGGTGTCGGTCGGGTTCTCCTGCGTCAGCAGCGCGTCATCACCGGGCGCGGTCATCGGCGCCGCTCCTCAGCATCGGTTCGCTCTGCATCGTCGCCGGCGCGTGTCACGACACTCGCACCCTCGGGTCCAACGCCGCATAGATGACGTCGGACAACAGCCCGGCGAACAGCAGCGCCGCACCGGTGAACAACGTGATCGTCGCGACGATGTGCGTATCCTGACTCGAGATGGCCTGCACCACCCACTCGCCTATGCCGTGCCAGCCGAAGATCTTCTCGACGAACACCGCGCCGACGACCAGGCCGCTGACCCCGTAGGCGAACAACGTGGCCAGCGGGATGAGTGCGGTGCGCAAGCCGTGCTTGAACAGCGCGCGACGCCTGGTCAGGCCCTTGGCCCGCGCGGTCCGGATGAAGTCCTCACCGAGCACGTCCAGCATCGCGTTGCGCTGATACCGGCTGAAACTCGCGGCGGCGCCCAGGGCCAGCGTGAGACTCGGCAACACGATGTGCCGAGCTCGGTCGACGAACTGGTCCCAGAGTCCGCCGGGCGGAACCGGCGAGGTTTCCCCGGTGTAGGCGAAGATCCGCACCCCGAACAGGTTGTTGACCCGCAGCGCGGCCAGGATGAGCAGCCCCGCCAGCACGAACGACGGGATGCTCAGAATGATCAGCGACAGCACGGTGATCACCCGGTCGCTGAGCCGATACTGACGGACCGCTCCCCAGGCGCCCAGGACCACGCCGGCCACCGTGCCCACCAGCGAACCGATCAGCACCAGCCGCAGGCTGACCCCGACGCGCGACCACAACTCCTGGGAGACGGGGTGACCGGTCACCGTGGTGCCGAAGTCACCTTGCACCACGCCGCCAGCCCACTCGGCGTACCGGATCGGAATGGGTTTGTCCAAGCCCAGCTCAACGGCCTTGGCGTGGATCGCCTCAGCCGGCGGCTGCGGGTGACGCTCGATGAAGCTGTCCAGCGGATGAAACGTCAGCGAGGCCAGGCAGAAGGCCATGAACGAGGCCAGCACCAGCAACACCAGGTAATTGAGGAGGCGGCGCAGCAGGAAACGGATCATGCCTGCCGGCCCTGCCTATCTCGCATGGGGCCAGGGTAAAAGATGTCCTCGGGCACGTCGCGGCACGAGCCAAAGGCGCAGCTAGGCGGCGCGGCGGTCGATCGTGGCCCGCTCACGTATGGCCGAACTCTTCCGATCGGACTGATCCGGACCGGTGAAAATCCGCGTGTCGACGGTTAAAATCACCCACTTGGGTTGGGGTGTGCAGCAAACGAGACTGTGACACAAGGAGATTGGCGTGACGGCTACCGATAACTACTTGGCCCACAACGTCGAATACGCAAGTTCCTTCAAGGGGCCGCTGCCACTGCCGCCGAGCAAACATGTCGCGGTCGTCGCGTGCATGGACGCCCGGCTCGACGTCTACCGGCTACTTGGGATCAAGGAGGGCGAGGCGCACGTCATCCGAAACGCCGGCGGGGTGGTCACCGACGATGCGATCCGCTCACTGGCGATCAGCCAGCGGTTGCTGGGAACGCGGGAGATCATCCTGATCCACCACACCGACTGCGGGATGCTCACCTTCAGCGACGACGACTTCAAACACGCCATCCAGGAAGAGACCGGCCTCAAGCCACCCTGGGCCGCCGAGGCCTTTCCCGATCTTGCCGAGGACGTTCGGCAATCCTTGCGCCGCATCGAAAACAGCCCGTTCGTCACGAAGCACGAGTCGTCGCGAGGGTTCATCTTCGACGTCGCAACGGGCAAGCTCAACGAGGTCAAGCTCTAGCTCGCCGAGCCTCACGAGGCTCAATAGCCTCTGCAGTCGCTGAGTGAGAGGTCACCGCCTCCCTCACATCGACTTCGCGGGCGGCCCCACTTTTGAGAAGAGACTCGCGCCCATCTGACGGTGCTGGTGTGGCTATTGATGACGAAGCCGGACCGGGCGAATCCGTTGACAGCGCCATCCCGGGCTGGTTGGATACACGGTAATGTCAATAAACATGGTCAATCGAACCAACATTACCTGGAATAGAGAGTGTCATGACTCAAGCGACCGCGACTAGCCCAGCGGCGGGCCAGTACGAGTTAAGCCATCTGCGCTCGCTGGAGGCCGAGGCCATCCACATCATTCGCGAGGTGGCGGCCGAGTTCGAGCGTCCGGTCCTGCTGTTCTCCGGCGGCAAGGACTCGATCGTGATGCTGCATCTGGCGATCAAGGCCTTCCGCCCCGGCCGGCTGCCGTTCCCGGTGATGCACGTCGACACCGGTCACAACTTCGACGAGGTCATCCAAGCGCGCGACGAGCTCGTAGCCGAGACAGGTGCGCGGTTGGTCGTGGCGTCGGTGCAGGAGGACATCGACGCGGGCCGGGTCGTCGAGACCATCCCGTCGCGCAACCCGATCCAGACGGTAACGCTGCTGCGCGCGATCCGTGAAAACAAGTTCGACGCGGCGTTCGGTGGTGCCCGGCGTGACGAGGAGAAGGCACGCGCCAAGGAGCGGGTGTTCAGCTTCCGCGACGAGTTCGGTCAATGGGACCCCAAGGCGCAGCGGCCGGAGCTGTGGAACCTCTACAACGGGCGACACCACAAGGGTGAGCACATCCGGGTGTTCCCGCTTTCCAACTGGACCGAGTTCGACATCTGGGCCTACATCGGCGCCGAGAAGATCGCGTTGCCGTCGATCTATTACGCGCACCGCCGCAAGGTGTTCGAGCGCGACGGCATGCTGCTGGCGGTGCACCGTCACATGCAGCCCCGCGCCGACGAGAAGGTGGTCGAGAAGACCGTGCGATTCCGCACCGTCGGCGACGTGACCTGCACCGGGTGCGTGGAATCGACCGCGTCCACCGTCGCGGATGTCATCGCTGAAACAGCGGTGTCACGGTTGACGGAACGCGGCGCTACCCGAGCAGACGACCGGATTTCCGAGGCCGGTATGGAAGACCGCAAACGGCAGGGGTACTTCTGATGGCGACATTGCTGCGCATCGCGACGGCCGGCTCCGTCGACGACGGCAAATCCACGCTGATCGGTCGGCTGCTGTATGACTCCAAGGCCGTCATGGAAGACCAGTGGGCCTCGGTAGAAGCCACCTCAAAGGAACGCGGCCACGACTACACCGACCTGGCACTGGTCACCGACGGGCTGCGTGCGGAGCGTGAGCAGGGCATCACGATCGACGTTGCTTATCGCTACTTCGCTACTCCCAAGCGCAAATTCATCATCGCCGATACCCCCGGCCACGTTCAGTACACCCGCAACATGGTGACCGGGGCATCGACAGCGCAACTGGCGATCGTGCTCGTCGACGCCCGCCACGGTCTGCTCGAGCAGTCCCGTCGGCACACCTTCCTGGCGTCGCTGCTGGGCATCGAGCACATCGTGCTCGCGGTGAACAAGATGGACCTGATCGATTGGGACAAAGAAGCTTTCGAGGCCATCCGCGACGACTTCCATGCCTTCGCCACCCGCCTCGACGTGCACGACGTGCTGGCTATCCCGATGTCGGCGTTGCACGGCGACAACGTGGTTACCAAGTCCGACCACACCCCCTGGTACGACGGGCCGGCGCTGTTGTCGCACCTCGAAGAGGTCTTCATCGCCGGTGACCGCAACCTGGTCGACGTCCGGTTCCCGGTCCAGTACGTCATCCGGCCGCAGACCCACGAGCACACCGACCACCGCAGCTACGCCGGCACGGTGGCCAGCGGCGTGATGCGTCCGGGCGACGACGTGGTCGTGCTGCCGACCGGCAAGCCCAGCCGGATCAGCGCGATCGACGGGCCCACCGGGCCTGTGGCGGAAGCGTTTCCGCCGATGGCTGTGTCGGTCAGCCTCGCCGACGACATCGACATCTCTCGCGGCGACATGATCGCCCGGCCCACCAATCAGCCCAGGGTCGTTCAGGAATTCGACGCGACGGTCTGCTGGATGGCGGATGCCTCAGCGCTGGAACCCGGCCGCGACTACGTCATCAAACACACCACCCGAACCACGCGGGTACGGGTCGCCTCGCTGGACTATCGGCTCGACGTCAACACGCTGCGTCGCGACACGACGGCGGAGGCGTTGCAGCTCAACGAACTTGGTCGCATCACGCTGCGCACCCAGGTGCCGTTACTGCTGGACGAATACACCCGCAACCCCAGCACCGGATCGTTCATCCTGATCGATCCGGACACCAACGGCACGGTCGCCGCGGGCATGGTGCTGCGTGAGGTGTCGACACGCACGGCGAGCCCCAACACGGTGGTGCACAAGTCGCTGGTGACCGCCGAGGACCGGATGACGCGTGGCCGCACGCTGTGGTTCACCGGTCTTTCGGGTTCCGGTAAGTCGTCGGTGGCGATGCTGGTCGAGCAGAAGCTGCTCGAAAAGGGCGTTCCCGCTTATGTTCTCGACGGCGACAACTTGCGGCACGGCTTGAATGCCGACCTGGGCTTTTCCATGGCCGACCGCGCGGAGAACCTCCGTCGACTGGCGCACGTGGCTGCGCTGATCGCCGATTCGGGGCACACTGTGCTGGTGCCCGCGATCAGCCCACTGGCGGAACATCGCGAACTGGCCCGTCGGGTGCATGCCGAGGCCGGGCTCGACTTTCTCGAGGTGTTCTGCGACACCCCACTCGAGGATTGCGAGCGCCGAGACCCCAAGGGGCTCTACGCCAAGGCCCGCGCGGGTGAGATCACGCATTTCACCGGCATCGACAGTCCGTACCAGCGGCCGAAGAATCCCGACCTGCGTCTGACGCCGGACCGCAGCTGCGACGAGCTCGCGGATCAAGTCGTCGAACTGATCGAGTCGCGACGTTGAGCGACCATAGCGACCACGAAGTAGCAGCGCGGCTGGCCACCGAAGCGGGCCGGTTACTGCTCGCGGTGCGCGACGAGCTGGCCGATGCCACCCAGGCCGAGCGAAAAGCAGCGGGGGACAAGCGATCCCACGACTACCTGATGGAGGCGCTGGAACGCGAACGCCCGGCCGATGCCGTGCTGTCCGAAGAAGGCGCCGATAACCCGGTGCGGTTGCGCTCTGAGCGGGTATGGATCGTCGACCCGTTGGACGGCACCCGGGAGTTCTCCGAACTCGGGCGGCAGGACTGGGCCGTCCACGTCGCGCTGTGGCAATCCGGCGATCTGGTCGGCGGCGCGGTTGCCCTGCCGGCGCAGGGCGTCACGTTGGCCACGCCCGATCCCCCGCCGCCGCCGGCATCCACCGGGGCGCCCCGCATCGTCGTCTCGCGCACCCGACCACCCGCGATTGCGCTGCAGGTCCGCGACAAGCTGAATGGGACGCTCGTCGAGATGGGATCGGCCGGCGCGAAGGTCGCCGCGGTGGTTCAGGGTCTGGCCGACGTGTACGTGCACGCCGGCGGGCAGTACGAATGGGACTCGGCCGCCCCGGTCGCGGTTGCTCGCGCGGCCGGTTTGCACACGTCGCGTATCGACGGTTCGCCATTGCAGTACAACCGGCCCGATCCGCTGCTGCCCGACCTGGTGGTGTGCCGACCCGAATACGCCGACGCGGTGCTGGCGGTCACCGGCTGAGCCTTCCCGGCTCTTAACCTTGAACTACTGCCCGACTCCTCCTCGGGCCGGTCCCCGGCCCGCATCGTCGTCGGGCGTCGGTGGGAGGATCGTGTCCATGCGCATGTCGGCCAAGGCGGAGTATGCCGTGCGGGCAATGGTCCAGCTCGCCACCGTCGATGGCGGTGTGCGGGTCAAGACTGAGGACTTAGCGAACGCCCAGGCCATCCCGCCGCAGTTCCTCGTCGACATCCTGTCCGACCTTCGCACCGACCGTCTGGTGCGCAGCCACCGCGGTCGCGACGGTGGGTACGAATTGGCTCGTCCCGGCACCGAAATCAGCATCGCTGATGTGTTGCGCTCGATTGACGGACCGCTGGCCAGCGTTCGCGATATCGGTCTGGGCGATCTGCAGTATTCCGGTCCAACCGCGGCGCTGACCGACGTCTGGCGGGCGCTGCGGGCCAGCATGCGCTCGGTGCTGGAAGAAACGACGCTGGCCGACGTGGCGACCGGAGCCTTGCCGGACCACGTCGGTCGGATGGCCGACGACTATCGCGACCAGGAAAGCAGGCGCCACGGCCCCCGCAACGCAGGGTATGCCTAGCTGCCCGAGCCGTAGGGCCGGGTGAGAATCTCCAGGAAGTGGCCTCCGGGGTCGCGGAAGTAGACCCCGCGGCCGCCGTCGTTGGTGTTGATCTCGCCAGGCCGACGAGCGCCCGGGTCGGCCCAGTGCTCCAGGCCGCGCGATTGGATCTTGCCGTAGATCGCGTCGAAGTCGTCCTCCGAGACCAAGAACGCATAGTGCTGCGGTCGGACCTCCTGACCTTCGGATACATCGGCGTAGTCGAGGCTAGCGCCATGCTCGAGCGTGACGGTCAAGAAGTGGCCGAATGGCGCCGGGCTCGGCAATCCGAACAGCTCGGTCAGAAACTCCGCGGACTCCCGTTTATCGCGGGCGGCGACAATCGTGTGGTTGAACTCGATAGGCATTGTGCTGCCAGTCTACTTCGGCGCGGTTAACTCCAAGGCGATGTTGTCCGGGTCGCGAAACTCCAGGATGTAGGACGGCCCGATGTCCTTGACCGGCTCGTGCTCGATGCCCAGATCGTCGAGATGCAGTGCTGCGGCGTCCAATTCGGCCTTATCGGCCGACCTGAACGCGATGTGGTCCAGCCCGCAGCGGTCCTCGTGGAAGCGATCGGTGGCTACCGGCCGTAGCGCGATCAGCGCGCCGCCCATGTCGTAGATGACACCGCCGAACAAGAACGAGAGCTGGTTGCGGGTCGCCTCGTCGGCGTTGTCCGGGATCTCGATCAGAACGGGCCACCCGAAGACGCTCTCGTAGAACCGTCGGGAACGCTCGATGTCGCTGACGGTTAGCCGCACATGCGCGATGGAATTGGCCGTGATGCCCATCCCAGACATAGTGCCACTCCGCAGCGTGCGAGCATCCACCGGTCTGCATGCCACAATCGCCGTCGTGCACATATCGATGACCATGCCGGTCATGGAGCCGGACCTGGATGCGGCCGTGCTGCGGGATTGGGCCCGCGCGATCGACGAAGGCCCGTTCGCATCGTTGTGTTGGGGCGAACGCATCGCCTTCGACAACCCGGAAACCCTGACGCTGATGGGCGCGCTGGCCGCGTGGACCGATCGGGTGCGGCTGGTGACGACGGTGATCGTGCCTCAGCTGCACGACCCGGTCATGCTGGCCAAGGCGCTGGCGACGGGGGACATGCTATGCGGCGGGCGGCTGACCGTGGGCATCGGCGTGGGCGGTCGGGTTGAGGACTATCAGGCGGTCGGGGCGGATCCGGCGACGCAGACCATGCGCGGCATGGCCGAGCGCGTCGCGGTCATGAAACGAGTGTGGGCGGGGGAGAAGATCAGCGAGTCGGTGCTGCCGGTCGGGCCGGCGCCGGTCCAGGCGGGCGGGCCGCCGCTGCTGATCGGGACGATCGGGCCGAAGACCCTCCGTAGCGCTGCGGCCTGGGCCGACGGCCTGGCCGGGACCACGCTGGATCTTGATGTCGCCAAGCAGAATGACTTGTTCGACGTGGCGCGCGCGGCGTGGGCCGAGGCCGGCAAGCCCAGCCCCCACCTGATCACGTCGTTCTGGTTCGCGCTCGGTCCCCTCGACGAAGCCCGACCGCAGGTGCACCGGCATTTGCGGCGTTACATGAATTGGATTCCGCCCGAATACATTGACGCGATGGCGCCGACCACCGGGTTTGCCGGTAGCGAGGATGAGTTGGTCGCGTTGCTGCGCAAGTTCGAAGCGGTCGGCACCGACGAAATCCAGCTCATCCCAACCAGTTCCGACCTCAATCAACTTCGGCGGGTGGCCGACGTAGTAGGCGCGATCTAGAGAGGTGGCCGATGTCTGAGCTCAACGTGTTGGGCGGTCCGCTGGAGCCATGCAGCAGCGATCCGCTGACCGGCTTCTACCGCGACGGTTGTTGTGCGACCGGACCGGAAGATCTTGGCTTGCATACGATTTGCGCCGTGGTGACCGCCGAATTCCTGGAGCACCAGCGCGCGATCGGAAACGACCTTTCGACCCCGCGGCCGCAACTGCGGTTTCCCGGCCTGGTCCCCGGCGACCGCTGGTGCGTCACCGCCGGAAACTGGCTGCTGGCCTACCGCGACGGTTGCGCCGCTCCGGTGGTGTTGGCCTCCACTCACGAGCGCACCCTCGATGTCGTGCCCCTTGAGGCGCTGCGGGCGCACGCCGTCGACGTCCCCGACGACCTGGGCAGCCTGTAGCGCGGCGATAAAGCATTTCAAATCGTCCGCAAGATATAGCCTTTCGCCATGATGCGCGTCGCGATCGTGGGCGGTGGTGCCGCGGGCGTGCTCGCCGCGGTACACCTGCGCCGGCGCAAACCAGAAGCGCAGATCACGCTGATCGACGCGTCCGGTCGTCCTGGCACCGGCGCGGCGTACGGCACCAACGACCCGACGCACTTGTTGAACGTTCCTGCGCAGCGCATGTCCGCATGGCCAGACGATCCCGATCACTTCTGCCGTTGGCTCGATGAACGAGCTGTCAGCGTGGCGGACAGCTTCGCGCCGCGTCTTGCGTACGGCCGCTACCTGCGAGAACAACTCGCGGCCGCCGATATCCGGATGGAGACTGCCGAGGTTGTCGGTTTGGAGCCGGGCATGCCGGTGCGCCTCGCCCTGAACGACGGGCGTTCGTTGGCGGCCGACGCCGTTGTGCTCGCGTCCGGGCGCCCCGAGGGTGGCATGTCCGAATCGTTGGAACGCGCCTTCGCTCCGGTGTTGGACGCAGGCACCGACGGCAAGGTGGTGGTGGATCCATGGGCGCCCGGCGCGCTCGCGGCCCTTGGTGCCCGCCGGCCCGCGAGCGTCTTGGTGATCGGTTCGGGACTCACTGGCGTCGACGTCGCGCTGCATCTCATCGCGCGCGGCGCCACGGTCACGCTGCTGTCACGTCACGGCGCGCTGCCGCGGCGATTCCGCGCTACCGGCGCGCCGACGGAGTTGCCTAACGTCGATGCGCTCGCTGCCGAAGTCTCGCTTGAGCAATTGCGCACCGCGCTCGCCGCCGACCTCGTGCACGCGCGCATCGCTGGTGTGGACTGGCGGCAAGTGATCGACGCACTGCGGCCGCGAACCGCCCAGTTGTGGCGCTCGTTGGGGTGGGAGGACCAGCGCCGCTTCCTGCGCGAGGACTTGCGGCAGTGGGACGTCCTCCGCCACCGCATGCCGCCTACGATTGCCGATGCGATTTATGGCGCGATCGACAGTGGTCAACTCGTCATCGAGGCCGGTGAGGTCGCCGATGTGTCGCTGCACGGCAGCGGCGTGGAAGTGGTTGTGACAACGAGCGACAGATCAGTGCGTCGGCGCGGCGACGCGGTGGTCGTCGCTACTGGCGCGGCGTGGGATCGGCGGTCACTGCAAAGGTCCGCGTTGTGGGCGAACCTGTTGGCCACGAATGTCGCGTCGCTGCACCCGTGCGGCGTAGGCGTGCGACTCGATGCGGACGGCTACCTCATCGACGGAGCCGGGGGAACGGTCCCGGACATCGTGTGTCTCGGCTCGATCCGCCAAGGCGAAGAGTGGGAGACCACCGCGATTCCCGAAATCCGTACCCAGGCAGCCGCCATCGCGGAGTTGCTCGCCGACGACACCCGAGACCGCCCGGTGCGGGCACCCAGCCTGATCACGGCTGAGGCGGCATTGACTGGTGCGCCTGCTTCGTATGCCGAGGGTGTGCGTCGCCTGCTCGCCGTCCAAGACGGCGCATCGGTCGCCTTCGCCGCCGCGGTCGCGGAAGACCCGTATCACGCGCGTGCGCACGTCGCGCTCGCGATGATTGCCACGGAACGGCCCGACCGCGCGGGCGGTCCTGACGCGGTCGCCGGACACCTCGTTCGAGCGCGCGCCGCGCTTGCGCATGGGAGCGACGAAGACCGCAGCCACGTCGAGGCCATCGCGACGTGGTGCGAGAAGGGAAACGCGGCGGGCACCGACGCCCTCATCGACCATCTTGACCGCGTACCGGACGACGCGGTCGCATTGCTGGTGCTGGCGCCGTCGATTGCGTTCGCAGGGGCTGGCGACGCCTTGCCAAACGCGTGGCAGTACGTCGAGCGTTTCACTGGGGTCCACGGCGAGGCGCCATGGTATCTCGGCTTGCGCGCTTACGGCCGAACGGAGCAGGGCCTGTGGTACGACGCCGGCGACCTGGCTGACGCGGCGCTCGAACTCGATCCGGGCAATGGCAACGCCGCGCATGCGCGGACGCACGTGTACTACGAAACCGACGCGCATGGAGCCGGGCTGAAATGGCTGACGGACTGGATCACGAGCGACGGCATCACGCAGCGGTACCTCCCGCACTTTCAATGGCACTCCGCGCTGCACGAGCTCGCGATGGGCGACGCGGCTGCGGCGGCGCGTCGGTACGCCGCGTTTCTCGCACCGCCCCAGTCGAAGGACGTCCGCTGCCTCGTCGATGCCGGTTCACTCGCCTGGCGCGCGCGCCTGCATCCGGACTGGGTTACTCCACCTGATCCGATGCCGCTGCTCGCCGAGGTCGGCTCGCTTGCATATGCGCCGCAAACACCATTTATCGCATTCCATGCGCTGCTGGTACTCGCCGCAGCGAACGATCCGGCCGCTATCCGAGCGATAGATGTTCCGGGTGCGACCGATGCGCAGGCAACGACGTTGCGTCTCATTGGCGAAGGTCTTATTGCATTGACGGCTGGTGAGCCGCGCGCCGCGCTGGACTACCTCCTCGAATCGCTTGCCGGGCTTCCGTCGATTGGCGGTAGTCGTGTGCAACAAGAAGTGGTCTTGGAAACCGCGTTGGCCGCGATGCTCCAACTTGGTGCGCCGGGCCAAGCAGCGCGTCTGTTGTCGCGTCATCGTGCTGGGCCCGCGCCGCAAGTGACGCGCGGCGCGGTGAACTAACCACCTCTGGATAGGGCGAACCATGACACCGACTGCTAAATCACAAAATTCGTCAAGCCTCCGGCACGGGCGCGAATGACGTTGGTTGCAAGGCGCTTTGCGCTCGGCGTCGCGATCGGGTTCGTGTTGGCGGTGTCGTTACTCGCCGCGTGCGGCGGAAATCTCACGGAGGAGGACACGCTCTACGTCAAAGAGCACCTCTACCTCAACGGCCCGGGCGGCACGAAATACGAGGTCAGCATCGGCAAGGACGCAAGCGGCAAAGACATCGTGACAGCGACGCCCGTTGGCAAGTAGGCGGGATTTTTGCCAATTGTCGATGGGCGCGCGGAATGTCGCTTAACATGTGCCGCACACGCCCGCCAATTGAATATTGCCACGGCATCCGAACGGCAGTAGCAAATGGAGAAATCATGAAGCCGTTAGCGACATTGGCAGCTGGGATAGCGATTGTGGCCGCAACGCTTGGCGGGGCCGCGACCGCACACGCCGGGGGTCCGCCCAACGGCGGCGGCGGAGGCGGCGGTGCGCCCGCCGGTGCGCCAGGCCATTGCTCCGACGCTGACCTGACGGTCACCAACGGTCCGATCGAGTCGGCCAGCACCATGCGTCGCGTGGTCGTGTCCTTCAAGAACACGTCGTCAAACCCGTGCATGCTCGTCGGCTACCCCGACGCAAACCTGGTCACGGCCGCCGGCGGTGTGCTGGTTCACGTACAGAACCGGACTGCCCTTGCGGCACATGTCCTCACGCTCGCCCCCGGCGACGTCGCCAATGCGGACGTCGAGTCCTACGCGGTCGAGACCGGGACCGGGAACTCGTGCCCACGTGAAGGCACGTTGGTGGTCACGGCCCCCGGCGACTCCGTAGCTCATGAGTTGCCCGTCGCGCTGCCCATTTGCAGTGCGACCATCAGCTCGGTGGATTAAAGGCCGGATCCCCTAGCTCCAGGGCAGCTCGGCGCTCGGCTGCAGCTCGATGACGTCGACGACGACGCTCGCCCGCCGGTCCGATAGCGCGGTGATCCAGCTTTTTATGGGCTCTTTCCCAGCCATTTACTATTTTTCAATTTTGCGCCGCGTTAGACGCGCACACTGACGGGCATCGTCAACCCCAAGACGAAAGGAAACGCGACAAATGCCCGCACCCCGTTGCCTCTAGAGCGTTCTTCAGCCAGTCGGTGTCATCATCTCATCAAGACGATTCTCAGTTAAGACATTTAGACGTGGTTTACTGCTGATCGTGACCGTAAAGCTTGTTCAACGCTGGCGCCGTGATCTGAGCACCCTACGCATCGTCTCAACTGACACAGGCCCAAACTCCTGCGCCTTGCGCTGAGCAGCAGCTTTGATCTGCTGCAACTGCTCCGCCGGAAGTTCCTGCTCGCCATCACGCATGCTCGTTTCCCTTCCGTGATTTTGAAAAACGATTGACCGGCGCGTCTTTCCGCATCCGACAGCCGAGAATCCGCCGCTCGGTATCCCCCAGCTTTCGCTGTTTTTCATATTCGTGTCCGCACAATGACGGCTCTTCAACCTTTACCGGGCAGGTCGGCCCGTTGATCTTGTTCGGCGTGTCTAACGGCTGAGGGCCCTTGGCCTTCTGAAGTCTGAGTGTCGCGAAGCATCCAGACCGAGGAAGGAGCCAAGGGCTGTGCCTGACGCTACGACAGTGTTGTTCGGGCTGCCAGGAGTGCGGGTTGAGCGTGTTGAGCGCCGGGCCGACGGGACCCGGGTGGTCGACGTGGTCACCGATGAGCCGACGGCGGCGGCGTGCCCGTCGTGCGGGGTGGTCTCGACGTCGGTGAAGCAATACGCGGTTACCTCGCCGAAAGATATCCCTTACGGCGAAGGCCGTATCGTGGTGCGCTGGAACAAAGTTCGTTGGCGATGCCGAGAAGACTACTGCAAGCGGAAGTCATTCACCGAGGCCATCACCCAGGTGCCCGCCCGCGCCCGCAGCACCTTGCGGCTGCGTGTGCAGATGGCCGAAGCGGTCGGTGACGCGGCGCGTTCGGTGGCCGAGGTCGCCCAGGCCCATGGCGTGTCCTGGCCGACGGCGCATCGGGCGTTTGTCGCTCAAGCCGAGACAGTATTGCCCGAGCCGGCGCCTACCCCGGTGTTGGGCATCGACGAGACCCGCCGGGGAAAGCCCAGCTGGGAGTGCTGCGCCGAGACCGGTCGGTGGTTGCGGGTCGACCCATGGGACACCGGGTTCGTGGACCTGGCTGGTGATCAGGGCCTTTTGGGGCAGCACGAAGGCCGCAGCGGCGCGGCGGTGGTGGCCTGGCTCGAAGCGCGCACTCCGCAGTTCCGAGAGGGCATCAAGTAGTTGCCATCGATCCCGCCGCTGCCTACGCCTCGGCGATCCGCACGCCCGGGCTGCTGCCCAACGCCAAGCTCGTGGTCGACCACTTCCATGTGACCAAGCTGGCCAACGACGCGCTGACCAAGGTGCGCCGCCGGGTGACCTGGGAGCTCCATGAGCGGCGCGGCCGCAAGATCGACCCGCAGTGGGCCAACCGGCGCCGCTTGCTCACAGCACGGGAACGCTTGTCAGACAAAAGCTTCGCCAAAATGTGGAATCGGATTAACGCTGAGGATCCCAGCGCGCAGATCCTGTCAGCCTGGATCGCCAAAGAGGAGCTACGAACCCTGCTGTCGACCGTGCGCGTCGGCGGGGATCCCCACCTGGCCCGCCACCGTCTGCACCGCTTCCTGGCCTGGTGCATCGACTCGCAGATCCCCGAACTGCTGACCCTGGCCACCACCATCGACAGCTGGTGGCCCGAGGTCAACACCTTCTTGGTCACCGGCATCACCAACGCGCGCACTGAGGGCTACAACCGGCTGCTCAAACAGGTTAAACGCGTCGGCTGTGGGTTCCGGAACCGTGAGCATTCGACCCGGCGGATACGATTCCACTGCACCCGCAAACAGCGGGCCGTAACCCAGATTTCATGCCGGTTGCCCGGCTAAACTCGAAGAGCCACAATGACGGCACCGTTAACGCCAAGAAGAAAGAAGGCGCATCAAATGCTCTCACCTCGCTGGCTGGCCAGACTCACCGTTCCCATTATGGCTGGCGCTGCCCTGGTTACTGGCTCTGCGATTGCGACTGCCGATCCCACCAGTGATGCGTACCTCGATCAACTGCGTGGCCTCGGCTTCACTTGGCCGCCGGGCCACGAGGAGGCTCTCATCGGGATGGCTCTCCTTATCTGTGACGATCTCAATTCGGGTTTTACGCGCGACCGAGTTGCCCAGGACATCCACTCGAACTTGGACGGCAGGGGCATTCACTACGGACAAGTCGAAGCCATGGTGCACCTCGCACACTCGACCTATTGCCCCAACGCGACGTGCTGGGTCGCTCCAGGCAGCGGGGCAAGTTGGTGCTGAGCGCGCAGAGTCTCTGCCCGGACATTCTCGGCATGCTGAACCTGAGCCAGCCGTTCGGCTTGGGCGCGGATCCGGGAGTGCGATCCGCACCATCTTCGCCCAACCCGACGCCGAGCACGTGCGCGAGCAGCTTGACACCATCGCGCACATGCTGGGCCGCCAACTGCCCAAGGTGGAGACCATGCTGCGCGAGGCGGCCGAGGACATAACCGCGTTCGCTGATTTCCCTGTGCCGCACTGGAAGAAGATCTGGAGCACCAACCCGCTCGAGCGGCTCAACAAAGAGATTAAACGGCGTACCGATGTGGTCGGCGTGTTCCCCAACCCTGCCGCGCTGCTGCGGCTGGCCGGCTCTGTGCTCGTCGAAGCCCACGACGAATGGCAAGTCGCCGACAAACGCTCTCCGAAACCACCCTGGCCCTGCTCAAGCCCAATGACAACGCGACCGAAACCGTTGCAGCCACAGCCGCTCTCACGGCATAGTGGACAACCACAGAGCCTCAGGCGAAACGCCTGCTCGACTTACACCACTCCACGGGGCGCTACCCACCCCGTTGGCTGGCGGCACTGACCATCCCCACGATGGTTGGCGCTGCCCTGGTTACTAGCGCTGCGACTGCGACTGCCGATCCCACCAGTGACGCGTACCTCGATCAACTGCGTGGCGCCGGCCTTACTTGGCCGCCGGGCCACGAGCAGGCACTCATCGGGACGGCTCTCCTTATCTGTGACGATCTCGGGTGGGGTTGGACGCCACAACAAATTGCCAACAGCGTCCACGCCAACTTGGACCCGGACAACATCCATGTGCACGACGTTGGATCCCTGGTGAACATCGCGCGTTCGACCTACTGCCCCAACCAGCTATGCTGGGCCGCCCACTGCTGAGCGTTTCAGGGCGGCGAGCCAGCTTCGGCACGCCGTTGATGCTCGTGTGATGTAACCGGAGCCGCCCAAGACAATTGGATGGCTCCGGTTACATCCGCTGTCACGTGCATTGGAAGGGGTCGACGCACTGGTTGCCGGGGCAATAGATTTTGTGTGCGGCGTCGACCATGGTTCCGACGTCTTGCAACGTGACGCCCCTCTTGTTCATGTGGTCGTGAATGTCGTCGGCAATTGTTTGTGGCTGCCAAGCCCACTGGAGGTCGTAGCAGATGAGGTGCGCCTCCCCAATGAGCGCCTCTTCCGAGCTGGGTGGCCACGTGAGGCCGACGGCGTGCAGTTGTGCGAGGTATGCGTCGTCCTGGGCAGTAGTGGCAGTCGCAATCGCGGAGCTACTAAGCAGGGCAGCGCCGGCCATTACGGGGATGGCAAGTCTGGCCGCCCAGCGAAGTGAGAGCATTGGATTCCCTTCCGTTCGTCTTGAAGTCAGGTGAGTCTCAGGGAGATGCTAGAGGAGTCACAGGGAAATGCTAGGGATGGGAACCGAGTCCTACTTCGCTTTTTGCGCAAATGTGTTCGCCATCTATCGACGGCGACGAGCGTCGCTCTCAGAACGTCATTGACCGCAGCTGCCAGGCGGTGCCGGTAACGGTCCGGGCACTTGCGGCACAAGACCGAAGGGACCTGGCGGGGGAGCGGGCACGACGCACTGCACCACCACGAAGGAGCTCGACGTGCCGTGCTGTTGGGCGCGCCAGTACGAGCCATCCGGATAGGGCACGCCGTTGCAGGAGGGTCCGGGGGACGCCGGGTCTGTGGTCACGCCACCCGGGCAGTAATTGGCACCGTAGTCGGGTTTATGGGGATCGGGGTCCGCGTGGGCTGCCGGCGCGGCCAGCATGGCGGTGGCGATCAGCGCCATCGTCATTACGTGTTTCATGGTCAGCATCTTGCTATGGATCGGTTGATGTCGCCACATCCTCGCGCCTGCTGCTGAAAGCTCTTGACGTGTAAGCAATTTCACCGTCCGGCAAACAGAAGCTGATAGCTGCGTTCCAGAACGGTCCAGGCCTCGCGTTCGGCGGCTGAGAATGCGGCGAGTCGGTCGAGGAACTCAAGCACAAGATGGAAGTGTTGAAGCAACACTGCGACACCGTGGGTCGCGACCCCGACGAGATCGAAGTGACCAAAGGCTTCTTCTTCCAAGATCCATTCGAGGACCTCGACGGGTTTCTCACCGAAGTCGAATCCTATGCCGCGCAAGGAATCTCTTTGGTTCACGTCGGTGTGATGCCCGGCAATCCCGATCCGATCGGCTTCATCCGCCGTACGTGCGACGATCTGTTACCGAAGCTGGCTGCAATTGGTTAGTCTCGCGCCGACTGCGAGCGTCAGCCGGCTGCCGGCGTGAACGGAATCACGGTGGAACGGAGCTCGTAGCGGCTAGGCGCAGCGGCACCGTCGCGTCCGGTCAGGTTGGTCACCGGCATCATCGGCGACATCGCCGCCGGCGCACCCGGGTGTGCTGCCGGGACCGCGGCCGCGGCGCTGAACGGTGCACCTGCGGCGCTTGCTGCGGGCGCTGCGCCGCCCCAGGCCGATGGCACCGACAGGGCGCCGACGGAGGTGGCCTGACCCATACCCGCGGAGACAGCGGGCGTGGCCGCGCCGATCCCGCCGATGCCGGTCAGGGTCAGCGCGCCGGTGCCCGGGCCGAGCCCAGCCGACTGCGCGGCCCCCAGCTCGTTAGCGGCGGTGCTGGCGGCGCGGGCGGCATTGGCCGTGCTGCCAGCCGTGAAGAGTTTGGAGAGCATGCTCATGGGCATCGTTGCCATCCGCAAGGGCGTGCTGAGGGAGTTCAGCATCGACAGTGACGATGACGAGGACGACGACGACGATGTATCCGTCGCGGTCGCTGTGAGGCCAGCCAGGGACTGGGGCGATGCGAGGCTTTGCAGGGCCTGCGGCATCCCCGAGATCAGTTGCGGACCCGACGACATGATCGTCTGGACGTCAGTGCCGCCGGATGTGCCGGCAGCCTGTGTGACCGCGGCTGCCTGTGCGGCCAGCCCGCCCGGGTTGGTGGTTTGTGGCGGGGTGGTGAACGGTGTCACCTGTGAGGCGGTCGCAGAGGCGCCGGCGTAGCTGTACATGGCGGCAGCGTCTTGGGCCCACATTTCGCCGTAGTGGGCCTCGGTAGCGGCAATCGCCGGAGTGTTCTGGCCGAGGATGTTCGTCGCGACGAGCATCGCCAGCAGGCTTCGATTAGCAGCGACCATCGGGGGCGGAACTGTTGCGGCAAAAGCCGTTTCGTACGCACTGGCCGCCGCGGTGGCCTGCGCCGCGGTCTGTTCGGCCTGCTCGCCCGTGGCGCCCAGCCACGTCACATAGGGTGCGACTGCGGCGGCCAGCGACCCCGCGCTGGGACCGGTCCACGGCCCGCTGGTCAGGGTTGAGACCACCGAGCCGTAGCCAGCCGCGGCGGAGTTCAACTCGTCGGCCAGCGACTGCCAGGCCGTCGCGGCCGACAGCATCGAGCCCGGCCCCGGACCGGCATACATCCGCGTGGAGTTGATCTCCGGCGGCAGTGCTCCAAAATCCAGCATCGGGTCAGCCGCCTTACCCGGTCGCGACGGCGTTGGCGGCCTCGGTGGCCGCATAGGAACCGGCACTGTTGCCCAGCGTGGTGACGAACATGTCGTGGATCGCCGCCGCCTGCGCCCTGATCGCCTGATACGTCTGGGCGTGCGCGGCAAACTGCAGCGCCGTCAGCGCCGACACCTCGTCGGCCGCCGCCGGAACCACGCCGGTGGTCGGAGCCGCCGCGGCCGCGTTCTGCGCGGTCACGGAAGAGCCAATGCCCTGCAGATTTCCGGCTGCCGCGGTTAAATCCTCTGGCTGGGTGCTCACAAACGCCATCCGGCACTCCCTTCACAACAGCACTCACCCGTCACTAGTTAGGGACGTTAATTAGGCAAGATGGGCTGCTGACATGCCCTAGCTATGCGTCCGCTATGAATTGCGCTGAGCCGAGGCGTTGGGAGTGCAAAAAGCGGGGCTCCGCCCGCAACCGGGGGAGTTCGGTCGTCGCCAGACGCAGCGACATCGAGGCGCCTCGCCTAGAAACGGTGAGCATGCCCACCATCGAGGCCTACTCCGACACGTTTGCCGTAGTTGAGGCAGCGCCAGCTTGACCGGTCGAGCAGGCGGCAGTCAACGACAGTTCGGGCAGGCCGCGGGCGCGCGGTAGGAGCGCGCAGTCAGGTCTGCCTTCGTGCGGCCTTTGCCGTCACCTGGACTCATCGTGAACTCGACGGCATTGCGCGCCGCATATTCGGCTGGCGGCATGTCATCGGCCAGGTGCTATTCAATATAGAAAAAAACCGCCGCGTCGTTTCCGCCCCGGCAAATGACTGCATCGCCTTCCCTCAGACAGGTCATCGTGTAGTTCTGGTTCGTTACGGGGCTATAGGCGTCGATCACCCACGAGTCGGCCCCTGAGGCCGCTCCTTTTGGGTTCGCTAACTCGTACTGTTCGAGGACATTCTGGGCGAACGGGCAAGCGCGTCCGATTCACCGGCCGGTTAGGGCGTCGGCGGCCGTCGGTGACCATCGCTGACGACGTGTCGTGTTCATCGTCCTAATGTGTCGGGGCACAGTTCGTGCTGTGCCGCGTCGATCACGCCTCGCACGTCCATCATCGTCAGATGAACACCCGCGACGATCTGTTCCGGCGTCTGGCCGCCGTGCAGTGCATCGCAGGCGTAGAACCCCGCGTTGAGTGCTTTCGCCTGCCCTCCGGCATAGATCCCATGGTCGGACAAGCAGGCGAGATACGAGTTCGCGTCCGCCTGTGCCTGCGGCGACGCAAGCACCGTGACTACCGCGCACATCGCTGAGCCAATCACCCTGCCCATCCAAACAAGGTAATTCCTCTCAGTCTGCCCGGTCCCGCAATATTAGAAATCGGGCCGCCCCTGGAGTAGGAGCGGCCCGACATTTTGTAAGACGCTGACTTACCGAGCATCGGTTCCGCCCGGGTGCCAAGTCATTCGTTCCGGCGTCGAGTGTGCGATCAGGCGAAGTTCACGGCAAGTCGAGTAGTCAACTACTCGCGCTAAACCGCTGGAATGGTCAAGACTTGCAAGTGTCATCTTAAGTCACAGGCGCTAACGCGGACTTCATGAACTCACCGAATTGGGGTGTGCAAATGGTTATGGGTGATTGGCTGGCCGGCGAGCGCGCCGGCAAAATCGACGGCGAGGCCGATGCCAGGGCGGCCAGGCCTTACAATCCTCATCCTGCTCAGGGGCCGTTCGACAGCGATGACTATGAGCACGGGTATTACAAAGGCTACGAAATCGGCTACGGAAGGTAACCCGGACGGGGCATAGAGAAAAGCCCCCCGAGCAAGTCGGAGGTCGCCCATGAGTACATCCGAGGACACAAGTCAGCCGTCGGACGATGGCGCGGCGGGCGGTGGGTGGAAGAAACGCAAGACCTGGGTCGCGGCGGTCCTCACGACGGCTGTCGTGGTTCCGCTGGTGACCTGGGGGGTTACTTCCGCGCGAGAGTGGATCAACGACAAATTGAACCCTAAGCAGGATCTTTCGGCAGTCGTGAAAATCCCGACGCCGGCAGCTGAATGCCACGGCGGCCGGAGCTGGGTGTTCGACAAGCGTCCGCCGGAATTGCCCTTGCCGCCGAAGGAGGGTGACCTTGACGGGTGGGCCGCCGCCAACGGCGGCATCCCAGCAAGCGGAAACTACATCGAGGTCACGTTGCAGGGCCTAAACGGGCGCAACGTTATCGTCCACGATATTTCGGTCAATATTGTCTCGCGGACCGACCCGCCGCACGGGGCATTCGCGGAGCTCAGCGGCGGGTGTGGAGGGTTTTTTCCCTACCACTTCTCTCTAAATTTGGACGCTAACCCAATCTCGGTCACCGCGAAGCCCGACGACGGAGTCGGTGCGCAGGCGCCGAGTCGCCCGGTGGAACTGCCCCACGAGATCAGCGGCTCCGAACCGGAGGTCTGGCGCCTCGCCGCTGAAACGAAGACGTGCACATGCGAATGGACCGCGACCCTTGATTGGACCGCCGACGACGGTAAAAATGGCACCACGGAAATCAACGACAAGGGTCACCCGTTCCGTGTGGCCGCAGCGGATCTCGCCACGTCTTATTTTGCCGACCGGTGGGAGGGCCGCTGGGAAATGTTGCCCGCTTAGATCTGCTCGATTACGGGGATGCGTGAATTTCGACGCGTGGGAGGAGGAGACCCGTTGGTTGTGGATCGCGATGATGGCGGGGATCGGCGCGGTCGCGTAGTTTCACCATCTTTTCGCAAGCGCGAAGAGATGGCCCGGGGCGCCGCCCACCTGCCTTTTTATCCGTTCCAGTAAAAAGGGTTCGGCCCGCCACGAGGAGAGAGCGTGGCGGGCCGAATAGTGCTCAGCGGGCTCGGCGAAGGGGTTGAGATGCCTGCATGGCCCCACCCGAGTAGCGGCCTTCTAAGCGTGCGATGTGGCCCTGCGCTTCGTTGATGTCTCGCCGCAATGCTGTGGCGTCGAGCGGGGAGCCGTGCCTCTCCAGCCAGTTCACTTGGCTGATCATCTTGTCCCGCAGATCGCGCAAAGCCCGGATCAGTACCACGGCCTGAGCTGCATCGCGTACACCCATCACCACCACATAGGGCTACCCGGTTCCCGGCGGGAATACCCAACTTCCAGTGTCGGGTGACCAGTTCCCTGCGCACGCCCGCGGCTGCGCGCCGCAGATTGGCGGCAAGCTTCTCAGACCGCCGACGGTCGGCCCTCCCGGACCTTGAATGACGTAGCCCGGTAATGGTGCTGGTGTCCGGGTCGGCGCCGGCCGTACCGGCCGCAGCGACCACCGTGGCCGCGGCGAGCAGTACCACCGCGCAGATGAGCTTCTTGGTCATCATGTGGACGGGGCCGTCTTGTCGACGTCGTTGGAGACGGTCATGGCTGTGATCCTCTCGGGGCTTGCTTGAGTTTTAAAACAGTCACAACATGCCCTTTGCCCTGTCGCCGTCCGACGCTCACATCGGCAAGTGATGTGCTGACCGAGCCGACGACACTTTTGATCAGAACCCACGACTGCATCGTTGGGAGTTGCCGGCGAAAAACCCTAGGTAGCAGCTTTTCGCGTGGTCTACTCGACTCATGGCGTTCAAGCTCCGGCGACGTCCCGCCAAGGCCTCGCTCCGCTACTTTGTCTATGTTTCGGACGCCAAACTGGACATGCTCTTCGACCAGATCCCTCCCGAGCTCCGCCAGCGCATAAGCGCCGAAGCAAAGGTCGATCTCAAGCTTGCCAGCCTAACTATCAAGGAGGCACAAACGCCGACGGCTACCCGCATGGCCAAACTAAACGTGGTCGAACGCTACATCGATCGCCACCAGCGAGTGGGCACGGTTCAAGAACCTGGCTCAGAGTACTTCCGGGGGACAATGCCCCTGCGGTGGGGATGGTTCCCCGATCTCAATGCGTCCCGCGACAGCCCTAATGGCGGGTTCAATGTGGCATTCTTCAGTGGAGAGCGGGATGGCCACACGGTCGTCCTCGTGGGATCACGCCATCACGTGCTGGGTGAACAGCCCTTGTCTGTAAGCGCAGACGTGATGACAAGTTCCGCCTTTCCCACCATCACGATGGTCGTCGTCAAGCACGTCAGCGATGTATACGAAAAGGCCACGAAATTAGACGACCTGCGCGAGCACCGCATGATGGAATGGGAGGCAGAGTTCCACACCCGGCCTGAAATAGTCCTTCAAATGGTACGGATGCCCCGCCTGGGTGGGCCACCGCGATGGATGGAGTTCCTTGCTGTGCCGATTCTTGAGGGAGATGTTGCTCTGCCGATTCTTGAGGGAGATGTCGGAGACGGCCCCGAAACACACACGGTGCTAGCGACACCCATCTATGTCGCTCACGCCAACCCAGAGTAACTAGCTGAGAAATCCTATCGAGCAGGGCATCTAGAACAGTTTTCCTTGTACTTACGACCTGGCGGAGCCGGTCACGTTAGTAAAGGTGCGTGACCTCATACTTTGCACGGCGCACTAATCCCCATTGCGAAACCACGTGGGTCTCCCCCTCCAATTTGGCCGCTAAATTTTCCGCGGCCAGTTGGTAAGTCGATGCATTATCCTGGGAGCACTCACTCGCAAGGCAACCATCTGACAGGCTTGTCCAACTAGCGTTAAAGCGGTTAACGTCCTCGCTATTCAGGTATTCTGAACTACCCTCTATAGGACATTTGTTCTTGATTTTGACATGCGGCAAGACGATAAGGGTATTAATTTGTGCGATCGCGGCATTTGTCTTGTCGTCCGTGGCCTTTCGATCCTGAACCGTGCCCAATAGGGTTACCAAACTGGTTAGTCCGGCTTCATACTGTAACAAAGCGTCGTAGCAGTCGTCCGCACGTTTGACATAGTCCGTCACCTGATTTGATCCCATTCCGAAAAAGAAGCCGACAAGTGCGGTAATTACTATTCCTAATAGGCCGATCTTCCGTCCTTTAGCGGCCTGTTCAGTGCTAGCAGCGGCTTGTTCAGCGTTGTTGATGGTGCGGCGCGTTCGGAGACGGGGTAGGAAGCGGCGTCGCCTCGGTTGCTGTGGAGTGACGGAGGCGACGTTTGATTGGTCATCAGCTTGGTTGCCGCAATCAGGCGGCTCGGTGCTACCGGTATCGGGCATCGTTGGCGCTTCATCTCTTTGCTCGGATTGGCGGTCGCCCCCCATGTAGGGGATGGTAGGCGGACTCGTTCGACGGCGTGGTTAGTTCAGCTTGGTCGATATCAGCCATCTAGCAGGTGTAGTGCGACTTTCGAGAGGTCTTAGCTGCACAAAACGGTTCTAGGATCCGGGTGGCTTCACCTATGCGAGTTTGGTGCTTTCGCGGTCCCGTGGACGCTGGCCGAGCAGTCAGCTCCCGGTCAGCTTGTTGCGTTCGTCGAACAACTCGTCGACCTGGCGACTCGACGGCTCGCCGCAGCTCGCGGATCGACCACCGGACCGCGGCGAGTAGCCGCAGCTCGGAGTCGATGGTGTCGAGGTTGCGCATAGCGGAAAACGTGGGCCGTGACGGTCATCGTCGCAATTCACGCTCCGGCGAACCCGCAGCGGTGCCCCGCCAGTCGACTCCGACACCCGGCTGTGCCAGTGCGCCGTCAGGGCCAGCAAACAAGGCGGGTGGCTCCGTGAGACTGTGCGCGAACGTCACGACCCGCGTGACTGAATGATCAATCGCCGGAAAGCCCAAGATCTCTCTGTGCGTCCGCTATAAAGTTCGGCACCAGTGGGGAGGGCGCGAGATCAAGATTCTTATAAAGATCAGCGTTCAGACCAGTTGCCTTTTCGGGCTGGCCGGTTCGCGCGGCCTTCATTACTTCGCGGATCCGACTTTGTATGTCGTTGTGTTTGTCGCGAATCTTTTTCCGCGCCTCTTCCACGTCGGGAGACGCGACCAGTCGAACGGTTGAAGAAGCACGATTGAACTTAAGATATGCATCGTCCACGAGCTTGAACTGATCTTCCGCTTGCTTTATATCAAATGGTGTCAATGTGGAGAATTCAAGCTCCTGTCTGTCCAAAGTGGCCACGGCGTCAAGAAAAGCCGCATAAGCATTCTTTCTTTGTTCCCTGCTAAAACTCAGTGCCGCCCGATCCGACTCAGCTTTGACCTGTAGTGCCGTCTGATCCGACTGGGCTTTGACCTGATGAGTGGACGCCGAATAGGCAAGCGAGCTACCGGTTATCCCGACGATGAGAGTTGCCGCGATCCCCCCGAGTGCCAACCAGAACTCATTGGAACGACGTTGCCCTGACTTGGCCGGCTCCTGGGCTGCGGAGCTTGGCTCGTTGTGGCTGGAATCTGTCTGGTTTTGCTCGGGAGTCGTTGGCTCGTCGGGATTGGCTTGAACCGGCTGTTGCTCCGGCGTGTTTGGCTGCCCCGAACTGGCTTCCGTCATGTAGGGGGAGGCTACATCTCGTTCGTCCCTTCAGCAGCGTTTCGGGCTAGGGGTGGCGGCTAGTCTCTCGCGGTCGCCTGCCTTGCCTTTGAGCTGCGGTTATGCTGGTGCGCGATACTGGGATTGAACCAGTTGCATCCCGGACGGCCGCCTGGTAGCGGTCATGCGGTCGGCGATCTCTGCGGGTCGAACAGCGCGATGGGGTGGTCGGTGGCCCGATCGATGGCGAGGTCGGCAAGGATTTCGCCGACCACCGGAACGAATTTGAAGCCGTGCCCGGAGAATCCGCACGCCATGATGACGTCGGCGCATTGCGGGTGGCGCCCGATCACGAAGTGCCGGTCGGGTGTATTGGAGTACATGCAGGTCGCCGCGTGCAGGCAGTTGCCCGCCAGCGCCGGCAACAACTCAGCGACCCGCGCCCGAATCTCGCTGATTTCCCGCTCGTGCACCACCCGGTCGATGGTGTCCGGCCCACAGGCGATCCCGTTGCCGGCGAAGCCGACTTTCACACCGCCCCGCGGTCCATCGATCGCCGGAAAGCCGTATATATGTCTGCCCAAGGCGTTCTCGTGAATGAAGATGGGGTGATCCTCGAACCCCGAAACACCGCCGATCGGGTCCAGCCAATACATCACCTGACGTTCCACCGCGATGGGAACACCGAACTGACCCAGCACCTGCGGGGCCCAGGCACCCGGGCAGATCACCAACTGCCCAGCGGTGTAAGACCCCCGACCCGTAATGACCCGCATCCCCCCGGCGGTCTGGCTCCAATCCAGCACGGGTTCACCGAATTGCAGTGTGGCCCCTGCCTTTTCGGCGATCTCAAGATGTGCGCGCACTGTCAGCTCCGGTCGCGCGAACCCGGCTTTGGCGTCGTAGAGCGCGATATCTTCCGGGTTAGGCGTGAAGTTCGGGAACCGGGCGGTGATCTCGGCGGCATCGAGCAACTCATGCGGCAGATCCCATTGGCGGCTGGCACGCAGGCTACCGGATACGATCAGGCAGTCCGGTGGCCCGATGAAAAGGCCCCCCGTGAGTCGGTACACGTCGCGTTGAGATTCGGCAGCCAGCTTCTCCCACAGCTCGTAGGCCCGCAGCAACAGCGGAACATAACCGGGTTCCTCGAAATAAGCCTGGCGAATGATCCGAGACCCGCCGTGGCTGGATCCCTTGTCGTGGGCGGGCTCATACCGATCCAGGCCGAGCACCCGGCGTCCTCGGGCCGCCAGATGATAGGCGGCCGCACTTCCCACACCGCCCAATCCCACCACGATGACGTCGTAACCCGTTGTGCTGACCATGTCGAGTTACCTCCGGATCGGGGCAATCTTAGGATCGACGACCCGTTGTTGGTGTACGCCATCGGGTTTTAATCGCCGATGCAGCACAAATTTTCCACCGAAATCGCCAGAGACGCAGGCAGACCCGTTCTCTTCCTTGTGACCATGGCCCATAAGCAGCATGATCGGATCCTGCGGTGGTTGAGGCACGAGCGGCGGCAAAGCTAGTGCGAACCCATGAGGACGCTGCTGAGGCGCCTCGCAAGCGAGCGGTCGCCAGTTCAATCCTGACAGAGGGCTCAATGCCTGAGCGGCTAGCCATCGTGCCAAGGGGTCAGCCCCGCTCGACTTGGTATTGATACCACTAACCCAGAGCGGATTTGCTGACAGTCCAGTCGATCAGAGGATTCGACGGCTCCCGCCGGGAAGACGGTTTCTCGGTACCTGTGACGAGCCGTGGCCACACTGTGGCCACAATTTGGCCACAGTCACAGTTAACTCAGGTGAGCTACTGTGATGTGTTTCAGCAGCTAGGGCGGCCATAGGCGTGTTGATCAGGTAGCTGAATAGGGTTCAAATCCCTCCGCCGCCGCCAGAACCGTCGCGACCTGAGGTCGTACCAAGAAGAAGCCGTCTCTATCCCAGCACCGATTCTGGCATCGTTGCGCAGATGGATGCGCGTTGGGAGCCGGGTCTTAACGATCCGTTCGAAGAGGCGATTGATGACGCGCTGAGCTCCTTGCCGGCCGATCTCCGTGCGGCAATGAGCAATGTTGAGATCGTCGTCGAGGACGAGCCTCCCGACGGGCGGCCGCTGCTCGGCCTGTACCGCGGTGTACCGCTGCCGCGAAGGAGCAGCAAGTACAGCGGAGTGCTTCCCGACAAGATCAGCATCTTCCGGAGGCCGATCACGCGACTCGCTGCCGGCGACGCCGATCGTCTACGCCGCGAAGTCAGACACGTCGTGCTCCACGAGATCGCGCATCACTTCGGGATCAGTGACGCGCGGTTGATCGACCTCGATCGCTACTGACGTGACAATGGGCACGATCTCACGTCGCTATCTAAGTCTTCGGACAGAGTTAGAACAGTGCCGTTGGGGATCTTTGACAGGGCGTTAGCGGCGGCGGTCCTCCAGCCGGCTCATACCGGCCCTAAGCTGTAGGACCCGAATATTCCTGGGCCGAGATCGTGCGCCACATGTTGAGGCTACGGAGCTCGACTTGCGTAACGCCCAAGCCTCCCGATGCTAGGCCGTCGGATTGGGCCACTCCGGTGGCAGTTTGAAGACGGCCGCGGCCGTGTCGGTAGCCTCACGTGTGGCGAGGTTGCTGTCGTCGTCAACGTAGCGCGTTTGGAAAGGCTCTAACCCGGGCAGCGGTGTTGCGGCCCACGGGTTAAGCCACAGCTCAGGCAATTTCGAGGTCACGCTGTAGGCGCTGAGGGTATTGCCAAAGAGCACGCCGGAGATGCGTGTACCACGCGGATCGAAGCTCGGTCGCCAATAGCCATCTGGGACACGTATGTTTCTAATGGTTTCGGGCACAACCGATCCTGTGGCATTGTCCACTAGCCATTGGACTTGCTCGGTGCCGAAAAGCACGTTTCTTAATTCGAATTCGTCAACGTGATGCCACAGCTGCAGTGCGACAACGAGCGGCTTATCGAGCGGCTGCTCTAGTGAGCTGTACTTGTTGCCGCCCTTCTCGTCTAACTTGGCCCGTATTTTCTCAATGTCCTTACTGAAATCTGGTGTTGGCGTTGGGAAGATGGCGATACGCCGCTTACTCTTGCCGCGCTCCTCCGGCTGCACAGGTATTGCCAGGTACTCGATTACCCAGTCGCGGTGCTTCTGCTGGCACCGCCACCGCGGCGAGTCCATGTAGGCCATGCAGTTTTCGTCCCACGCTGCCCGCGCCTCAGCCCAATCCAACCCAGCAAGCCACGCCTCGAGGCGCTCAACGATTTTCTTCCGGGTTGGCCACCCCGCTGGGCCTACCGTTGGAAACTCAATACCCAAAATGAAATCAGGGTTTCGGGCACTGTCGATGAAGTCCTCCACACACGCCTGGCCCTGCGGATTCACCGTGTAGTCGCCGTTAAACGCCGTCGTCGCCTCCACGTACAGGCTCTCGGCGCCGCGCGTGACGAGGAAGTCGGGCTTCTCAGGCCTGCCCGGCAATTCCGGGTGGACCGTTACCTCGTATCCGAGGCACACGAAGAGCCTGTGCACGTACAGCTCCCACCACGCCGGTAAGTGCTGGGCATCCTTGTTTTTTCGGAACCGGCCCAGCAATTCGCGCTGGGGGTCGTCGAACGCTGCGTACCACCGCTCCGTCTCGCGCCGCACCGCATCCCAATCCGCGCCGGCGCTGCGGTTGAGGAACTCGTACAGGCTCTCGGTCCGCTTCTTATAGCCGTCGTTGTTGCGCTCGTACTCGTCGAACAATGTGGTTGGCGTCGGCTTCTTCCTCCCCATGCGGCAACGGTACGACCACCGCGCGCAGACGGTCCGCCAACTCGCTACGTCACATGGGGCGGTCAGGGACCCCAAATCCTCTTAGTCGTCGAAGGGCGGGAGAAGCGTCACCCATTCCTTAAAGTCCTTCGCCGGCCCGGGCCACAAACCCACACCGCCAGCGGAGCAGGTTGCTTAGTTATGGATCACGGGCAGCGGTTGCCATCCGGAGCATGTGTACCTGTCCCGCCGCTGGCGACATCTGTGGTCGGTGCACTGCAATCACCCTTGCCATGTCCACCTGGAAGCAGTCAGGGTCTGGCTCAGGTGGAGTACGCAGCGGATCGCCACGGACATCCAGCAGTTCGACTTCGTAATAGGCTCGACCGCCAATGTCGAACAGCTTCTTTAGCATCTCAAGGTTCTGGGCGTCGGGCATACACACCGCCCAGGCGTGAGCGAAATCGCGGTCTGAGATGACGAACACCTTGTTGATGTCGTAGATGCGCCCGCTGGCGAGGTCGGGGTCATCCGAATGTTTTCGAGCTTCCTGAACCCCGTGGCGCATGCTTTCCGCGTAGAAGCTCTGCTGCACGATCGCAGCCTCGTGGAGGCTGGGGGATGCGGTAGTCAATGCTGCTCTCCCGCTCAGGTTGGTTCCGTGGAGCGGCGAACCGTGCGAGCAGGCGAAGGTGGATGGCACGTGGATGGCAGACGGCATGTCAGTCTAGGCAGAAACAGCCTCTGAACTGCTAAAACACTTGTGCCCCCGGCAGGATTCGAACCTGCGGCCTTCTGCTCCGGAGGCAGACGCTCTATCCCCTGAGCTACGGGGGCGCACGCGAGAGATGCTGCGCCAACGGGCCACGACAGACTAACGCATCATGGCGGCCGGATGGCCATCGGAATGGATTCGAGGCCCAAGCACCTCAGCCAATAGGATGGCCTGCGTGAACCCCGCCGACCTGGCCGAGCTGCTCAAGGCCACCGCGACCGCGGTGCTGGCCGAGCATGCGCTCGACACCGCCGCGCTGCCTGCGACGGTCACCGTCGAGCGGCCGCGCAACCCCGAGCACGGCGATTACGCCAGCAACCTCGCGCTGCAGCTCGGCAAGAAGGTCGGCGTCAACCCCCGCGAGCTGGCCGGATGGCTCGCCGAGGCACTGACCCGGGCCGACGGGATCGCCTCGGCCGAGGTGGCTGGACCCGGCTTCATCAACCTGCGCCTGGACGCGTCGGCGCAGGGCGTCATCATCAACAACGTCATCGACGCCGGCCACACCTACGGCACCTCCGACGCCCAGGCCGGACACAAGATCAACCTGGAGTTCGTCTCGGCAAACCCGACCGGGCCGATCCACATCGGCGGCACCCGGTGGGCCGCGGTCGGCGACGCCCTGGGCCGGCTGCTAACCACGCAGGGCGCCGACGTGGTACGTGAGTACTACTTCAACGACCACGGCGCCCAAATCGACCGGTTCGCCAACTCGCTGATCGCCGCCGCCAAAGGCGAGCCCACTCCGGAAGACGGCTACGCGGGCAGCTACATCGCCGACATCGCTGCGCAAGTCGTAAAGGAAGCACCCGATGCGCTGAGCCAGCCCGCCGCCGAGCAGCACGAGACGTTCCGAAGAATCGGCGTGGACTTGATGTTCACCCACATCAAGGAATCGCTGCACGAGTTCGGCACCGACTTCGACGTCTACACCCACGAAGAGTCGATGCACAGCAGCGGTCGTGTCGAGGAGGCGATCGCCCGGCTGCGCGAGAACGGCAATATCTACGAGAAGGACGGCGCAACCTGGTTGCGCACCAGCGCTTTTGGTGACGACAAGGATCGCGTCGTGATCAAGAGCGACGGGAAACCGGCTTACATCGCGGGCGATCTCGCCTACTACCTGGACAAGCGGCAACGCGGCTTCGACCTGTGCATCTACATGCTCGGCGCCGACCACCACGGCTACATCTCGCGGCTGAAGGCCGCCGCCGCCGCGTTCGGCGACGACCCGGCCACCGTCGAGGTGCTCATCGGCCAGATGGTCAACCTGGTCCGCGACGGCGAGCCGGTGAAGATGAGCAAGCGGGCGGGCACCGTGATCACGCTCGACGACCTGGTCGAAGCAATCGGCGTCGACGCCGCGCGCTACAGCCTGATCCGCTCGTCGGTGGACACCCCGATCGACATCGACCTGGCGCTGTGGTCGTCGGCGTCCAACGAAAACCCGGTCTACTATGTGCAATACGCGCATGCCCGGCTTTCCGCGCTGGCCCGCAACGCCGCCGAACTCGGCCTGATTCCGGATACCGGCCACCTCGAGCTGCTCACCCACGACAAGGAGGGCACGCTCGTCCGTAGTCTCGGCGAGTTCCCGCGGGTGCTGAAAACGGCTGCGTTCCTGCGTGAACCGCACCGAGTTTGCCGCTATCTGGAAGACCTCGCCGGCGACTACCACCGGTTCTACGACTCGTGCCGGGTGTTGCCGCAGGGCGACGAAGAGCCCAACCAGCTGCACACCGCGCGTCTGGCGCTGTGCCAGGCGACCCGCCAGGTCATCGCCAATGGCCTGGCCATCCTCGGTGTCCGCGCTCCGGAGCGGATGTGAGCGCGCACCCCGCTGGTCCGCGGCACGCCGAAGGGTTCCAGCACTCCGGCGTTCCGCCGCGGCCCGCGACGACGCAGGAACTGCTGGAACTGGCGCCGAATGTCTGGCCGCGCAACGCGGTCCGCGGTGACGACGGGGGGGTCAACATTGCCGGGATCGCGCTGAACTGGCTGGCACAGGAGTACGGAACCCCACTTTTCGTCATCGACGAGGACGACTTCCGGGCGCGGTGTCGGGAGATCGCCGCGGCATTCGGCGACGGATCCAACGTGCACTACGCCGGCAAAGCCTTCCTGTGCACTGAGATTGCGCGATGGATCGACGAGGAAGGCCTCTCGCTCGATGTCTGCACCGGCGGTGAACTGGCGGTCGCGCTGCACGCGAACTTCCCGCCCGAGCGGATCGCGCTGCACGGCAACAACAAATCCGTCGCCGAGTTGACCGCGGCGGTCAAGGCCGGCGTCGGTCACGTCGTGGTCGACTCGATGATCGAGATCGAGCGCCTCGATGCCATCGCCGGTGAGGCCGGTGTCGTCCAGGATGTGCTGATCCGCGTCACGGTCGGCGTCGAAGCTCACACTCACGAATTCATCTCCACCGCCCATGAAGACCAGAAGTTCGGGTTGTCGCTGGCCAACGGCGCGGCGATGGCAGCAGTTCGACGGGTATTCGCCACCGATCACCTGCGACTGGTCGGTCTGCATAGTCACATCGGGTCGCAGATCTTTGACGTCGGCGGCTTCGAACTCGCCGCGCACCGGGTGATCGGCCTGCTGCGCGACGTCGTCGCCGAGTTCGGGGTCGACAAGACCGCGCAGATCTCCACCGTCGATCTCGGTGGTGGCCTGGGCATCTCGTATCTGCCCAACGACGATCCGCCGCCGGTGCGCGAACTCGCCGACAAGCTCGGATCCATCGTGCGCAATGAATGCGCGGCGGTGGGCTTGCCGGTCCCCAGGCTGGTCGTCGAGCCCGGCCGCGCCATTGCCGGGCCCGGGACCATCACGCTGTATGAGGTCGGCACCGTCAAAGATGTCGGCGTGAGCACGACGGCGCATCGCCGTTACGTCAGCGTGGACGGCGGGATGAGCGACAACATCCGCACTGCGCTGTACGGCGCGGAATACGATGTTCGACTGGCCTCCAGGGCCACCGATGCGCCTTCGGCGCTGGCCCGTGTGGTCGGAAAGCATTGCGAGAGCGGCGATATCGTCGTTCGGGATACCTGGGTGCCGGACGACATAGCGCCCGGCGACCTGGTTGCGGTGGCGGCCACCGGCGCCTATTGCTACTCGCTATCGAGCCGATACAACATGATCGGTCGGCCGGCGGTGGTGGCTGTGCGCGACGGGCAGGCCCGTCTGATTCTGCGCAGGGAGACCGTCGACGATCTTCTGAGTCTGGAGGTGGGGTGACGCGTGAACGGTGGCGAAAAGCCGGTCGGTGTAGCGGTATTGGGACTGGGCAATGTGGGCAGTGAAGTTGTTCGCATCATCGGGGACAGTGCTGACGATCTGGCCGCCCGGATCGGCGCGCCGTTGGTGCTGCGCGGTATCGGCGTCCGACGGGTAGCTGCGGACCGGGGTGTACCTGTCGATCTGCTCACCGACGACATCGACCAACTGGTCTCCCGCGATGACGTCGACATCGTCGTCGAGGTCATGGGTCCGGTCGAACCGTCCCGCAAAGCGATCCTGTCCGCGCTGGAGCATGGCAAGTCCGTCGTGACGGCGAATAAGGCCCTGCTGTCAGTCTCCACCGGCGAGCTGGCACAAGCGGCCGAAACCGCCAGTGTGGACCTGTATTTCGAGGCCGCTGTGGCTGGTGCTATCCCGGTGATCCGGCCGCTTACCGAGTCGCTGGCCGGCGACAGCGTGCAGCGGGTGGCAGGGATCGTCAACGGCACCACCAACTACATCCTCTCCGAGATGGACAGCACCGGCGCCGACTACGAGCGTGCGCTGGCCGACGCGAGCACGCTCGGCTACGCCGAGGCCGACCCCACCGCGGACGTGGAAGGCTACGACGCGGCCGCCAAGGCCGCCATCCTGGCGTCCATCGCGTTCCACACCAGGGTGACCGCCGACGACGTCTACCGTGAAGGCATCACCGAGATCTCCCCGGACGACTTCGTGTCCGCGCGGTCCCTGGGCTGCACGATCAAACTGCTGTCGATCTGCGAGCGAATCACGACCGGCGATGGGCAGCAGCGGGTTTCGGCTCGGGTTTACCCTGCGCTGGTTCCGTTGTCGCATCCGCTGGCCACGGTCAACGGCGCATTCAACGCCGTGGTGGTCGAGGCCGAGGCCGCCGGCCGACTGATGTTCTACGGTCAGGGCGCCGGCGGCGCGCCGACCGCATCCGCGGTGACCGGCGATCTGGTGATGGCAGCGCGTAACCGGGTGCTGGGCAGCCGCGGGCCGAAGGAGTCCAAGTACGCCCAACTGCCTATCGCGCCAATGGGTGCCATCTCCACCCGTTACTACGTGAGCATGAACGTCGCCGACAAGCCGGGCGTATTGTCCTCGGTTGCAGCAGAATTCGCCAAGCGCGAAGTCAGCATCGCCGAAGTTCGCCAAGAGGGCGTTGTCGGCGAGGGTGGCCAGCGGGTCGGCGCCCGCATCGTGGTGGTCACCCACAGCGCCACCGACGCCGCACTGTCCGAGACCGTCGACGCGCTGGCCGACCTCGATGTGGTGCAGGGTGTGGCCAGCGTCCTGCGGCTGGAAGGAACCAGCGAATGAGTTCGGCGAGCGCCGCCAAGACCAGCATCCATCAACCGTGGCCGGGCGTGATCGCGGCCTACCGCGAGCGGCTGCCGGTCGGCGACGACTGGGTTCCAGTCACCCTGCTCGAGGGCGGCACCCCGTTGATAGCGGCACCCAGGCTCTCCGCGAAGACCGGTTGCACGGTTCATCTCAAGGTCGAGGGCCTCAATCCCACCGGCTCCTTCAAGGACCGCGGCATGACGATGGCCGTCACTGACGCGGTGGCCCGCGGTCAGCAAGCGGTGCTGTGCGCGTCGACGGGTAACACCTCGGCGTCGGCGGCGGCCTACGCGGCCCGCGCCGGCATCACCTGCGCGGTACTGATCCCGCAGGGCAAGATCGCGATGGGCAAGCTGGCGCAGGCCGTCATGCATGGCGCCAAGGTCATCCAGATCGACGGCAACTTCGACGACTGCCTGGAACTCGCCCGTAAGATCGTCGCCGACTTCCCGACGATCTCCTTGGTCAACTCGGTCAACCCGATGCGCATCGAAGGCCAGAAGACGGCGGCGTTCGAAATCGTCGACGCGCTGGGTTACGCACCCGACGTGCACTCGCTGCCGGTCGGTAACGCCGGCAACATCACCGCGTACTGGAAGGGCTACCGCGAGTATCACGCCGACGGAGTGATCGACAGGCTGCCGCGCATGCTGGGTACCC
>NZ_DATFZD010000350.1:0-3572 GCF_035314665.1 Mycobacterium sp. | reverse complement strand
CAACCTCTTCCGGCTCAGGTGCAGGCTTCGGAGCAGCCTTGGCAGCGGCTTTCGACGCGCCTACCCGACGCGCACGATCGGCTTCCGACGTGACCGTCTTCTCCTGCACCAGCTCGATCACCGCCATCGGGGCGTTATCGCCTTTGCGTGCCTCGACTTTGATGATGCGGGTATAGCCGCCGTTGCGGTCGGCGAAGAACGGCCCGATCTCGGCGAACAGGTTGTGCACCACGTCCTTGTCGCGAATCTTCTTGAGCACCTCACGCCGGTTGTGCAGCGTGCCCTTTTTGGCGTGGGTGATCAGCTTCTCCGCGTAGGGCCGCAATGCCCGAGCCTTGGTCTCGGTGGTCTTGATCCGGCCGTGCTCGAACAGCGCCGTCGCCAGGTTGGCCAGGATCGCCTTCTGGTGCGAAGACGACCCGCCGAGGCGAGGACCCTTGGTGGGCTTGGGCATTGCTGACGCTCCTGTCTAGATACTGCTGAGTCTTTAGAGCTGTTCGGTTTCCGCGTAGTCCTGGTCGTCGTAGGCGCCCTCGGCGGACCAGGTGCCGGTGGCCACGTCGTAGCCGGCGACCTCGGACGGGTCGAAGCTGGCCGGGCTGTCCTTGAGCGACAGACCCAGCTGGTGCAGCTTGACCTTCACCTCGTCAATCGACTTCTGCCCGAAGTTGCGGATGTCGAGCAGATCGGACTCGGTGCGCGACACCAGCTCGCCAACCGTGTGCACACCCTCGCGCTTGAGGCAGTTGTAGGAGCGCACGGTCAGGTCCAGATCGTCGATCGGCAGCGCGAACGACGCGATGTGATCCGCCTCGGCCGGCGACGGCCCGATCTCGATGCCCTCGGCCTCGACGTTGAGTTCGCGTGCCAGGCCGAACAATTCGACCAGTGTCTTACCCGCCGACGCCAACGCGTCACGTGGGCCGATCGAGCTCTTGGTTTCGACATCGAGGATCAGCTTGTCGAAGTCGGTGCGCTGCTCGACACGGGTGGCATCGACCTTGTAGGTCACCTTGAGCACCGGCGAGTAGATGGAATCGACTGGGATACGGCCGATTTCGGCACCCGACGCCTTGTTCTGCACGGCCGGAACATAGCCGCGGCCGCGCTCGACGACGAGCTCGATCTCGAGCTTGCCCTTGTCGTTCAGCGTCGCGATGTGCATCTCGGGGTTGTGCACGGTCACACCGGCCGGCGGCACGATGTCACCGGCGGTCACCTCGCCCGGGCCCTGCTTGCGCAGATACATCGTCACGGGCTCGTCCTCTTCCGAGGACACCACCAGGCTCTTGAGGTTCAAGATGATGTCGGTGACGTCTTCCTTGACGCCTGGCACGGTGGTGAACTCGTGCAGCACGCCGTCGATACGGATACTGGTGACGGCCGCCCCGGGAATCGACGACAGCAGCGTGCGGCGCAGCGAGTTACCAAGCGTGTAACCGAATCCCGGCTCCAGCGGCTCGATGACGAACTGCGAACGGTTGTCGCTGATGGTCTCTTCGGACAGGGTGGGTCGCTGTGAGATCAGCATGGTGTTTCTTCTTCTCCTTCTCGGCACCCGCTATTTGATGCCGTTTAGGTACCTGAACCGGTTGGCGCAGGTGGTCTTTTACTTCGAGTAGTACTCGACGATCAGCTGCTCGGTGAGCGGCACCTCGATCTGCGCCCGCTCCGGCAGTTGGTGGATCAGGATGCGTTGCTGCTCGCCGACCACCTGAATCCAGCTCGGGATCGGACGGTCGCCGGCGGTCTCACGCGAGATCTGGAACGGCACGCTGTTCAGCGACTTGTCCCGCACGTCGACGATGTCGTACTGCGACACCCGGTAGCTCGGGACGTTGACATGCACGCCGTTGACCGAGAAGTGGCCGTGGCTGACCAGCTGGCGGGCCATCCGGCGGGTGCGCGCCAGCCCGGCGCGGTAGACGACGTTGTCCAGCCGGCTTTCCAGGATCTGGAGCAGCTCGTCACCGGTCTTGCCGGGACGGCCCGCGGCCTCTTCGTAGTAGCGGCGGAACTGCTTCTCCATGACGCCGTAGGTGAAGCGAGCCTTCTGCTTCTCCTGCAGCTGCCCCAGGTACTCGCTCTCCTTGATCCGCGCCCGGCCGTGCTGGCCGGGCGGGTAGGGGCGCTTCTCGAACGCCTGGTCGCCGCCGATGAGGTCGGTGCGCAGCCGGCGTGATTTCCGGGTAATGGGTCCGGTGTAACGAGCCATTGTCTGTTCTTCTCCTAGACCCGACGGCGCTTGGGCGGACGGCAGCCGTTGTGCGGCTGGGGGGTGACGTCAGAGATCGCGCCGACCTCCAGCCCGGCGGCCTGCAGCGATCGGATGGCGGTCTCGCGGCCCGAGCCCGGGCCCTTCACGAACACGTCGACCTTGCGCACCCCGTGCTCCTGGGCTTTGCGGGCCGCGTTCTCGGCGGCCAGCTGCGCGGCGAACGGCGTCGACTTGCGGGAACCCTTGAAGCCGACGTGGCCCGACGACGCCCAGGCGATGACGTTGCCCTGCAGGTCGGTGATCGTCACGATCGTGTTGTTGAACGTGCTCTTGATGTGGGCGGCGCCGTGCGGGACGTTCTTCTTTTCCCGCCGCCGGGTCTTCTGACCCTTCTTGGCGGGGGCAGCGGCTGCCTTCTTGGCTGGTGGCATGACTTACCTGGCCTTCTTCTTGCCGGCGATGGTGCGCTTGGGGCCCTTGCGGGTGCGCGCGTTGGTCTTGGTGCGCTGACCGCGCACTGGCAGGCCGCGGCGGTGCCGTAGGCCCTGGTAGCAGCCGATCTCAATTTTGCGACGGATGTCGGCCTGCACCTCACGGCGCAGGTCACCCTCGACCTTGAGATTGGCTTCGATGTAGTCGCGCAGGTGGGTCACCTGATCGTCGGTGAGGTCCTTGGTGCGCAGGTCTTTGTCGATACCGGTGGCGGCCAAAATTTCATTCGACCGGGTCCGGCCAACGCCGTAGATGTAGGTCAGCGCGACCTCCATGCGCTTGTCGCGCGGGAGGTCGACGCCCACAACTCGAGCCATGGGTGGCATTCCTTCTGTTCGCGGAGGTCTGATCCCAGTCCGTTCCCGGCTGATTGCTCCGGGGTCCGGCCTCCGTTCCGGACGTGGATGAACGGCCTATCCGTTCACTGGTGCTGGGAGGTCTGCATTCAGTTGTCGGTACAGGCCGGGCCGGGTATATGGCGTCGACCCGCTGCGCCCGGCTACGCCGCGCTTGCGATCGCCGCTAGCCCTGGCGCTGCTTGTGGCGTGGATCGGAGCAGATCACCATGACCCGCCCATGCCGACGGATCACCCTGCACTTGTCGCAGATCGGCTTGACGCTCGGGTTCACCTTCACGGCTGTTTCGATCCTGTTCTGTCTACTCGTTGGTTTGTGGTTCGGGCTTTTACTTGTAGCGGTACACGATGCGGCCCCGGGACAAGTCGTAGGGAGACAACTCCACCACCACCCGGTCCTCGGGCAGGATGCGGATGTAGTGCTGCCGCATCTTGCCGCTGATGTGGGCAAGCACCTTGTGGCCGTTCTCCAGCTCAATGCGGAACATCGCATTGGGCAGGGGCTC
>NZ_DATFZD010000349.1:0-2719 GCF_035314665.1 Mycobacterium sp. | reverse complement strand
GAGATAGAGGACGAGCCCGCGGTCGCGGTGTGGCTGGCGTCCGGCCTGGCCGCCGAGACGTTCCAGCTGGACTTCGTCCGCACCGGCTCGGGTGGCCTGCTCACCGGTTACCGGTTCGACCGGACCGCGCACGATCTGCATCTGCTGCTGCCGGACCCGTACACATTCCCGTCGAGCTTGCTCATCGAGCACCTCAACACCGACCTGCCGGGAACGACCGTGCTGGGCGGCGTGGTGAGCGGTGCGCGGGGACCGGGCGACACCCGGCTGTTCCGCGACCACGGCGTGCTCACCTCCGGCCTCGTCGGCGTGCGCCTGCCCGGCATGCACGCTATCCCGATCGTGTCGCAGGGCTGCCGGCCGATCGGCCACCCATACATCGTCACCGGCGCGGACGGCGCGCAGATCACCGAGCTGGGCGGCCGACCGCCGCTGCAGCGGCTGCGTGAGATCGTCGAGGGGCTGCCGCCCGGCGAGCAGGAACTGGTCAGCCACGGCCTGCAGATCGGCATCGTCGTCGACGAGCACCTGGCGGCTCCGGGTCAGGGCGACTTCCTGATCCGCGGGCTGCTCGGAACCGACCCTTCGACCGAGGCGATCGAGATCGGCGACGTTGTCGAGGTCGGAGCGACCGTGCAGTTCCAGGTCCGTGACGCAGCGGGGGCCGACAAGGACCTGCGCCTGGCCGTAGAGCGGGCGGGAGCGCAGCTGCCCGGACGTCCGGTTGGCGCGCTGTTGTTCACCTGCAACGGACGTGGGCGGCGGATGTTCGGGGTCGCCGACCATGACGCGTCGACCATCGAGGAACTCCTTGGTGGGATTCCGCTCGCCGGCTTCTTCGCCGCCGGGGAGATCGGCCCGATCGCGGGCCGCAACGCGTTGCACGGATTTACCGCGTCGATGGCGCTGTTCATCGAAGACGCTGACTGAGCCTGTACCTGAACGACCGAGCGTTGTCGGGGTCGAGCGACAGCGCGAACTGGTCGTTCCAGCGGAACTCGAACCTCGCGGTCGACAGCGTGTCGTCGCGCTGCTGCCCCTGGGTGGCCCTTGGCAAGGGTCGGCGGCGTGCGCGGCGATCTCCGGTGAGCTTGGTGCTGCTCATGCCACGGCCGAGATCGACGGTAGCGCGACAAAGTGCGAGAGCAGATGTCGCTAACGTCGATCTCGGAGACTCTCAGGCGCCGAGCGACTCAGCAGCTAACCGTCGCGCCAGACGGAGGCGGTCCGCCGTTGGATGTCATACACGTCCCCAAGACGACGTGAGCAGCCGGAGAGCTGTTTCATCGATTGTCCTCAACTGGTGCGGTCATGTTTCCGGCGCCGGTGGCGCCAAGTTCGCGGCGATCCAGCCAGCGCGACACGGCGTGGATTACTGCGTCGGGATCCTCGAGCTGTGGTGTATGTCCGACGTCATGGAGAATCTCGGTGTCCCACTTGGGATTAGCGGCGGCCGCTATGCGCGCGGCGGCGACGGGCACCAGCCGATCCCGATCGCCGTGGATGAGCAGCACCGGCTGCACAATCGACCTCATCGTCTTCTTGAAATGACGCGGCCTGAGACCGGCCCGGACTATTGACCGTGCGGCCTGCAGGAAGGCGGCATCCTGGGAGGGCATATGGCGGCGACGGTGTGCGACGAGTTCGGTGGAGGCGTCCATCACCGCCGGGGAGCTTCGGCGAGGATCGGCAAAGCACAGGTTCACGACTCGTTCGACGAGCTCGCGGTCGGTTCTGGATCGTCTGCTGATGTCTATGAAGGCCTCACCGACGCCGGGAAGGGCGTACATCAGGAACTGTGCGGCGACCTGGGGGTCGGGAACCTCCGCGGGTCGTGGCAGTGCCGGATCGACAAGTACTACCGCGGCGACCGCCTGCGGGGTGGCGGCCGACTCCAGGATCGTGACGGCACCGCCCATCGAGTTGCCCATCAAAATGACTGGGCCGCCGAGGGTTTCGTTGATGAAGCGGTCGAGTACCTTCCTGTTGGCTTCGATGGTGGTCCTTCTGCCCGCGGCAGGTGAGAACCCGAATCCGGGCAGGTCGATGGCGATCACTCTGTTGCGCTCGGCCAGCGGTCCGCCGATCCTGACCCAATTCAGGTGTGAGCCACCCAATCCGTGCACCATGACGATGGGCGGAACCCCCACCGGCCCGCCGAAGTCCACCCAGTGCACCGGTCCGGCGATGTCGCTGAAGTGACTGGCGCCTCCCCAGGGCTGCGCGAGTTGCGGTTGCATCATCTAGTCGTTCCTACTCGCTAGTCGCGCTGACGAGGCGTACCGCCAACTCGGAGTAGAGCTTGGCCACTGCTTCGGGATGGGCGTAGCGCGCTGTCGGGAACCACCGGCAGACGTCGTCACACAGTGAAACGATGGCAAGGGTGACGCCCTAGCCGTCCGGAACCGCAAAAGACCCGTCGGCGACGCCGGCTTCCACGATCTCCCGCACATGCCGCGTCAGGTTAACAGCACACAATAAGTACTGCGGCAGGCGTCAAAGCTGGTTCAGCATGTTCGTCGCCGTGCGTCGCGCCAGTGCCATGACAGACACCATTGGATTCACCCCGGAGCAGCACGGCATCCCGCTGGCGTCAGCGATCCAGACCCCGGTCGTGTCGTGCAGCTCGCCATTGGGTTTCGCGACGCACGTCTGCGGGTCGCTGCCCAGCTTTGCGCTGCACATCTGGTGGGCACTGAACACCGGCGTGCCACCGGGG
>NZ_DATFZD010000348.1:0-5972 GCF_035314665.1 Mycobacterium sp. | reverse complement strand
TGGCCAGGGTCGCACGGTGGTGGGTCGCTGCGCTGCGACCCTCAGCCGCCCACCGCACGTTCGCCCCGCCGCGCACGGCCTGTCGGCCGACAGCGGTAGGGCTCAGCTGGTCGAGGCCGCGGCGGTCTTGCTCGTTAGCCTCAAGACCGTCCGCATGGTGTCGACGTCGTCGGGTTTGCCATCGAAGCGTAGTCGACGCAGGGCCGTCAGACGCTGCGTTGCAGTGGAGCCCAGTCGAGCGGTCACCAGGTCGGATGCTGATGCGCTCAAGGTCACGTCTGGTTCGTGCCGCGCCCCGGCAAGTCGTCCTCCGGTCACCGCGAAATCGAAACTGCGGCCGTCGATCTGCACGCGATACGTTGCCTGGACTCCTATGGCGCCGACGGGGTCGAAACCCAGGAGCACGCCGACGAGAAAGCCGTTGAGTGGTGACCTGGATCCCTCGACGCTGGACGACATCGTCTGCAGGCCGAAACGTGCAACGGCACCGAGGATGGGAAGCACGAGACGCCACCCGTCGTCACTGAGGGTGTAGACGGTGCGTGCGATCGGTGGGGGCAACTCGGTGCGTTCGACCACGCCGGCCTGGTGGAGTTCGTCAAGGCGTTGGGCCAGAAGGTTTGTCGCGATGCCCGGCAACTGCGCACGCAGGTCGCTGTAGCGGCGCGGACCTCCGACGAGCTCGCGCAGGATCAGCAGTGTCCAGCGCTCACCGAGCACGTCCAGGCCATTGGCGATCGGACAGTCCTGGCCATAGCTCCGCCGCCCAGTGACGCGACGATTCTATCACCCTAGATAATTTTCAATTCTATCTAGTTGATTTAGTCGTCTTAGCGGTTTAGATTGCTGTTGGGCGCGAACGCCGCCAAGCCGGGTTCTCGGGCCGCGCCGAAGGGCGCGGTAATGACCCACCGTTGGGCCTTGCTGCTAGTGGCGTCTTTGCCCAGCGGGATCGCCGTCTCGGCCACGCCAGGTACCGGGCCGGCCCGACGGGAAGGACAACATCATGAGTTTGGCGCCCATCCTTGTCACTGGCGCCGCGGGCGGCAGTCAAGGCTCGACCGGTTTCCATGTCACCCGGTTACTGTGGGACAAGGGCAGCCCTGTCCGCGCATTCGTCCACCGACTCGATGAACGGTCCGATCGGCTTCGCGCGCTCGGCGCCGAAATCGTCGAAGGCGACCTACGCGACTTCCGATCAGTCGCTGCCGCCCTGAACGGTATCCACAGGGCCTACTTCGCCTATCCGGTGCAGGAGGGCCTGCTCGACGCCGCCGCGACGTTCGCCGCCGCGGCACGCTCGGCCGGTGTAGAGCAGGTCGTGAACCTGTCGCAGTGGCTGCAGCCCGATGGCGAGCAGCCCACCCCGCACCAAGCTCGCCATTGGTTGGTCGAGCAGATCTTCGACTGGGCCGACGTCGGTGCCGTGCATCTGGATGCCACTGTCTTCTATGAAAACCTGTGCACTTGGGCCCTGAGCAGCCTGACCCGGGCCGGGGTCGTCGCCTTGCCCTGGGGACCGGAATCCACAGCGATCCCGATGGTGGGCGCCGAAGACGTTGCCCGCGTGGCCGCGGCTCTGCTGACGGGCCCGATGATGCCGAGTGGCACGGTGGTTCGATTGATGGCCGGTGGGGTCACCAACAAAGAGATCGCCGACGCGTTCGGCCAGATCTTGGGTCGGTCGGTGGGTTATGTCGAGATCAGCGACAAGCAGTGGGCCAGCGCCGCTTCGGCCGCAGGGGTCAATGCTGTTGCGGTAGAGCACCTCACCCACTTGTGGCGCTACTTGCGCACTCTCCCGCCGGAATACCAGGCGTTCTATCACACCAGCGATGCGTTCGAAGAGTTCACCAGCCGGCCGCCGCATTCTCTGGCGCAATTCCTGCGAGAGCAGAAAGACCTGTTCCCAGAGGCGGCGCCACGATGATGTTGGGCCGTTACGTTGTGGCGTGGGCGGATCCGCACACGCCAATGCCCAGCGTGACCGTTGCCCACCGACTGCAGCAAGCGGCCGTCGACGCGAGCGGTGGGCTGCTTGCCTGCGGAGCCGCGTCGTCTCGCGCCACAATCCTGGGCATTCGTTTACGGGGTGGAGGAAATCGATGAGCACCGAACCGTCGGGGACACACGCCACGAGCACCTATGTGCTGGGTCATGCCGATGTTGAAATTCGGCGGCTGCAGCTGCAGGCACGCCTGTACGACAACGACACCGAGCACGCGCTGCGCCGGGCCGGGCTGCGGCCGGGGATGCGGGTGCTGGATGTGGGCTGCGGCCCCGGCGATGTGTCCTTCGTGGCCGCTCGGCTGGTCGGGCCCACCGGAACCGTGCTGGGCGTCGACGCCGCCGCCGAGATCATCGAGGTGGCCCGCACTCGGGGCGCCGAGCTGGGCCTGTCGTGGGTCGATTTCGAGACGGCCACGATCGCCGACATCGCCTTGGACGAACCGGTCGACGCCGTGGTGGGGCGGCTGATCCTGATGCATCTGCCCGATCCGGAGTCGGCGCTGCGCCAGCTCGCCGGGCTGGTGCGGCCCGGCGGTGTGATCGCGTTCTGCGAGACTGATATCGGCGCAGTGCGCAGCGTCCCAGAGACACCCCAGTTTCGGGCTGTGACAGAAGGTATTGTGAGCGCCTTTCGGGCCGTTGGCCTGGACCCCGGATTCGGCACGACGCTGCACAGCCTGTTTCAGCGCGCGGGCTTGCCCCCACCACAGCTGACCATTGCGGCGCCGATAGGCGGAGTCAACGACCCCGATATCTTTGCCTACGCGATGGAGGTATGGCGCTTGATGCTTCCCGTAGCCGATCAACTGGGCTTGGTCACCGATGACCTCGCCGACATCGACACGCTGTTGCCGAGGTGGCGTGACGAAGCTGCCGCGGCGAGCGCGGTCATCATGATGCCGCCGATGATCACCGCATGGTCTCATCTGCCAGGTGGGGCCGCCCCCTCTTAGACACCGTCCGTGGTGCTAGTTACGACTCTTTGTCCTCGGCGTGGGTGGCGAGCGACGTCCGTGGCCGGAAACCCATTCTGAGTCGGCGATTTGATGACATCGTGGGCGGGCGTTTGGGTGCGCGGTGCGATTCGACACGGGGAGCGAACCGCGCCGGCTGTGATGGGCTGACCGAACGCCGTAGGCGTTGTTTAGGCCGTCGGGACGAGTGCCCGCGTGTGTGTTGGTTGTTGGTGTGGTTCGGCTGTTTGCATGGTCCCGGGTGTGCGGTGAAAAGTGGCGATCTGAGAATCAGGCCGACGTAAGGCGCCCTGGAATCGTCGCTTGACTTCTCGCCGGGCGGGCACGGACAACCTGGGGCCACCAGAACCATCGGCCCATCAGCGCCGCGATCGACGGTGTCATGAAAGACCGCACGACCAGGGTGTCGAACAGCAGCCCAAGGCCGATGGTTGTGCCGACCTGGCCCACGACGACCAGATCGTTGAGCACCATCGACATCATGGTGAAAGCGAATACGAGGCCTGCCGAGGTGACCACCGCGCCGGTGCCGGCCATCGACCTTATGATGCCGGTGTTGATCCCGGCGTGGATCTCCTCTTTGAACCGGGATACCAGCAGCAGGTTGTAGTCGGACCCGACGGCCAGCAAGATGATGACTGACATCGCCAGAATCATCCAGTGCAGCGGCATGCCGAGGATGAACTGCCAGACGAGCACCGAGAGCCCAAACGACGCGCCAAGCGAGAGCAGCACCGTCCCGACGATCACCAGCGCAGCGACGACAGCTCGGGTGAGCACCAGCATGATGATGAAGATCAGGCAAAGGGAGGCCACGCCGGCGATGAGTAGGTCGAAGTTGGAGCCGTCCCGCATGTCCTTGAACATGGACGCGGTGCCGGCCATGTAGATTCTCGCTCCCTCCAGCGGTGTGCCCTTGATCGCTTCGAACGCCGCGTTCTTGATGGCGTCGATGTGCGAAATGCCTTCCGCTGTCTCGGGGTCACCTTCGTGGGAGATGATGAAACGTACCGCCTTGCCGTCCGGTGACACGAACATCTTCAGACCACGCTTGAAATCGGCGTTGTCGAACACCTCCGGGGGCAGGTAGAAGGAATCGTCGTTCTTCGCTTCGTCGAATGCCGTGCCCATGGCCCTCGAATTCTGCTGCATCGACTGCATCTGATCCTGGAGGCCGCCAAATGTGCTGTGCATCGTCAGCATCATGGTCCGCATCGACTTCATGATCGCCAGCATCGGGGTCATAATCGCCACCATCTGGGGCATGAGCGCGTCGAGTTGGTCCAAATCTGGAAGAAGTTTGGCGATGTCATCGCTGAGGGTATCGATGCCGTCGAGGCTGTCGAAGGTCGAGCGCAGCGACCAGCACACCGGGATGTCGAAGCAATGTGGTTCCCAGTAGAGGTAATTGCGAAGCGGCCGGAAAAAATCATCGAAATTCGCGATACGGTCACGCAGGTCGTTTGTGTCAGCGACCATCGTTTTTGTTTGAGCGACCATGTCGTGAGTGACGCCGTTGAGCTCCCGGAGCAGACCCAGCATCCTTTCCAAGGTGTCGATCATGCCTTGGGTCTGGTCCGCCATCACCAGCATGTCGTTCATGCGGTCCTGCATGTAGGACATGTTCATCTGCTGGGAGGTGCCCGCCATGCTGAGCATGAAGGGAATTGAGCTGTGCTCGATCGGCGTGCCCAGCGGCCTGGTGATGGCCTGTACCCGCCCGATGCCCGGGGTGCGGAAGACGCTCTTGGAGATCCGGTCGATGACCAGCATGTCCGCGGAGTTGCGGACATCGTGATCGGTTTCGATTAGCAGCATTTCGGGATTCATCCGCGCCGACGGGAAATGCCGGTCCGCGGCCGCGAACCCCTCGTTGGCCGGGATGTCGGGCGGCAGATAATTGCGGTCGTTGTAACTGGGCTTATAACCCGGCAGCGCGAGCAGCCCGACGAGAGCCAGCGCCATGGACGCCCCGAGAATGGGAACGGGCCAGCGCACAACGGCGGTGCCCACCCGCCGCCAGCTACGTGTTTTGGTCTTGCGCTTGGGTTCAAACAGCCCGAACCGAGAGCCCACGACCAGCAGGGCCGGCGCCATCGTCAACGCAGCGAAGACCGCGACGAGCATGCCGATGGCCAGCGGAATTCCCAGCGTCTGAAAATACGGCAGCCGGCAGAAGTGTAGGCAGAAGGTGGCACCGGCGATGGTCAGACCCGAGCCCAGGATGACATGTGCCGTGCCGTGATACATTGTGTAGAAAGCGGTTTCGCGGTCCTCTCCGGCGTTGCGCGCCTCGTGGTAGCGGCCGATCAGGAATATCGCGTAGTCGGTTCCCGCGGCGATGGCCAGCATGGTGAGCAGATTCACCGCGAACGTTGAGAGCCCGATCACGTTGTAGTAGCCCAAGAATGCGACGATGCCACGGGATGCGGCCAACTCGATCATCACCATGACCAGGACGAGAGCCACCGTGACGACCGAGCGGTAGACGAGCAGCAACATGGTCAAGATGACGGCAATGGTGATGGCAGTGACGAGCTTGAGGCTCTTGTCTCCGGCGTGGTGCTGGTCGGCCATCATTGCCGAGCCGCCGGTCACATAGACCTTGACACCGGGCGGTGGAGGCGAATTCGCCACGATATTGCGCACGGCTTCCACCGACTCGTTGGCCAGGCTTTCGCCCATATTGCCGGCCAAATACACTTGAACGTAAGTCGCTTTGCCGTCGCCGCTTTGCGCACCCGCGGCCGTCAGCGGATCGCCCCAGAAGTCTTGGACGTGCTCGACATGCTTGGAGTCCGCTTCGAGCCTCTTGACCATCGCAGCGTAAAAGCGATGGGCGTCGTCATCCAGCGGTTTGTCGCCCTCGAGGACGATCATCGCCGAGCTGTCGGAGTCGAACTCCTTGAAATCCTTGCCGATTCGCTTCATCGCTTGCATCGATGGAGCCTCGTTGGGGCTCAACGACACTGAGTGCTGTTGTCCGAC
>NZ_DATFZD010000347.1:0-20866 GCF_035314665.1 Mycobacterium sp. | reverse complement strand
GATCTTGCGCTTGCCCTCGGGATTGGTCACCCCGGACAGCGCCTCGAGGAACGTCGCTTCCGCATCGACGGTCACCAGGTTGGCGCCGGTAGCGGCGACGAAGTCACGCTGCACCTGGGCGCGTTCGCCGGCGCGCAGCAGTCCGTGGTCGACGAACACACAGGTCAGCCGGTCCCCGATGGCGCGTTGCACCAGCGCGGCGGCCACCGCCGAATCCACCCCGCCGGACAGCCCACAGATCGCGTGGCCGTCACCGACCTGATTGCGGACCTGTTCGATCAATGCCTCGGCGATGCCGGCCGGCGTCCAATCCGCGGCGATGCCGGCGAACTCGAGCAGGAACCGGGTGAGCACCTGCTGCCCATGCGGCGTGTGCAGGACCTCGGGGTGGTACTGCACGCCGGCCAGTCGCCGCGACCGATTCTCGAAGGCGGCTACCGGGGCACCCGCGCTGGTGGCCACCACCTCGAACCCGTCCGGCGCCGAGGTCACGGCGTCACCGTGACTCATCCAGACCGGCTGGCTGTTGGGGAGATCCGAATGCAGTTCACCGCCAACGACTTTCAGTTCGGTTCGGCCGTATTCGCTGGTCCCGGTGTGCGCGACGGTGCCGCCGAGCGCCTGGGCCATCGCCTGAAATCCGTAGCAGATACCGAACACCGGCACGCCAAGGTCGAACAACGCAGGGTCAAGTTGCGGTGCGCCCTCGGCGTACACGCTGGCCGGGCCGCCCGACAACACCACCGCCTGCGGATCGCGGGCCTTGATCTCGTCGACCGACGCGGTATGCGGGATCACTTCGGAGAACACCCGCGCCTCACGCACCCTGCGGGCGATCAACTGGGCGTATTGCGCGCCGAAATCGACGACCAGCACGGGACGGACAGGCGATCCGGCCACCTCGATGTCAGCGTGTTCGGCCACGGCAGAAAGTCTAATGGCAGCCGGCAACCGCCCTCACTGCGCGGACGCGGACTGGATCACGGCGTCGACGACGCGGCGGATTCGGATGGCGGCTTCGTCGGGATCGGGCTGACCGGCGTCGAGCCAGGCAATGACGGCGTCGATTGTCATGCTGGGCAGTAATCGCGCCGCCCAGCTTTTCCATCGATCGTCGGCGATGCCCGCGAGGTGGCGGCGGGTAATCTCGGTCGAACTCTCGACGAGGGTATCGATCATTTCGCGGAATTCCGGTTCGCGAGCGGCGTGACGGTACAGCAGCCGGAAGGCGTCCGGATCGGCCGCCGCTGCGCGAATCAGTACGGGAATGCTGGCGTCGTCGAAGTCGTGCCCGCCGGTGGCGTCGCGGAGCCGCCGGTGACCGCTCTCGATCACCTCCCGGTAGAGGTCGGCCTTCGACGCAAAGTGCCGGTAGAGGATCACCGGCGTGACACCGGCTTCGGTGGCGATCGCGTCGAGCCCGGTGTTCGCAAAGCCGCCGCGGGCGAATGCGCGAGTGGCGGCTCCGAGGATCTGTTCGCGCCGCTGAGCTCGGGGCATCCGCCGGGTCGACTCGGACCGGACCGCCGTCATTCCGACCTCCTCTTGTTTAGATATGAGTGTACAAGTAGCCTTATACAAGGCTCCTCTGGCTGGAGGCAGGTGTCATGACATCCACCCAACTGCCGGTTCATCGCGTGCGCACCGCGGTGGGCCACGAGGCTTGGCTATTCACGGACTACGCCCGGGTGCGAGAGCTGCTCGACGATGATCGCCTCGGCCGTTCTCATCGCGAACCCGCGACGGCGGCGCGCACCGGGGATTCGGCATTGTTCGGTGGCCGCTGGGCGACTTCGACACCGAGGCCACCGACCACGCCAGGATGCGGGCGCTGCTGCAGCCCCATTTCTCGCCCAAACACTTACGCGCGCTGATACCAAGGGTCGACGCACTCACCTCCGGACTGTTGAACGAACTGCAGAAGCATGGCCCCCCGGCCGACCTGCACGCGCAGCTGGCGCTACCGCTGCCGATTTTGGTGATCTGCGAGCTGCTCGGGGTCCCCTACTCCGACAGGGACCAGTTCCGCACCTGGGCACAGGACGCCGGCAATGTGCGCGACCACGACCGCTCCGAGCGCGGGCTGGCCGAGCTGTTCGCTTACGGCCGCAGGCTGGTCGAGTACAAGCGCGCCCATCCCTGCGACGATGTGATGTCGAGGCTGTGTGCGACCGACGGCGTCTCCGACGAAGATGCCGCGACGATGTCGATGTTCTTGCTGTTCGCCGGGCACGAGACCACGGTGGTCCAGACCGGCCTCGGCGCGGTCCTGTTGCTGACGAATCGCGATCAGTGGTCCGCGCTCCTGGATAACCCCGCGCTGATCCCGAACGCCGTCGAGGAGCTGTTGCGCGCGGCGTCAACGGGGGGTGGCGTGGGCGGCATTCCCCGCTACGCGCGCACGGACTTCGATATCGACGGTGTGGCAATCCGCGCCGGAGACCTGGTGCTGCTCGACATTTCAGCCGCCAACCACGACCCCGTGGTGTTCGCCGACCCGGACCGCGTTGACATCGCCCGTAAGGACGGCGCCCACCTCACGTTCGGGCACGGCGGACGTTATTGCATTGGAGCCCCGCTGGCCCGCATCGAGCTGAAAGCGGTTTTCGCTCAACTGATTCCGCGATTTCCGTCACTGCGCGTGACGGTCGATCCCGCAAGCCTGCCCACGCGTCGCGACGTGCTTGCCGGCGGGCTCGTCGAATTGCCGGTGTCGTGGTGACGACAGGACGCCGTCCATGACCTCTCACAGTTTGATCCAGGTCCTGGTGTGGTTCACCCACGTGTCGGTGGCGCCTTCGGTGTCGGGAAGTAGCTGGAACTCAACCGACATGGGAGGTAGCTGGGGGGCGTGCTGCAGCCAGCACAAACGCCTCGGTGCCTCTACCGAGGTTACGCGGCACAGCGCGGTGTCATCGCGGCCGACGCGGTGACGGATTAGTCGAAACGACGTGCCTACCTGTAGCCGTTCCTCATCAGTAGCGTGTTCCACGACGTCCCAGGTGTCGTACCACTCGGTGACCCGGGCGACGGTGGTGATCAGCTCCCAGACTTTGGCCGGCGGTGCAGCGACGCGTATCGACCTCGATAGCGTGTGGGCGTTGGCGGGAGTAAAGGTCATGGATGCAAGCTTTCGGTGGCGGCCCGGGCCGAAATATTTTCGGATTCATGGGGTCTCACGGCGCGAGGCCGAGCGCCTACCCGTCGGGGCCACCAGAACCAGGGTCCGAGCAGGGCGGCAATCGACGGTGTCATGAGTGACCGCACGATCAGCGTGTCGAAGAGAAGGCCGATGCCGACGGTCGTGCCGAATTGGCCGATCATCCGTAGATCGCTGAACACAAAGGACGACATGGTGAACGCGAACACCAGGCCCGCAGAGGTCACCACCGCTCCCGTTCCACCCATGGCGCGGATGATTCCGGTCTTGATACCGGCGCCGATTTCCTCTTTGAACCGGGAGACCAGCAACAGGTTGTAGTCCGATCCCACCGCCAACAGGACGATCAGCGCCATCGCTATCACCAGCCAGTGCAAGGGAATGCCCAAGATGTCCTGCCAGACGAGCACCGACAGTCCGAACGAGGATCCCAACGACAACACCACCGTACCGATGATGACCAGTGCGGCAATCACACTGCGGGTGATGATCAGCATGATGGCCAAGATCAGGCAGGCTGCGGCGATCCCGGCGATCAGCAGATCGTATTTAGCCGCGTCGCTCATGTCCTTGTATGTTGCGGCGGTGCCACCCAGAAAGATTTTGGCGTCTTCCAACGGCGTTCCCTTGACAGCGTGGCGCGCGGCCTTTTTGATCGCGTCGACGTGCGAGATGCCCTGCGGGGTAGCGGGATCACCGTCGTGGGTGATGATGAACCGTGCTGCCTTGCCGTCGGGTGAAAGGAACATCGTCAGACCGCGTTTGAAGTCGGGGTTGTCGAACACTTCCGGCGGCAAGTAGAAGGAATCGTCGTTTCTGGCCGCGTCGAAAGCTTGTCCCATTGCGGACGCGTTCTGCTGTGCGGCGTCCATCTGATCCAGCAGACCCGAGAACGTGCTGTACATGGTCATCGTCATCGTGCGCATGGTCGTTGTCGCGTCGATAATCGGCGGCAGCAGCGAAATCAGCTGCGGCATCAGGGTATCTAGCTTGTCGGTGTCCTTGACCAGATCGCCCAGGTCGTCGGTGAGCTTGTCGACGCCGTCGAGCGAATCGAAAACTGAGCGCAACGCCCAGCAGACGGGGATGTCGAAACAGTGCGGTTCCCAGGCGAAGTAGCCGCGCAGCGGCCTGAAGAAGTCGTCGAAATCGCCGATACGATCGCGCACATCGTTGGTGTCGGCGACGATTTGCCTGGTTCGGCCCGCGACGTCATGTGTGGTGTCGGCGAGCTGGCGCATCAGGGTGAGCATGCGTTGCATGGTGTTGATGACGCCCGCCATCTGATCGGCGACGGACCGCATGTCGGCCATGCGGTCGTGCATGTACTTCATGTTCTCGGTCAGCGTGGTGCCTTGCATGCTGATCTGAAATGGAATGGAAGTGTGCGCGATTGGCGCACCCAACGGCCTGGTGATGGCCTGAACACGCGCGACCCCGTCGGCCTGGAAGACGCTCTTGGCCACCCTGTCGAGGACGAGCATGTCGGCGGGATTACGCATGTCGTGGTCGGTCTCGATCAACAACAGGTCGGGATTCAACCGCGCTGACGAGAAGTGCCGGTCCGCCGCGGCGTATCCGATGTTGGACGGCGTGGTCCGGGGTAGGTAGTTGCGGTCGTTGTAGCTGGTCGTGAATGACGGCAGAGCCAGCAGCCCGACGAGAGCCGTCGCACACGTCGCCGCGAGTATCGGCGCGGGCCACCGGACGATAGCGGTTCCTACCCGCCGCCATCCCCGCATCTTGATTTTTCGTTTCGGATCGAACAGGCCGAATCGACTGCCCAGGGTCAGGATGGCCGGACCCAACGTGAGGGCGCCCGTCACCATGGTGAACATCCCGATCGCGCACGGCGCGCCCAGGGTTTGAAAATAGGGCAGTCTGGTGAAGCTAAGGCAGAACATCGCGCCGGCGATAGTCAGACCCGAACCCAGGACCACGTGAGCGCTGCCGCGAAACATGGTGTAGTAGGCGGCTTCCCGGTCCTGCCCGGCCTGACGGGCTTCTTGATATCGGCCGACGACGAAGATCGCGTAGTCGGTGCCTGCCGCGATGGCAAGAATCGGAAGGATTTGAACCGCGAACGTCGAAAGCCCGATGACGCCGTGGTTGCCGAGCAACGCGATCACCCCTTGCACAGCGGCCAGTTCGATGAACACCATCAGCAGCGTCAGCAGGACGGTGACCAAGGAGCGGTAGACGATCAGCAGCATCAGCACGATGACGCCGACCGTCACCCCCATGACCTTGCGCGCGCTTTTGTTGCCGAATTCCAGCTGGTCGGTTGTGACCGCCGCGGGCCCGGCAACATAAGCTCGGATGTCGTTGGGCGCCGGGGTGGTCGACACGATGCGCCGGACGGCGTCGACGGACTCGTTGGCCAACGTCTCACCCTGGTGACCGGCGAGATAGACCTGAACGTAGGCCGCCTTCCCGTCGGGGCTTTGCGAGCCTGCCGCGGTGAGCGGATCGCCCCAGAAGTCTTGGATGTGCTCAACGTGCTTGTGGTCTTGTGACAGTCGGCGGATCAGCTCGTTGTAAAACTGGTGCGCCGGAACGTCGAGCGGGGCCCGGCCCTCCAGGACGATCATGACCGCGCTGTCGGTGTCGAACTCTCCGAACACCTGGCCGACGCGCTTCATCGCCTGTATCGCCGGTGCGCCGTCGGGGCTCATCGACACGGCGTGAGCTTCTCCGACCGCTTCTAGTTGCGGCACAACAATATTCGTCACCGCGGCGAGCCCAAGCCAGAACAATAGGATTGGCACCGACAGCACGCGAATTGCCCTTGCGATCGGCTGCCGCGCCGGGGTAGGTGCGTCGCTCACGCGGACTTCACCAGGCAGAAGGTCTGCGGGTGAATTCCCGCGACCGTCCGTTGGTCCTTGATATGGCCGTTTACCGTGATTCGGCAGCCGATGATGTCACCATCGCCCTGCGCCACGACATTGACGCTGACCGCCGGGGCCGTGGTCGCAACGCTGTAAGTCCATGGCAGCCGAATGTCGTCAGCACGCTGCGGCGCAGCGTCGACGTCGAGATAGTTGATGTCGGCCATGGTCCCCGCCGCGCCAAAGACCTCCAGCGTCACATGCTTGGGGTTGAAGGGCCTGATGTCGTCGGCACGGGCGCTGGCGGCCTGCGTGGCGCCGTGCACGCCAAACGCCCCATGCAGGCGATAAACGGCGAAACCTGCGACGGCCAGCAAGACCATGATGACCAGAAGAACCCACCCGCGCTTGACGACCACCATTCTTCGTCCTACCTCTTGGGTCGGCCACGAGTTAGTCATGTGACTAACTTGACGCGATGCTATCAACACTCAGCGCGTTTGAACAACCGCGTTATCTAGAGAAGCAATTTCCATCGCAAAATCGCCCCGCCGCAGATGTTTTCCACATGTCTAGCCTGCTACGAGCCCGCATAAGCGGCGAACCGCGAAGCAACGTAGCGTCCAGGCCTTGTCAAGAAACCTGTCGTGGTTGTAAGTTGGCTAACTAGCTAACTAAGTGTGGGATAGCCGGTGCCACAGGAAGAGGGGTCAAAGGCCATGCGTGTCAATGCAGATCAGTTCGGCCCGTGGGCGGTGGTAACGGGCGCGTCATCCGGAATCGGGCGTGCATTCGCACATCAGCTCGCCGCCGCAGGCATCAATGTGGTACTCGTCGCGCGGCGCGTGGCCTTGCTGCAGGAACTGGAAGCCGCGCTGGCCCGGCATTTCGGCGTCGACAGTCGCACCGTTGGCGTCGACCTGTCCGATCCGGCCGCGCTGACCCCGATCGCTGACGCCACCGCCGACATCGACGTCGGCCTTTTGGTGTCCAACGCTGGCGCGGCGCTGCCCGGGCCGTTCCTGAACTCCAGCTTGCAAGCGCAGCGAGCGATCCTGCGCCTGAATACCGCCGCACATCTGGGCCTGAGCCACCACTTCGGTGAACGACTCGCGCGACGCGGCCGCGGCGGCATCGTGCTGGTCTCGGCACTCGGCGCGATCCATGGTGTGCCGTACATGGCGAACACCGCAGCGACGAAGGCCTATGTCGCCAGCCTGGGCGCCGGCCTGCACGTCGAGTTAGCCAAGCACGGGGTGCACGTGACGGTGCTGCACCCCGGGCCCACCCGAACACCGGCGTTGGCCGACCTGGGCTTGGATCCCGACAAAATGCCCATACCACCCATGGCGCCGGACGATTGCGTCCGCGAGGCGCTGCGCGCACTGGCGCGCAATCGGGCCCGCTGCGTACCGGGCCGAATCAACCGGGTGACCGCCGCGCTGGCGCCACCGGCGCTCACCCGCTCCATGATGGCGCGCATGTTGTCACGGCCCGCCTCGGTCGATGCCGCCGCCAAATAGCCGCCGGAGCGCTCGTGAGCAAGCCAATCTGCCTCATCACCGGAGCCACTGACGGCATCGGCAAGGTCACCGCGACCGAGCTCGCCCGGAAGGGCTACGCCGTCGTGCTGGCCGCGCGGAACGAGACCAAGGCGGCAACCGTCACAACCGAAATCGTCGCGTCGACGGGCAACCGCGATGTCGACTACCTCGTCGCCGACCTCAGCTCGCTTGCCCAGTTGCGCCGCCTCGCAGAGATGTTCATGGTGCGTTACCCGCGACTGGACGTCCTGATCAACAATGCCGGCATCGTCATGCCACAGCGCGTACTGACCGCGGACGGCTACGAGACGACGTTTCAGGTCAACTACCTAGCGCAGTTCTATCTGACCCAATTGCTGCTGGGCGAACTGGAAAAGAGCCTCCGGGGCCGGGTTATCAACCTGAGCTCGAGCGTGTACCGCGCTGGCAAGTTCAACCCGGGCAACCTGCAAAGCGAACAACAGTTTTCGACCATCGGCACATATGCGGCGTCCAAACTTTGCGTGCTGCTGTTCACCATCGAGTTGGCCCAAAGACTGAAGCCGACCCGCGTCGTCGCGAACGCCGTGCATCCTGGGATCGTCAGAACTCCGATGATGCGCGGAGCCCCAGGGGTCTTCCGCGCGATCTCTTATGCGGCTCTGCCCTTTTCGCGGTCTCCGGACAAAGGCGCCGCCACGTCGGTGTTCCTCGCGGGCTCTCCAGATGCGGCCCAGATCTCCGGACAGTACTTCGCGAACGGCAAGGTGCAGAAAGTCAAGACCGCCTTCAACAACCGGGAGAACCGGGACCTGTTGTGGAACTTGAGCATGGACGCGTGCCGTCTATAGTCAGTGAGTGAGATGACTGACTTAACTGACGCCGACGGAGCCGCATCGTCACAGGCTTCCGGGAAGCGAGAGCGACTGATCGCCGCCGCATGCGACCTGTTCTACCGCCAGGGCATAGCGGGCACCACACTCGCGCACATCGCCGAGGCTGCCGAGGTGCCGCTGGGCAACGTGTATTACTACTTCAAGACCAAAGACGACATCGTCGCCGCCGTCGTCGAGGCACGTGCCGAGGAGATCCGATCCGCAACCGCGGCATTGCAGCGGCGACACGGTAGCCCCAAGGCCCGGCTCAAAGCACTCGTGGCGATGCTGGCTGAGTCGCGCGAGACGATCGCCGACCACGGCTGCCCGCTAGGGACCCTCTGCACCGAGCTTGCGAACTCGGGCAAGTCACATCCCCTCACCGCTCCACTCATGCAAACCCTGCTGGACTGGACCGAGCAGCAATTTCATGCCATGGGCCGCCGCGACGCCCGCGACTTGGCACTAGAGCTGATCATCGCTTACGAGGGCAGCGCCGTCCTCACCAACGCGCTTGCCCAACCCGAACTCATGGCCCATGAGGCCCGGCGCCTCGAAAAGTGGATAAACGCATTACAGGCCTGACAGCATTGTCGGCAGCCTTGACCCGGGCCTACAGCGAGAACGCCTCGCGCAGGGTTTCGACGGCGTCGTGATCACCCTCGAAGGTGATGTGGCGCAGCGCCGTCTTGCGCTTGGCTTCGGTGGAGCCCAGTCGCGCGGTGGCGAGATCTACCGCGCTGGCGGTGACATTGACGTCCGGCTTACCGTGAGCGGCCGCCATGCGGCCCTGGTCCATCGCGAATTCGAAACGGCGGCCGTCGATCTCGGCGCAATACACCCCAGCCAAGCCCGCGGTTCTGCGCGGGTCTGCGGGAATCACGAATCCGGCGAGGAATCCGGTCAGCGGTGAGACCGGGCCGGCGCCGATCAGGTCCAGCCGGTCCAGCCCCAGCCAGGCGATGCTCTGCAGGATGGGCGGCACCCGCTGCCACCCGACGTCGCTGAGGCTGTAGACGGTCCGCGCGACCGGGGGTGGCAACTCGGCGCGGTCGACGAGCCCGGCGTCCTGGAGCTCTTTGAGGCGTTCGGCCAGCAGGTTCGTCGCGATGCCCGGCAGTTCGGCGCGCAGGTCGCTGTACCGGCGCGGCCCGCCGAGTAGCTCGCGCAAGATCAGCAATGTCCACCGCTCACCCAGGATGTCGAGGCTTTTGGCGATCGGGCAGTTCTGGTTGTAGCTCTTGCGCGCGGACATGCCACTACCCTACCAGATCAGACATATTTTTCAACTTATTACTTGATTTTCTTGTCTATTGAGTTTACTGTCCTGTCCATGCGATCTCGCCCACTGTTCCGCGATCACCCCGTCGCCGCGCTTGCCGTCATCTGCCTGAGCGTCTTCGTCATCAGCGTCGACGCCACGATCGTCAACGTCGCCCTGCCCACGCTGTCGCGCGAGCTTGGCGCCGACACCGCGCAATTGCAGTGGATCGTCGACGCGTACACCCTCGTCATGTCGGGCCTGTTGCTCTCGGTCGGCAGCCTCAGCGACCGCTTCGGCAGACGGGGCTGGTTGTCGTGCGGACTCGCGCTGTTCGCGATCACTTCCGCTGTTGCGGCGCAGGCGAGTTCGGCGGACGCGCTGATCGCCGCGCGTGCCGCCATGGGCGTCGGCGCCGCTGTGATCTTTCCGACCACGCTGGGCCTGATCACCAACATTTTCACCGACCCGATTCCTCGCGCCAAGGCAATCGGGCTGTGGGCGGCCATGGTTGGCGTCGGAGTGGCCGTCGGGCCGATCAGCGGCGGCTGGCTGCTCGAACACTTCAGCTGGGGCTCGATCTTCCTGGTCAATGTTCCGACCGCGGTCGTCGCCATTGCGGCTGGAATGCTGTTCGTTCCGACCTCTCGCGACCCCGCCGCCCCGCCGGTCGATGTGCCGGGGCTGCTGCTGTCCGCGGTCGGGGTGACCACGTTGATTTACACCGTCATCGAAGCGCCCGGTTGGGGATGGGGCAGCTCGCGCGTTGCACTCGGCTTCACCTTGGCCGCAATCGTTCTCGTCGCGTTCGCCCTGTGGGAGCGCCGTAGCGCCCATCCGATGCTGGATGTGACCGTTTTCCTCAACCGTCGATTCTCGGGCGGCAGCGTGGCCGTGACCGCAGGTTTCCTGACGCTGTTCGGATTCATCTTCGTCATCACCCAGTACTTCCAATTCATCAAGGACTACGGCGCATTCGAGGCAGGCGTGCGCCTGCTCCCGGTAGCCATCTCGATCGCGGTGGCCAGTGTTCTGGGCCCTCGACTGGTCGAACAGATCGGCACCACCGCCGTCGTCGCCGCCGGTCTGGCAATCTTCGCTGCCGGCCTGGCATGGGCTTCCACGGTCGACGCGGCAACGCCGTACAGCCAGATCGCGATGCAGATGCTGCTGCTCGGCGGCGGCCTCGGCCTGACCTTTGCGCCGGCCACCGAGGCGATCATGGGATCCCTGGCGGCCGACAAGGCCGGAGTCGGCTCGGCGGTCAACGACACCACTCGCGAATTCGGCGGCACGCTGGGCGTAGCGATCGTGGGCAGCGTCTTCGCATCGGTTTACTCCAGCCGCGTCGGCTCCGCGTCGGCGCTGGCTGGATTGCCAGCCGATGTGCGCTCGGCGATGCAGCGCTCGATGGCTGTGGCGCACCAGGTAATCGAACATTCGCCGGCGGGGCGGGCCGCCGGCGGCGCTTCCATCCAAGATGCGGTGAACAAAGCGTTCCTGGACGGCCTTCAGGTCGGATCGCTGATCTGCGCCGGCATCGCGTTGACCGCCGCGATCGTCGTCGTCGTACTACTGCCGGCACGGGCCCGGCGGGCGCCAGCCATCGACACGACAGCAGAGCTGGCCGAAGCGGTCGAATCATCCAACTAGGAAAGGAAATCCGATGACACACCCACGCGTACTGGTAACCGGCGCCACCGGCAGGATCGGCAGCGCGGTCACGAGCCAGCTCTTGCAGCAAGGCATCACGACTCGAGCTCTGGTGCATCGCGACGACGAACGCAGTGCTCGATTGCGGGCCGCCGGCGCCGAAGTCGTGGTCGGCGATATGTTTGACATCCGGCAGATTCAAGCTGCGCTGGACGGAGTCGACCGGCTGTACTTCAACCCGCCGTACCATCCACACGCGCTCGACAGCGCGGCTGCCTTCGCGGTGGCTGCGCGGCGATCACGGGTGGACGCGGTTGTGGCACTTGGGCAATGGCTGGCCAGCCCCGAGCACCCGTCACTGATGACCCGGCACGCCTGGCTGAGCGACAAGTTGTTCGAGCTATTGCCGGACACCGCCCATGTGGCGGTCGATCCGGGATTCTTCGCCGACAACTACATGCAACTGGTCCCGATGGCCGCCCAACTGGGAGTGTTGCCGACACCCACCGAGGCAGGCCGAAACGCGCCGCCCTCCAACGAAGACATCGCCCGCGTCGCGGTCGGTGCGCTACTTGACCCGCACCGCCACGACGGCCGCGCGTACCGCCCGACCGGACCGGCGCTGCTGTCCGGAGCCGAAATCGCCGACGCGATCGGCGAGGCGTTGGGCCGAAAGGTCCGCCACATCGATATCCCGCCGTGGATGTTCATGCGCGCGGTGCGCGTGAACGCGAAGCGACTCGGCACCGATCTGTTCTTCGAGTCCAGCCTGCGCCACTACCTGCCCGAGTACGCCCTGGGAACCTTTGAAGCGGGCGGCCCGACCACGCATGTCCGTGATGTCGCCGGCATCGAACCGGAGGATTTCCTCACGATCGCACGCCGCTACGTCACCGGCCCGGAATCCCACCGGACCGCAGCCAATCTCACCCGCCAGGTCTGGAACTTCCTGTTGACCGGACTGGTACCAATGCACCGTCTGGACCGCTTCGACCGGCTCCAACAGCATCCCCGGCCCGCCCATCCGCGGCTGTCCGGCCAGTCCACGTTCTGGCGAAACGAGCACCTCGGCCCGACCGCGCAAATCGCCGCGTCGGCATAGCAGGAAGGAAACCGAAATGACCGGCACCCGGATCCATGACCAGTACGCGACCGGCCTGTCCCGGCCCAATATCGAGCGGGCCCTCCTGGCCGCGGGAAAAGACCTCGATCACCTGGCACCCGCCGACCTCGCGCCGCTGGAGGACTTCCACACGATGGGCCGCTTTGCCACAACCGAATTGGTGGGGTTACTCGGAATCGGCGGCGCGGACGAGGTGCTCGACGCGGGCAGCGGGATCGGCGGCACCGCCCGCTTCGTCGCCGACCTGTGCGGCTGCCGGGTAACTGCCGTCGATCTGACCGAGGAGTACTGCGACGTCAACCGTTGGCTGAATCGGCTCGTCGGGCTGGGCGACCTGATTCACGTTCGTCAAGCAGACGTCACTCAATTGCCTTTCATGGATGGCACTTTCGACGTCATATTCAGCCAACACGTCCAGATGAACGTCGCCGACAAGCCCCGCCTGTACGCCGAAGCACGCCGTGTCCTGCGCGATGGCGGCCGGATCGCGATCTGGGACATCACGTCTGGCGAGGATGGCGAGCTCGAGTACCCACTGCCCTGGGCCGACCAACCCGGGTACAGCCACCTGGTCACGCCCGACGAGTTGCGCCGCGTCATCGAGGGCTCAGGGTTCGCGATCGAACACTGGAATGATCGAACCGACCAGGCGACCGCGCTGATGCAGACATTCTTGACCCTGCCCACCAACCCGCTCGGGTTGCACGCCTTCGTCACCGACTTCGCGGCCAAAGCCACGAACCTCACGGCCGCCCTCACCGACGGACGACTCCGCGTGATTCAAGGCGTCGCCCGCGCCGTCGGCTCGCCATGACGGGCCGCGCAGCGGCGTGGCTGCCGGTGATGATTCGGGTCACCGCGGTCGGGTATCTGGCCTTCTTCGTGCCCAACCTGATCCTCTCAACAACCCATCGCATCGGCACGCTGCCGCCGGTGCTTGGCAGGCTGTTCGACTGGGGAGCGGGCGGCCCTGGCGATCCAGCAGTCGCCATCATGTTCTCCACCGTCTACATCGTCTGGGCGATCTTTCTGTTTGCATCCGCGCGCGACGCGAGCGCAAACCGACTATTCCTCGATTTCAATCTGGCAGCGAACGGCGCCCATTTCGCCGTCATGCTCGCAATGGCGGTGACCATGCCCGACGAGCACCAGCACATCGCGGGAGTCCTCGCCCTCGGCGTCGTCACCACCGTCCCACTGGCGGCATGCTGGCTGCCCGTCCGGCGCGAAACGTCTTGACACCTGCGTAGACGATCGACTACAGTTACCGTCATGCAGGTGTAGTCGAGTGACTACACACCAGGTGAGAGGACCACTGCAATGACGATTCCGTCCACATCCACCCTGACCGTGACGCAACTGTGCGGCCGGATCGGCGCCCACATCGACGGCGTCCGCCTCGCTGGCGATCTCGACGCCGCCACCGTCGGACAGATCCGCGAGGCGCTACTGCGCCACAAGGTGATCTTCTTCCGGAATCAGCACCACCTCGACGATGCCCAGCAGCAGGCTTTCGCCGCGCGCCTGGGCACTCCGATCGCCCATCCCGCGCTGCAGAACGACGGCGCGCCGATCATCACACCGATCAACTCCGACTACGCCAAGGCCAACCGCTGGCACACCGACGTCACCTTCGTCGCGAACTACCCCGCCGCGTCGATCCTGCGCGCCGTCACCCTGCCGAGCTACGGCGGATCGACGCTGTGGGCATCCACCGCGGCGGCCTACCAGGAACTGCCCGAGCCGCTCAAACACCTCGCCGAGAATCTCTGGGCGTTGCACACCAACCGCTTCGACTACGTCGCTGCGTCACAAGTGCAGACCGAAGAGCAAAAAGCCCATCGGACCCGCTTCGAAAAAGCCGACTTCCGCACCGAGCACCCGGTGGTGCGGGTACACCCGGAGACCGGCGAGCGGACCCTGGTCGCCGGCGACTTCGTGCGCGGCTTCGTCGGTATGGACAACTACGAGTCGCACGTGCTTCTGGAATTGCTACAACGACGAATCACCATGCCGGAGAACACAATCCGATGGAACTGGGCGGCCGGTGACGTTGCCATCTGGGACAACCGGGCGACCCAGCACCGCGCAATCGACGACTACGACGACCAGTATCGGCTGATGCACCGCGTCACCGTGATGGGCGACGTGCCGGTCGACGTGCATGGGCAACGCAGCCGAGTGATCAGCGGCGCTCCGCTGCAAGCCCTCCAGGCTGCGGCAAGCTGACTGGTCGCGTAGCCAAACAGCGTGGAAACAGTAGGTCAGCCGAACGTGTAGCGGACCAGCCTCGGGCATGGTGAGGTGGTAATTGCCACGGTCGAAAACACCCCCGGAAGCGAGGTCCGCCGTGCTGGGACTGCCCGATGCGGTGCACGCCTGTCTGTTCGACCTCGACGGTGTCCTCACCGACACCGCGAGCGTCCACACCAAGGCCTGGAAAGTGATGTTCGACGCGTTCCTGCGACAACGGGCCGAACAGACCGGCCAGCCGTTCGTCCCGTTCGATCCGGTCGACGACTACCTGAAGTATGTCGACGGCAAGAAGCGTGAAGACGGAGTCCGGTCGTTTCTGGCCAGCCGCGGCATCGAACTGCCCGACGGCGACCCCGACGATTCGGGCGACAAAGACACCGTCTACGGGCTGGGCACCCGCAAGAACGACGCCTTCCAGCAGACGCTGCTCACCGACGGCGTCAAGGTATTCGACGGCTCGCGACGCTACCTGGAAAAGGTGGCCACCGCGGGTCTGGCCACGGCGGTGGTGTCCTCCAGCGCCAACACCCGCCAGGTGCTGGAGATCACCGGGCTCGACAAGTTCATCCAGCAACGAGTCGACGGCGTGACCCTGCGCGAGGAGCACATCGCCGGCAAGCCCGCGCCCGACTCGTTCCTGCGTGCCGCACAGCTGCTGGGCGTCTCCCCTGCCGAAGCGGCCGTGTTCGAAGACGCGCTCTCCGGCGTCGCTGCCGGGCACGCCGGCAACTTCGGTTACGTGGTGGGTGTCGACCGTGTGGGTCAAGCCGACGAATTACGCAGCCACGGCGCCGATGTCGTGGTCACCGACCTCGGCGATCTGCTGTAGGCGCCGGATGATCACGGATAACACCTTCCCCGTCGAACCCTGGCAGGTCCGCGAGACTCATCTGGACCTCAACGTGCTGGCGCAATCGGAGTCACTGTTCGCGCTGTCCAACGGGCACATCGGAATTCGCGGCAACCTCGACGAAGGCGAGCCGTACGGCCTGCCCGGCACGTATCTGAACTCGTTCTACGAGGTCCGGCCGCTGCCGTACGCGGAGGCCGGCTACGGCTACCCGGAAGCCGGGCAGACGGTCGTCGACGTCACCAACGGCAAGATCCTGCGCCTGCTGGTCGACGACGAGCCGTTCGACGTTCGCTACGGCAAGTTGTTGAGCCACGAGCGGGTGCTCGACCTGCGAGCCGGCACGTTGACCCGATACGCGCACTGGCAGTCACCGGTCGGCAAGCAGGTCCTGGTGACCTCGACCCGGCTGGTATCGCTGGCACAGCGCAGCGTTGTCGCCATCGAGTACGTGGTCGAGGCGGTAGACGAATTCGTCCGTGTCACAGTGCAATCCGAGCTGGTCGCCAACGAGGACCTGCCCGTTACGTCAGGTGATCCTCGGGTTGCGGCCATCCTCGACAAACCGCTGGAGGCCGTCCAACACGAGGACACCGAATGCGGTGCACTGCTGATGCACCGGACGCGCGCCAGTGCGTTGATGATGGCCGCGGCGATGGACCACGAAGTCGAGGTAGAAGGCCGCGTGGAGATCACCAACGACGCGGGCGACGACCTCGCCCGCACGACCGTGATCTGCGGGCTGCGGCCAGGCCAGCAACTGCGCATCGTGAAATACCTGGCATACGGCTGGTCAAGCCAGCGTTCTCGCCCGGCGCTGCGCGACCAGGCTGCCGCCGCTTTGCACAGCGCACGCTACAGCGGGTGGCAGGGCCTGGTGGACGCCCAGCGCAAGATTCTCAACGACTATTGGGACGGCGCCGATGTGGAGGTCGAAGGCGACCCGATATGCCAGCAGGCGGTGCGGTTCGGGCTTTTCCACCTGCTGCAGGCCAGTGCGCGAGCCGAGCGGCGCGGTATCGCCAGCAAAGGCTTGACCGGCACCGGGTACGACGGCCACATCTTCTGGGACACCGAGGGATTCGTTCTTCCGGTGCTGACCTATACCTTGCCGCACGCGGCTGCCGATGCATTGCGTTGGCGGGCTTCGACTTTGGACTTAGCAAGGGAGCGCGCCGCACAGCTGGACCTCAAGGGCGCCAGCTATCCGTGGCGAACGGTTCGCGGCCAGGAATGCTCCGCCTACTGGCCGGCCGGAACCGCCGCGTGGCACATCAACGCCGACATCGCCATGGCTTTCGAGCGCTATCGGATCGTCAGCGGCGACGAGTCGCTGGAGAAGGACTGCGGGCTGGAAGTGCTCATCGAGACGGCCCGGCTGTGGCTCTCACTCGGCCATCACGACCGCCACGGAGTGTGGCACCTGGACGGGGTTACCGGTCCCGACGAATACACTGCGATCGTGCGCGACAACGTGTTCACGAACATGATGGCGGCACACAACCTGCGGATTGCCGCCGACGCGTGCGCCCGGCACTCCGAGGTCGCTCGCGAGCTGGGCGTGACCACCGAAGAAACCGCAGCGTGGCGCGATGCCGCCGACGCCGCGCACATTCCCTTCGACGAAGAGCTTGGCGTGCATCCGCAGTCCGAAGGCTTCACCACCTACGCCGAGTGGGACTTCAACGAGAAGACAACCTACCCGCTGCTGCTGCACGAGCCGTACGCGCTGCTCTATCCCGCGCAGGTGGTCAAGCAGACCGATCTGGTGTTGGCCATGCACTGGCAAAGCCACAAATTCAGCGACGAGCAGAAGGCGCGCAACGTCGACTACTACGAGCGGCGCACGGTGCGCGACTCGTCACTGTCTGCCTGCACCCAAGCGGTGATGTGCGCCAACGTCGGGCATGTGGAGCTGGCGCACGACTACACCTATGAGGCGGCTCTGGTCGACCTGCGCGACCTGCACCACAACACCCGCGACGGCTTGCACATGGCGTCGCTGGCCGGCGCGTGGACCGCTCTGGTCGCCGGCTTCGGCGGCCTGCGCGACGACGAGGGCATCCTGTACCTCAACCCGTATCTGCCCGACGGCATCTCACGGCTGCGATTCCGGTTGCGCTGGCACGACTTTCGGGTGACCGTGGATGTCATCCACGACGAAGTGACGTACACGCTGCGCGACGGCCCAGGGGGTGGATTGACTATCCGACATGCCGGCGAGGACGTCGAGCTCAGCACCGACGCGCCGACAACGATCACACTGCACAAGCGTGAGCCGCTGCTGCCCACGCCGCAGCAACCACCCGGACGCGCGCCGCTGCACCGGGACGCTTACCGGTCAGTCAGCCAGCCGAGCTGATCGGCTCGATCGGCAGCCAGCGCAGCGCGCCGGGCGCATCGGCCGGCACCACCGGATGCTGCGGCGCGATCGGGTCGAGCCGCCGGTACGGCTCGCCCTGGCGCGGCCGCAAGTCGTTTTCACCCTTGTTCGGCCACAGCGACGCGGCCCGCTCGGCCTGCGCTGAAATCGACAGCGCGGGGTTGACCCCGAGGTTCGCCGAAATCGCCGCACCGTCGACCACCGACAACGTCGGGTAGCCGTACACCCGGTGATACGGGTCGATCACGCCATGTTCGGCGCTGTCGCCGATCACCGCGCCTCCGAGGAAGTGTGCCGTCAGCGGGATGTTGAACAGCTCGCCCCAAGTGCCGCCGGCCACCCCGTCGATCTTCTTCGCGAGCCGACGGGTGACCTCGTTGCCGACCGGAATCCACGTCGGGTTCGGCTCGCCGTGCCCCTGCTTGCTGACGTAACGGCGGCGGCCCAACCTGCCCCGTTTGGTGAACGTGGTGATCGAGTTGTCGAGATGCTGCATCACCAACGCGATCACGGTGCGCTCGCTCCACTGGCGGGGATTGAGCATTCGAAGCATGTTGCGCGGATCTTCGCCGGCTTGATTCAGCAACTGCCGCCATCGCGGCACATCCGTGCCTTCCGGACCCGACCCGTCGGTCATCAACGTCTGCAGCAGACCCATCGCGTTGGAGCCCTTGCCATACCGGACCGGTTCGACGTGCGTGTCCGAGGTCGGGTGAATCGACGAGGTGATCGCCACCCCATGGGTCAAGTCGAGGTCCGGCTTGACCTTCAACGTCGCGGCACCAACGATCGATTCGGAGTTGGTGCGGGTCAGCACGCCCAGCCGATCCGACAGGCCGGGCAGCGTGCCCGTGTCACGCATCTTGAACAGCAGCTTCTGCGTGTTGTATGTGCCGGCGGCCAGCACCAGATGATTCGCGGTGAACGTCCGCCTCTTGCGACGCAGCAAGCGGCCGGTGTGCTTGGTGCGCACCTCCCACACCCCGTCGGGCCGCTGCGCGAACTTGGTCACCGTCGTCATCGGATGTATCTGCGCCCCAGCCGATTCCGCGAGGCCGAGGTAGTTCTTCAGCAAGGTGTTCTTGGCACCGTAGCGACAGCCGGTCATGCAGGAGCCACATTCCAGGCAGCCGGTGCGGGCCGGGCCGGCGCCACCGAAGAACGGGTCGGGCACCGTCTCGCCGGGCGTCTTGGTTCCGTTCGGGCCGAAGAACACTCCGACCGGGGTCGGCACGAACGTGTCGCCGCACCCCATCTCGTCGGCGACCTCCTTGACCAGGCGGTCAGCGTCGGTGAAGGTCGGGTTCTGCACCACCCCGAGCATCCGCTGCGCCTGCTGGTAGTGCGGCATCAACTCCGCGCGCCAATTGGTGATGTGCGACCACTGCCGGTCGTTGAAGAACGGATCCGGCGGGACGTAAAGCGTGTTCGCGTAGTTCAACGATCCACCGCCGACCCCGGCGCCGGCCAGGATCATGCAGTCTTGCAGCAGGTGGATGCGCTGGATGCCGTAGCAGCCCAGCTGAGGCGCCCACAGGAACTTGCGCAGATTCCACGAGGTTTTGGCGAAGTCCTCGTCGGCGAAGCGGCGGCCGGCCTCGAGCACGCCGACCCGGTAACCCTTTTCGGTCAGCCGCAGCGCGGTGATACTTCCCCCGAAGCCCGACCCGATAACTAGAACGTCGTAATCCGGTTCCATCGGACCAGTATGGACGTACCCATTGGTGACAATCTAGCTGTCGACGGTCAGGCCGACTTTCTGAAATTCCTTCAGGTCGCAGTAGCCGGCCTTGGCCATCGAGCGGCGCAGCCCGCCGACGAGGTTCAGCGAGCCGAACGGGTCGTCGGAGGGGCCGTCGAGCACTTGCCGCAGCGGCGGTCGCTCACCGGCGGCGATCTGCAGTAACGCGCCCCGCGGCAGCGACGGGTGAGCGGCCGCAGCCGGCCAGAACCAGCCGTCGCCCATGGCCTCGTCCGCCTCGGCGAGCGGGGTGCCGAGCACCACCGCATCGGCGCCGCACGCGATGGCCTTGGCCAGGTCGCCGGAGGTGTGGATATCGCCGTCCGCGAGCACGTGCACATAACGTCCGCCGGTTTCGTCGAGGTACTCGCGGCGGGCAGCGGCCGCGTCGGCGATCGCCGTGGCCATCGGCACGCTGATGCCGAGCACCTCGTCGCTGGTCGTCACTCCCCGGGTGGACCCGTAGCCGACGATGACGCCTGCTGCCCCGGTGCGCATCAGGTGCAGTGCGGTGCGATGGTCGAGCACGCCGCCGGCCACCACGGGGACGTCGAGTTCGGAGATGAAGGTCTTGAGGTTGAGCGGCTCACCGTCGCTGGCGACCCGCTCGGCGGAGATGATCGTGCCCTGGATGACCAGCAGGTCGACACCCGCGGCCACCAGCCCCGGTGTCAACGCCTGGGCGTTCTGCGGACTCACGCGTACCGCCGTGGTCACCCCGGCGTCGCGGATGCGGGCCACCGCGGCGGCCAGCAACTCGGGATCCAGCGGCGCGGCGTGCAGCTGCTGCAGCAGCCTGATGGCCGCCGACGGTTCGGGTTCCTTGGCAGCCGCCTCGGTGACCTGAGCGATCTTGGCGGCCGCGTCCGCGTGCCGACCGATCAGCCCTTCGCCGTTGAGCACCCCCAGACCGCCGAGCCGGCCCAGCTCGATGGCGAATTCCGGCGACACCAGCGCATCGGTCGGATGCGCCATGACGGGGATCTCGAACCGATAAGCGTCGAGCTGCCATGCTGTCGACACGTCCTGCGAGGAGCGGGTGCGCCGGGACGGCACAATGTTGATGTCTTCGAGTTCGTAAGTGCGCCTTGCCGTTCGGCCCATGCCGATCTCGACCATGTCACGCATGAGCGACCCTTCTCGATCGGTTCACCGCACGTAGTAGTTGGGCGCTTCGGCGGTCATGGTGATGTCGTGCGGATGGCTTTCT
>NZ_DATFZD010000346.1:0-19856 GCF_035314665.1 Mycobacterium sp. | reverse complement strand
ATTCATGGTGTGTGCACACATCGGTTACATGGAATTTCGGCAATGGCAGCGCGAAAGCTCGGCGAGGTTGACGTGCGGTTCCTCGCTCCACAGATCCTAAATACGTTGTCACACAACGGGCTAACGAATACAGAGCACTTTACTGTCAACCAGGCAGCGGTGGCATCTTTCCCGCGCTGACCACCGACTGCAGCTCGACATACTCGTGCAGGCCTTCCGGGCCGAACTCGCGGCCGATGCCCGATTGCTTGAAACCGCCGAACGGACTGCCGATGTCGAGGGTGTACATGTTGATGCCATAGGTGCCGGCGCGCACACCCGCGGCGACCTCGAGACCGTGCGCGACGTCGGCGGTCCACACCGACCCGGCCAGACCATAGTCGCTGTCGTTGGCGATGCGGATCGCGTCGTCCTCATCGCGGTAGGTCAACACGCTCAGCACCGGGCCAAAGATCTCCTCCCGCGCGATGCGCATGTCGTTGTTCGCGCCGACAAACAAAGTTGGCCGCACGTACCAGCCGCGCTCGCTCGGAGCGTCCTCGCCGCCAAGGATCATGCGGGCGCCCTCTTTCACGCCGGACCTAATAAAGTCCTGCACCCGATGTTGCTGCCGTTGGGCCACCAGCGGGCCGACGTCGGTCGCCTCATCGGACGGATCGCCCACATGTAGACCCGACATCATGTCGGCCAGCGCGTCGACGACCTCGTCGTGACGACGTTCGCTGACCAGAATGCGGGTCTGCGCTACGCACGCCTGGCCATTGTTCATCAGGCTCGCGCTCTTCAGGCCCTTGACCGTCTTGTCGATGTCGGCATCATCGAGGATGATCGCCGCGGACTTGCCGCCCAGTTCCAGGCTGACGCGCTTGAGTTGCTCGCCGCACAGCGCGGCGATCCGGCGTCCCACGGCACTCGACCCGGTGAACGCGATCTTGTCCACACCCGGATGGCGTACCAGCGCCTCGCCGACGTCCGTGCCGCCGGGCAGCACAGAGACCACCCCGTCCGGCAGGTCCAGCTGCTCGACCATCTCGGCCAACCACAAAGCGTCCAAAGGTGTTTCGGGTGCAGGCTTGACGATGACGGTGCAACCCGCGATCAGGGCGGGAATCAGCTTGGGCATGATCAGGAATTGCGGCACATTCCACGGCACGATCGCCCCAACCACGCCGACCGGGGCTCGCCGCAGGTGCACTTCGCCGAGCACTCCTTGGCGACGTTCGGCCCAGGGAAAGTCGCGGGCGACTGCCAGCGCGAGGTGGATCAGCGACACCGCGGCCGTCGCTTGGCCCAGCCGGCTGAAACTGCGCGGTGAACCCATTTCGTCGGTGATCAGGTCGGCCATCTCCTCGAGATGACCGGAGTAGTCCTGCGCGAGCTGTTCCACCTTGCGCATTCGCTCGCTGGGGTCCAGCCGCGGCCACGGGCCCTGGTCGAAGGCCTGCCGCGCGGCGGCGACCGCGGCGTCGACGTCGGCCGGGGCAGCGGCGGGAGCCTCGCCGATCGTCTCTTCGGAATGCGGGGAGATGACCGTTATCCGGTTCGGGGTGGACGGCTCACGCCAATGTCCTCCGATGAAAAGCCGTTCGTAGCAACGGTGGTCGCTGGTTTCCGTCATTGGGACACCACCTCTGAAAAGGGCGACGGCAATTTTCGCTATTGATGCTAACATAGCAAAAAAGCCCGGCAGAGAGCCTCGGGCTAATAGTGAAGGCCGACGTGAGCGACGAACTTCGGGTGACGACGGACGGAGCCGTACGGATCGTCACAATCAACCGCCCGGACGCTCACAATGTCATCGACGCGACCCTGCACCACAAGCTGCTGGATGTATGGCGTGACCTGGAGCGCGACTCCGGAGCCCGCTGCGTGGTGCTGACCGGCGCCGGTAAAACCTTCAGCGGTGGAGGCGATTTCGCGTTCCTGAAGGCCCAGCATCGTTCCCTTGCCCTTCGCTACGACATCTCCGCGCAAGCGTCGGACATCCTCAACGCGATGATCAACTTCCGGCTGCCCGTCATCGCCGCGGTCAACGGCCCAGCCGTCGGGCTGGGCGCATCGCTGGCACTGTGTTGCGATCTGGTGTTGATGTCCGAGCGCAGCTATCTGTGCGATCCACACGTCTCGATCGGGCTCACGGCCGGCGACGGCGGAGCGTTGCTGTGGCCGTACATGACCAGCCTCATCCGCGCCAAGGAATACATCTACACCGGTGAGCGCATCCCAGCCGAGCTCGCGGTCGATCTGGGCCTGGCCAACCGCGTCACCACCGCCGACAGCCTGATGGACGAGGCGCTGCGGTTGGCCGCGCGGCTGGCGGCCCAGCCGGCCCGCGCACTGCAGACCACCAAGCGCGCGTTCTCTAAGCACCTCGCTCAGGCGGCGGTCGCGATCATCGACTACGGGCTGGCCGCCGAAACGCTTGAGCTCGGCGCCGACGACCACATCGACAAGGTGCGTGAGTTCCTCGGCGCTGACAAATACGACGCGATCGATGTGCCCAAGGGGTGAGATGAGCAACGACTGGCGCAATTACCCGTTCCGGCTGGTGCCCAATGACAGCGCGCTGGATTTCCCTGCGGCCGAGGGCGAACACGCCGACCAGGAGTCCGACACCTGGTTCATCGCCGGCGAGCTGACCGCCACGACGGGCCGCTCGTTCGCGTTCCTGACCATCTTCAACAAGAACCGCCCCGGCGGGACGGTCGTCGCGGACTTCTACACGATGGCGCTATTCGATTGCGATACCGGCGTATACGGCACCTACACCGATTACGACATGCCACCGAAGAACATGCGTCCGGACGCGCGGCCCAAATTGTCCATGGCCGCCGGGCACCTCGACATCCACTACGAAAGCAGCGCCGGGACGGCGGCGTGGACGACGTGCCGCGACGATGACGGAGAACTGCTGCCCTACAACTACCGCGTCAGCCTGTTCGGTGTCGATCAGGCAGACCGGCCGATGGAACTGGACTTGACCGTCATGCCAACCCGCGCGCCGGTACCGGTCGGCGCGGACACGCTCGACGGCAAGATCATCTGCTTCGGCCAGCACGACACCTATTCGTATTTCCAGACCGGCTTGGCGATGCACGGGACGCTGCGCTGGGGCGAGTTGCATGAACGGGTCAGCGGCAGCGCAGGACACGTCGATCGGCAGTGGTTCCCCAAATACATCGGCGGCGGGGGGACCGGGGGAGACCCGCGTGCCCGCTCGCATGAATGGCGCACGATCAACCTGGACAACGGCGTCGACATGAGCATCTGGCGGCAGTTCGACCGGACGGACGGCAATGCGCTGCAACCATTCTCGGGTGTGACCGTGAGTTACCCCGACCCGGCGATGGCTCCCGAGTGCGCGGAGGACGTCGAGGTCACGGTGAGCAGCTATGTCCGATGGCCGGATACGATCCGGCCATTGGTGCGGCCACTGGCGCCAACCCGCTACATGCCCGACCGGCACCGGTTACGCTGTGCCAGTTTGCAACTAGATCTAATCGGCGAGCCTCTGGTGGCGGCACCGGCGCATGGTCTGCCGATCGAATACATGGAAGGGCCGTATCGCTATCGCGGAACCATGCGGGGAGAACCGGTGACCGGCTTTGCGTTCTACGAGCGCTCGCTGGCGCTCTACCGGGATTGGGAGCTGATCGACGTACTGGCCGCCGAACCGTCGTTGGTCAGTCTCGTTGAGCAGGTCCGTCCGCTGGTGGCCTCGGGCCGTCGGGCAGAAGCGCGAAAGTTGTTGGAAGCCAATGATCAACCTGATTGCCGCGATGTTATCGACGCGCTGATCGCGGTGTTGTCAGTGGACAGCTGACGCCCAGGACATGTGGCGATGCTGCAGCCCAGGTTCGTTGCGGCCGAACAACAGGTGATCGCGGGCGCCGGACTCGAGGTTGGCCTGTAGGCCCGCGACGAGCCGGTAGTCCTCGTCCCGCACGGTGGCATGGGCGTAGTCGAACACAGCCTGCGCGCCGGCGGCGACGGATTCCTCGGAGATGTCCAGCGGCGTCGAATTCTGGTGGACGGTAATGGATCTGCCCGGTTTATCGCCCGGGTAGATACGGAACAGCTCACCGTTGGCGATAGTCACCGACAGCACGATGTTCGGAAACAGCGCGTAGATCACCACCATGTTCTGGAACGGGTCCCACTGGTCTTCGGGAACAGTCTCCAGATCCAGGACGGAGTTCAGCGGAAAGATCAACCGGTGATGCGGGCCGAACGAGTCGAACACCGTGCAGTTGCTGCGCGCGATCGTGGCGAAGGTCTCCCGGTGGACGGTGGCGAAGTGATAGTTCTCCGAGAACGTGTCGACCGCCAATTTCCAGTTGATCGGCGAGTCGAGCACTTTCTCGCCCAGCGGAGACCATCGGCCGATGCCCCACGAATCGAGTTCCTCGGACAGCGGACCCAGGTGTGCCGAGACGTCCAGCGTCGCGGCGGGATCGAGTGCCACCCAGAGGAATCCGGCGAATTCGGCGGCGGGCAGCTCGGTCAGGCCATCGGACTTCACTTGCACGCCCGGGAAGCCTTCACGGCCGGGCAGACCGACTAACCGACCGGTGTCGTCATAGGTCCACGCGTGATACGGACAGCTGAACCGCCTGGCCTTACCGCAACCGGTGACCACCTGCGACTGCCGATGCAAGCAAACGTTGTTGAACGCCTTGACCGAACCGGTAGACGTTCTCGTCAGGAGAACGGATCGCCCCAGCACGGACTTCGTGCAGTAGCTCCCAAGCTCCGGCAGCTCGGAGACATAACCGACCAGCTGCGGGCTGGCCATCAGCATCGCCACGTCCCGCTCGTGGCGTTCGATCGACGTGTACTCGCTCGCCTGGACCGTATGTTCGGCCGGCGCAAGATCGGTCGTTTTGTCGCGTGCCAGCTTCACGGCACGTCGGGTCAAGTCGATGAGTTGGTCGCGTTCCATCGCGGTCCTCCACTATCGGGCCGACGCTCTCGTTGACGCTAAATTTACTAACTTAGCAATAACTGTATAGGTGGGTATACATCCAAGGTTGTCGCGGCGCATCCTAGTTCCAAAGCCGTTGCGGGCCGAGAGGAGAAGCCTATGGCCCCACACCGTCTGAGGAGCTCGTCGGATTGTGCGCCGCGTCGCTCGCCATCGCCGCGTCGCTTCCTCCAACTGCCTCCGCCGACAATCCGTCGTGGAACGGCCAGTACGTGATCACATTCATGGTTGGTCCCAAGGATGGGACCAGCGTGGCGGCCAGTCAGCCCGAGACTCAGCACACCGAGACCTACGGATTCCGATCAAGCTGTACGAGCGGAAAGTGCATCGCCACGATCGTCAGCGGCCCTCCGCCGACCAACCCAACGGTTCCGCAACCGGTGCAATTCACCTGGGACGGGTCGTCCTGGACGCAAGTCAGCGATTTCCAGTGGGACTGCATGATGCCCGACACCTCGATCCAGTGGGCTCCGGCCAAATCCACCGTGCGTTACACGCCTCAAGCCAACGGAACGCTCAACGGCGTCATGCACACCGACATCGCGAGCGGCCCGTGCCAGGGCTGGATCGAGATGGACATGACGGCTGAGCGCGCATGACGGTATAGCGAGCATTGACGTCACGGCGCCACTGGTTGATCTTCGATCAACCGATCAAAGCCCCAGTGCCTCCACGATGTGCTTGTGTCTGTTAGCCGCCGGGCGTCGCAGTCACTACGTTCATGCCGACGCCGATATCGAACAACGGCGGTTGCGACGTGCGTTCACGTTTCATTCGTCTGTGGCGCTTGGCAATTGCCAGGCCTTCCGACGGGCCGTTCGTTACCCTCCGGGGGGCTCCCAAGCGGATCCCCCCGGCGTGTCCGAACAGACCACGGGCGTGCCCGAGTTTGACGTGGCTGCCGAGCCCGGGGGGCCGCAGGGCATGCCGACGGCAGGCCGGGTATCGAGGCCGCCTGGGGTGGTGCTGGTCGGCGGCGTATGGGTCCGGGTCGTCGTCGTCTCTGGCGTCGAAGGCCGGCTAGCCGGCGCAGCAGTCGTCGTCGCCAACGACGGTGAAGGTGCTGCGGGCGCTGGCGGCGGGGTCGTAACCGGAGGCGGTGCGATGACGATGGGCGGCGGCGGGATGGCCGTCGCCGGCGTCGGGCGTGCGGACTGGACCGTCGTCACCGGAGACGGAGTATCGACATCCGTCGGCGTGTCCGTGGGCTTAGAGGCCGAACGTAGCGCCATGACGCCCACGATCCCGCCCATCGCCACCGTCAGGATGGCAAGACCGAGGCCGGCCGTGTGCAGCCGGTGACGACGGCGCGACGCCATCCGTGCGTCGTCGGTGGGCGCGCTCCATACGTCAGCTTCCGCGAGGGCGATGGCATCGTCGACCTCAGGCTCTGGCAGCACATCTGGCGGAGCGGCGGCTTCGCGAACTTCGGCCTTTGGCAGGAGACCTATCGGGTCGACGGCATCACCAAAGTCGGCCTCCGGCAAGGTCTCTGAGGGGTTGAGGGCATCGTCGGCTGCGGTAGCCGACGGAATGGGCACCGCCGCGACTGGCGGGGCGGGTTCGGCCGCAGCGGGTGGAGCGACTATGAGCGATTCGGTCGGCGCGGCACCGTTCGTCTCGGGCGCGGCGAGCAACGCGGCAGCTCCGGCGTTCGGGTCATACGGTCCGAGACCCTCTTTCGACTCGAGTGCTTTGGCGAAGTCTCGACAGTGGCGGAATCTCTCGGTGGGATTCTTCTTGAGTGCTTGGGCGAATGGCGTGTCGAAGTAGGTCAATTCCGGTCTGACATCACCCGGCCGAGGCGGTGCGTCCTTCAGGTGCTTGCCGATCAACACGGCCGGGTTCATGTGCGCAAACGGTGCCGATCCGGTCAACAGATGGAACGCGGTGGCGGCCAGGGCATAGAGGTCCGTTCGGCCGTCGATCGAGTCGTCCATCAATTGTTCGGGCGCTGCATAACTCACCGTGCCGATGCCCAGGTCCGCCCGAGTCAGGCTGTTGGTCTCATCGGGGCGCCGGGGCAAACCAAAGCCGGCCAGCAGAATCCGTCGTCTGCGGGACTCCAAATTGCTGATCAGAATGTTGGTCGGATTCACGTATCCGTGCACCAGCCCGAGTTCATGGGCGTAATCGAGCGCTTCCGCGATCGCGAAGACGATCTCGACCACCAGGTCGGGCGGCATGCCTTCGGGATAGGTCTCGGTCAGCAGCTGGGCCGTGTCGATGCCGTCGACGTAGTCCATCGAAAGCCACAACCGGTCATCGAACTCACCCCGATCGTGGAGGCTGACGATGTTCGGGTGCCACAGAGCGGCTGCCCGGCCGGTCGTCTGTTTGAACTGGTAGCGATACTCCGGGTCGGCCGATAACTCGGCGGACACGATCTTGAGCGCGTCATGCCGCGGCAACCTCGGGTGCTCAGCCAGATAGAGCTCGCCGGTCTGTCCGTACCCAAGCAGTCGAACAATGTGGAATCCGGCGGCCGTCGCGCCATCGACCAGCGGCATGGGGAGGATCGTACATACATGCGCGGGAAGCTAAGGGCCGGGTGCTGAAGCTCCTAGCTGCACACATGTGCAGCTACCGCATGCGGACCCACGAGTGTGATGAGAATGTCCGGGTGAGCGAACCCGCAAGCCACCCGACAAACAGGGCATTCGCGCACCGGCTCCGCCGAATGTCGGGCCGCGACCCGCACGAGCCGCATCGGGTGGCGACGCCGTTGGAGCTGCTCTTCGACCTGACATTCGTCATCGCTTTCGGGGTGGCCGCCTCGGAATTCGCGCACGCGCTGGTGAGTGGGCACATCGGTGCCGGGCTGGCCGGTTTCGTCTTCGCCACCTTCGCTATCAGCTGGGCGTGGATCAACTTCAGTTGGTTCGCCTCGGCATACGACACCGATGACTGGGTTTACCGGCTGACGACGATGCTGCAGATGGTGGGGGTGCTGGTTCTGGCCCTGGGGATCCCGCAGGTGTTCTCCTCGATCGCCGGCGGCGAGCACGTCAACGACCGGGTCCTGGTCGCGGGCTATGTGGTGATGCGCATTGCCATGGTGATCCAGTGGTTACGTGCGGCGAAGCAGGACCCGCAGCGGAGGGCGGCCTGCCTCGCTTATGCGACCGCGATCACCGTCGCGCAGGTCGGGTGGATAGCCGTTGCCGTTGCCGACACACCGGTGGGGGTCACTTTCATCCTGATCGCCGTGATGATTGCCATCGAGCTGACCGGTCCGTTGCTCGCCGAGAAGCGCATGGGCGGCACGCCGTGGCATGCACACCACATTGTCGAGCGGAACGGGCTGCTGACGATCATCGCGCTCGGCGAAGGGGTGGTGGGCACGGTTGCCTCACTGTCGGCGGTGGTCGCTGACCAGGGCTGGACGACGGACGCCGTCTTGGTGGCGGTGGCCGGAACGGGTTTGACCTTCGGCATGTGGTGGGTCTATTTCGTGGTGCCGGCTGCCGACTTGCTGCGCGCCCATCGGGATCGCTCATTCGGCTACGGCTACTCGCACATCCTGCTGTTCGGTTCGATCGTCGCCACCGGAGCCGGGCTGCATGCGGCCGCGTACTACATCCAGCATCGGTCGGAGTTGGGTTCGGTCGCCACGGTGGTAGCGGTCGCGGCACCTGTTGGCGTCTACATTCTTGTGGTGTTCGGGACGTACCTGCTGCTGGTCCGCACCTTGGACGCGTTCTATGCGCTCGACGTGCTGATCGGCCTGCTGGTGTTGGGGGCGGCGGTGGGGCTTGCGGCCGCCGGCGTTTCGACGACGGTGTGTCTGCTGGTTGTGATGGCCGCGCCGGCGGCGATCGTCGCCAGTTTCGAGTTGTTCGGGCACCGGCACCTGGCGGACGTGCTGACGCAGGCCCATCGACGCTGATACGAATGTGACCAGTGGCGTTGATGAGGTAGTTGGTGCATTTGTCGTATCCTGTGACGCGTGGCGCACATGTCTCGGCGCGACGTGCTGAAATTCGCGGCGGCGACACCTGCCCTGATCGGTCTCGGTGTCGCGGCGGAATCGCTGTGCGCCCCGTCGGCGTCGGCCGATGGCCTGGGCGTCTTGCTGGACTACGCGGCCGGAGTGATCCCCGCCAGCCAGATCAGGGCGGCCGGCGCCGCGGGCTCGATCCGCTATGTATCGGATCGCCGGCCCGGTGGCTCGTGGATGCTGGGCAAGCCGATCGAACTCTCCGAAGCCCGCGACCTCAACCAGAACGGCCTGAAGATCGTCTCCTGCTATCAGTACGGCAAGCAGAGCTCCGCCGACTGGCTGGGCGGCCAAAGCGCGGGCGTCCAACATGCCCGGCGCGGGTGGCAGCTGCACACCGCCGCCGGGGGCCCGGCCGGCGCCCCCATCTACGCCTCGATCGATGACGATCCGTCCTACGAGCAGTACAAGCAGCAGGTCGCGCCCTATCTGCGCGGCTGGGAGTCGGTGGTCGGCCACCAGCGCACCGGTGTGTACGGCAACTCCAAAACGATCGAATGGGCGCTGCAGGACGGCCTGGGCTCCTACTTCTGGCAGCACAACTGGGGCTCGCCCGGGGGCCGCACTCATCCCGCCGCAAATCTGCACCAGGTCGAGATCGACAAGCGCAATGTCGGCGGCGTCGGGGTCGACATCAACAACATCTGCAAGCCGCAGTTCGGTCAGTGGGCGTGACCGAGCTGACCCGCGGGTAAGTTTCCAGCAAACTTCTGCCGCCCGGTCACGCGGTTCGATCATCTTGGGCCGCCGCGCCGGCCGTCGTCAGATGTAGACCGGCAGTCTCTATAAAGCGCAGATTTTTTAGATAACGATTCCATAACAATACTGCCTTGATCTGCGCTGTTGTTGCTACTCGACCGTAACCACCTGCTTCCAGCAGGTTTGTTCGGCGGGCCCTCCGCCGCGGTTGAGCAGAGTGTTACCCAGAGCACCGTTACCCGCGCGTAGAACTCACCAGTAACCGATTCGCGCAGGAAACACCGCTCGGTTCTTATGACACTCTTATTGGAGCCGATGACGTCCCCTCGGTCGGCGCCGAAGCCGGAGCAGTCGAGACGCGGTTGGTTATGCGGGGGGTCACTCGGGATTGAGACGACATCCGCAGGGCAGCGCGGCTCTGACACGCGAGACGAAAAGCGCTTTTAGGGAGATACGCACGTGACGATCTACGAGCACCACCGAGTGTCCGCTGACCACGACGGGATGACCGCGGAGGCCACGCATGGCACTCATGCTCTGGTCGATCGTCTGACTACCGGCGAGCCCTATGCGGTGGCGTTCGGCGGGCAAGGCGGCGCGTGGCTGGAGACGCTGGAAGAGCTGGTCTCCTCGGCGGGCATCGAATCCGAGCTGGCGACGCTGGTCGGCGAGGTCGACATGCTGCTCGAACCGGTCGCCAAGGAGCTCGTCGTGGTGCGACCGATCGGGTTTGAGCCGATGCGTTGGGTACGCGCGCTGGCTGCCGAGGACCCGGTTCCATCCGCCAAGCACCTCACGTCGGCCGCGGTGTCGTTGCCGGGCGTGCTGCTGACCCAGATCGCGGCGATCCGCACCCTCGCGCGCCAAGGCATGGACCTGCAGGCCACCCCGCCGGTGGCCGTCATCGGGCACTCGCAGGGCATTTTGGGCGTGGAGGCCCTGAAGGCCGCGGGCGAACGCGATATTGAGCTGCTGGCCATCGCGCAGCTGATCGGCGCCGCCGGCACGCTGGTGGCCCGCCGCCGCGGCATCTCGGTCCTCGGCGATCGCCCACCGATGGTGTCGGTCAGCAACGCCGACCCCGAGCGCATCTACCGGCTGCTCGAGGACTTCTCTCAAGACGTCCGGACCGTGCTGCCGCCCGTCTTGTCGATCCGCAACGGCCGACGCTCGGTCGTCATCACCGGCACTCCCGAGCAGCTGTCCCGCTTCGAGCTCTACTGCAAGCAGATCTCGGAGAAGGAGGAAGCCGACCGCAAGAACAAGATCCGCGGAGGCGACGTCTTCGCGCCGGCCTTCGACCCGGTGCAGGTCGAGGTGGGCTTCCACACGCCGCGCCTGGCCGACGCGCTCGACATCGTCGGCGAGTGGGCCGAAAAAGTCGGCCTCGACGTCGAGTTGGCCCGCGCGCTGGCCGGGTCGATCTTGGTGCAGCCGGTCGACTGGGTGGACGAGGTCGTCAGAGTCCACGAGGCAGGCGCCCGCTGGATTCTCGATCTGGGGCCCGGCGACATCCTGACCCGGCTGACCGCGCCGGTGATCCGCGGCCTGGGCATCGGGATCGTGCCCGCGGCGACCCGCGGTGGTCAGCGCAACCTGTTCACGATCGGCGCCGTCCCGGAGGTGGCCCGGCCCTGGTCGAGCTACGCCCCGTCGGTGGTCAGCTTGCCCGACGGCAGGGTCAAACTCTCGACGAAGTTCACCCGGCTCACCGGCCGGTCGCCAATCTTGTTGGCCGGCATGACCCCGACCACCGTCGACGCCAAGATCGTGGCCGCAGCGGCCAACGCAGGACACTGGGCCGAGCTCGCCGGCGGCGGGCAGGTCACCGAACCGATCTTCAACGACCGCATCGACGAACTGTCCGGTCTGCTTGAACCCGGTCGGACCTATCAGTTCAATGCGCTGTTCCTCGACCCGTATCTGTGGAAGCTGCAGGTCGGCGGAAAACGGTTGGTGCAAAAGGCCCGTCAGTCCGGCGCGCCGATCGACGGCCTGATCGTCAGCGCGGGCATCCCCGAGCTGGAAGAGGCCGTCGAGCTGATCGACGAACTCAACGAGATCGGGATCAGCCACGTGGTGTTCAAGCCGGGCACCGTCGAGCAGATCCGCTCGGTCATTCGCATCGCCACCGAGGTGCCGACCAAGCCGGTCATCATGCACATCGAGGGCGGGCGCGCCGGCGGCCACCATTCGTGGGAAGACCTCGACGATCTACTGCTGGCCACCTATTCGGAATTGCGGTCGCGGCCCAACATCACCGTCTGCGTCGGCGGCGGCATCGGCACCCCCGAGCGGGCGGCCGAATACCTGTCCGGGCACTGGGCCGAGGCCTATGGCTTCCCGTTGATGCCCGTTGACGGCATTCTGGTCGGCACCGCGGCGATGGCGACGCTGGAATCCACCACGTCGCCTTCGGTCAAGCGGATGCTGGTCGAAACGCAGGGCACCGACCACTGGATCAGCGCCGGAAAAGCCCAGGGCGGCATGGCTTCCAGTCGCAGCCAGCTCGGCGCCGACATCCACGAGATCGACAACTCCGCTTCGCGTTGCGGACGCCTGCTCGACCAGGTCGCCGGAGACGCCGAAGCCGTCGCGGAGCGCCGCGACGAGATCATCGCGGCGATGGCCAACACCGCCAAGCCGTACTTCGGCGACGTCGGTGAGATGACTTACCTGCAGTGGCTGCAGCGTTACGTCGAGCTGACCATCGGCGACGGCACCAGCACGGCCGACACCGCGGCACCCGGCAGCCCGTGGTTGGCAGACACCTGGCGCGAGCGGTTCGAGCAGATGCTGCAACAAGCCGAGGCGCGACTGCACGCGCAGGACCACGGCCCGATCGACACCCTGTTTTCCGCGTCCAGCGGTTCGGCGCTGCTGGAGAACCCAGAGGCGGCCATCGCCGCGCTGCTTGCCCGCTACCCGGACGCCCAGACCGTGCAACTGCACCCGGCCGACGTGCCGTTCTTCGTCACGCTGTGCAAGACGCTGGGCAAGCCGGTCAACTTCGTGCCGGTGATCGATAAGGACGTCCGGCGCTGGTGGCGCAGCGACTCGCTGTGGCAGGCCCACGACGCCCGTTACGAGGCCGAGCAGGTGTGCATCATCCCCGGCACCGCCGCGGTCGCCGGCATCACCCGGATGGACGAACCGGTCGGTGAATTGCTGGACCGCTTCGAGCAGGCCGCGATCGACGAGGTGCTCTCCACCGGGGCGCAGCCCACGCCGGTGACGGCGCGCCGCCAGGGTCGCATCGATGTGCACGGGCCGCTGGCCGTTGTGTTGGACGCACCGGATGTGCTGTGGGCCGGCCGTGTCGCCACCAACCCGGTGCACCGCATCGCCGATCCCGGCGAATGGCAGGTGCACGACGGACCCGAAGATTCCCGCGGGCCACGAGCCACCCATCCATCCACCGGCGCGCGGCTGCACACCGAGGCTGACCAGGTGGTGTTGAGCGTGCCGATCGCGGGCACCTGGATCGACATCCGATTCAGCCTGTCCGCCAGCACGATTGACGGCGGCATTCCGGTTGTCCGCACCAAGGACGCCATCGAAGCGATGCGCTCGGTGTTGGCCATCGCCGCCGGCGCCGACGGTCCGGAGTCGCTGCCGCGGGTGCACAACGGGACAGCCACGGTGACCGTGCCGTGGGATCCCGAGCTGGTGGCCGACCACACCGGCGTCACCGCCATCTTCGGCGAGCCGTTGGCGCCCACGCTGACCACCGTGCCCGACGCGCTGGTCGGGCGCTGCTGGCCCGCCGTCTTCGCGGCCATCGGCTCCGCGGTCACCGCCGCCGGTGTCCCGGTCGTGGAGGGTTTGCTGAGCCTGGTGCACCTGGACCATGCCGCCCACCTGCTTGGCGCCCTGCCCAAAGTGCCGGCCGAATTGACCGTCACCGCAACGGCTTCGGTGGCCACCGATACCGAAGTCGGCCGTGTGGTCCCGATCTCGGTGACCGTCGCGGCCGGGGACCGCACGGTGCTTGCCACCCTTGAGGAGCGGTTCGCCATTCGTGGCCGCACCGGCGCCGCCGAATTGACCGACCCGATCCGGGCCGGTGGCGCGGTATCCGAGAACGCCACCGACACCCCGCGCCGTCGCCGTCGCGACGTCACGCTGCCCGCACCGGCCGACATGCGTCCGTTCGCGGTGGTGTCCGGCGATCACAACCCGATTCACACCGATCGGTCCGCGGCGCTGCTGGCCGGTTTGGAATCGCCGATCGTGCACGGGATGTGGTTGTCCGCGGCGGCGCAACATGTGGTGACCGCCACCGACGGCCAGGCCCGTCCTCCTGCTCGGCTAATCGGTTGGACGGCCCGCTTCCTGGGTATGGTGCGTCCCGGCGACGAGGTGGATTTCCGGGTCGATCGGGTCGGAATCGACCAGGGCGCAGAGGTTTTGGAGGTCGCGGCCCGGGTCGGCTCGGATCTGGTGATGTCGGCGACGGCACGGCTGGCTTCGCCCAAGACCGTCTATGCGTTTCCCGGTCAGGGCATCCAGCACAAGGGCATGGGCATGGAAGTCCGGGCCCGCTCGAAGGCGGCCCGCAAAGTGTGGGACTCCGCGGACAAGTTCACCCGCGACACGCTGGGCTTCTCGATACTGCACGTGGTGCGCGACAACCCGACCAGCATCATCGCCAGCGGCGTGCACTACTACCACCCCGAGGGCGTGCTCTACCTGACTCAGTTCACCCAGGTCGCCATGGCGACGGTGGCGGCGGCTCAAGTAGCCGAGATGCGCGAGCAGGGCGCGTTCGTGGAGGATGCCATCGCCTGCGGCCACTCCGTCGGCGAGTACACCGCGCTGGCCTGCGTGACGGGCATTTACGAGCTCGAAGGGTTGCTGGAGACGGTGTTTCACCGCGGCTCCAAGATGCATGACATCGTGCCGCGCGACGAGCTGGGGCGCTCGAACTACCTGCTGGCGGCGATCCGCCCGTCGCAGATCGATCTCGACGACGCCGACGTGCCGGGGTTCGTCCAGGAGATTTCGGCGCGTACCGGAGAGTTTCTGGAGATCGTGAACTTCAACCTGCGCGGCTCGCAGTATGCGATCGCTGGCACGGTGCTAGGGCTGGAGGCATTGGAAGCAGAGGTGGAGCGGCGCCGTGAGCTCTCCGGCGGTCGACGCTCGTTCATCCTGGTGCCGGGCATCGACGTGCCGTTCCACTCGCGGGTGCTGCGAGTCGGTGTAACCGATTTCCGCCGGTCACTGGACCGGGTCATGCCGCGCGACAAGGATCCCGATCTGATCATCGGGCGCTACATCCCCAACCTGGTGCCGCGGCCCTTCACCCTCGACCGCGACTTCATCCAGGAGATCCGCGATCTGGTGCCGGCCGAGCCGCTCGACGAGATCCTCGCCGACTACGACACCTGGCGCGCCGAACGGCCGCGCGAGATGGCGCGGACAGTCGTCATCGAGCTGCTGGCCTGGCAGTTCGCCAGCCCGGTGCGCTGGATCGAAACCCAGGATCTGCTGTTCACCGAAGAGGCCGCGGGCGGCCTGGGTGTGGAGCGGTTCGTCGAGATCGGCGTGAAGTCGGCGCCGACCGTGAGCGGACTGGCCACCAACACCCTCAAACTGCCCGAATATGCGCACAGCACAGTGGAAGTGCTCAATGCCGAGCGCGACGCCGCGGTGCTGTTCGCCACCGACACCGACCCCGAGCCGGAGGATGAGCTCGAAGAGGCTCTCGATTCCGACGCTGCCGCGTCGGAGGGTGCGCCCAGCCCCAATGTCGCGCCAGCCGTCGCTGCGGCTCCGGCCGCAGCTCCGTCCGGCGCTCCGAGGCCCGACGACATTGGGTTCGACGCGGCCGACGCCACGCTGGCGCTGATCGCGATCTCGGCCAAGATGCGCATCGACCAGATCGAGGAGCTGGACTCCATCGAGTCCATCACCGACGGCGCGTCCTCGCGGCGTAACCAACTGCTGGTCGACCTGGGTTCCGAGCTGAACCTCGGTGCCATCGACGGCGCCGCCGAGGCCGACCTGGCCGGGTTGCGCGCGCAGGTCACCAAGCTGGCCCGCACGTATAAGCCTTATGGGCCAGTGCTTTCCGATGCGATCAACGACCAGCTTCGAACGGTGCTGGGCCCGTCGGGCAAGCGGCCCGCGGCCATCGCCGAGCGGGTGAAGAAGACCTGGGAACTCGGCGACGGCTGGGTTAAGCACGTCACGGTCGAGGTCGCGCTCGGGACCCGTGAAGGCACCAGCGTTCGCGGCGGCGCAATGGGGAACCTGCATGAGGGTGCCCTGGCCGACGCCGCTGCCGTCGACAAGGTCATCGACGCCGCGGTGGCGGCGGTGGCCGCACGCCGCGGAATTGCGGTTGCGTTGCCGTCGTCCGGCAGCGGCAGCGCGACCGTCGACGCCGCGGCGTTGGGCGAGTTCACCGAGCAGATCACCGGCCGCGACGGCGTGCTCGCATCGGCGGCCCGCCTGGTGCTGGGTCAGCTGGGGTTGGATGAGGCGGTCACCGTGCCGCCGGCTGCGACCGACGCCGAGCTGATCGACCTGGTCACCACCGAATTGGGCGCGGACTGGCCACGGTTGGTGGCGCCGGTGTTCGACGGCAAGAAGGCCGTGGTGTTTGACGACCGCTGGGCCAGCGCCCGCGAAGACCTGGTCAAGCTCTGGCTGATCGACGACGACGAGGCCAACGCCGACTGGGCGCGGCTGTCGGAGCGGTTCGAGGGTTCCGGCCACGTCGTGGCCACGCAGGCGACCTGGTGGCAGGGCAAGGCACTCGCGGCCGGGCGTCAGGTCCACGCCTCGCTGTACGGCCGGATCGCTGCCGGCGCGGAGAACCCGGACAGCGGCCGCTACAGCGACGAAGTCGCGGTGGTGACCGGCGCGTCCAAGGGTTCGATCGCCGCGTCGGTGGTCGGACGGCTACTCGACGGCGGGGCCACCGTCATCGCGACGACGTCCAAGCTCGACGACGAGCGGCTGGCCTTCTACCGGAAGCTCTACCGCGACCACGCCCGCTACGGCGCCGCGCTGTGGGTGGTGGCGGCCAACATGGCGTCCTACTCCGACATCGACGCGCTGGTCGAATGGGTCGGCACCGAGCAGAGCGAAAGCCTTGGCCCGCAGTCGATTCACATCAAGGACGCGCAGACTCCGACACTGCTGTTCCCGTTCGCGGCTCCCCGTGTCGCCGGCGACCTGACCGAGGCCGGTTCGCGCTCGGAGATGGAAATGAAGGTGTTGCTGTGGGCAGTGCAGCGGCTGATCGGCGGACTGTCTCGAATCGGCGCCGAGCGCGACATCGCCTCGCGGCTGCACGTGGTGCTGCCCGGCTCGCCCAACCGCGGCATGTTCGGCGGCGACGGCGCCTACGGTGAGGCCAAGTCGGCGCTGGACGCCGTCGTAACCCGGTGGCAAGCCGAGTCGTCGTGGGCGCAGCGAGTCAGTCTGGCGCACGCGTTGATCGGCTGGACCCGGGGCACCGGGCTGATGGGCCACAACGACGCGATCGTTACCGCCGTCGAAGAAGCCGGTGTGACAACGTATTCCACCGACGAGATGGCCGACATGCTGCTGGCCCTCTGCGACATCGAGTCCAAGGCCGCGGCCGCCAGCGCGCCGATCAAGGTGGACCTGACCGGCGGGCTCGGCGACGTCGAGCTGGACATGGCCGAACTCGCCGCCAAGGCGCGCGAGGATCAGTCGGCCAAGGCCGCAGATGACGGCGACGAGGACTCCGACGCCGACGGCACCATCGCCGCGCTGCCGTCGCCGCCGCGTGGCTACAGCCCGACCCCGCCGCCGGAATGGGACGACCTCGATGTCGACCCCGCCGATTTGGTGGTCATCGTCGGTGGCGCCGAACTCGGCCCCTACGGTTCGTCGCGCACGCGCTTCGAGATGGAGGTCGACAACGAGCTGTCGGCCGCCGGCGTGCTCGAGCTGGCCTGGACCACCGGGCTGATCAAGTGGGAAGATGACCCTCAACCCGGTTGGTACGACACCGAATCCGGCGATCTGGTCGATGAGGCCGAGCTCGTCGAGCGCTATCACGACGCCGTGGTGGAACGGGTCGGGATCCGTGAGTTCGTCGACGACGGCGCAATCGACCCCGACCATGCGTCGCCGCTGTTGGTGTCGGTGTTCCTGGACAAGGACTTCGCCTTCGTGGTGTCTTCAGAGGCCGATGCTCGCGGGTTCGTCGAGTTCGACCCGGAACACACGGTCATCCGGCCGGTGCCCGGCTCCACCGACTGGCAGGTGATCCGCAAGGCGGGCACCGAGATTCGCGTACCACGCAAGACGAAGTTGTCGCGGACCGTCGGCGCGCAGATCCCCACCGGGTTCGACCCGACGGTGTTCGGCATCAGCCAGGACATGGCCACCTCTATCGACCGGGTGGCGCTGTGGAACATCGTCGCGACCGTCGACGCGTTCCTATCGTCGGGTTTCACGCCGACCGAGCTGATGCGATGGGTGCACCCGGGCCTGGTGGCCAGCACTCAGGGCACCGGCATGGGCGGCATGACGTCGATGCAGACGATGTATCACGGCAACCTGCTCGGCCGGAGCAAGCCGAACGACATCTTGCAGGAAGTTCTACCGAATGTCGTTGCCGCCCATGTTATTCAGAGCTATGTCGGTAGCTACGGCGCAATGATCCACCCGGTCGGCGCGTGTGCCACCGCGGCGGTCTCGGTCGAGGAGGGCGTCGACAAGATCCGCCTTGGTAAGGCCGAGTTGGTGGTCGCCGGCGGCTTCGACGACCTGACGCTGGAGGCCATCATGGGCTTCGGTGACATGGCCGCCACCGCCGACACCGAAATGATGCGCGGCCGCGGCATCGCGGACTCGAAGTTCTCCCGTCCGAACGACCGCCGCCGGCTCGGGTTCCTGGAAGCCCAGGGCGGCGGCACGATTCTGCTGGCCCGCGGTGACCTCGCGCTCAAGATGGGTCTACCGGTGCTGGCAGTCGTGCCCTACGTCCAGTCGTTCGCCGATGGTGTGCACACCTCGATCCCCGCCCCGGGCCTCGGTGCACTGGGCGCCGGGCGTGGCGGCAAGGATTCGGCGCTGGCCCGGTCGCTGGCCAAGCTGGGCGTCGGCGCCGACGACATCGCGGTGATCTCCAAGCACGACACCTCGACACTCGCCAACGATCCGAACGAGACCGAATTGCATGAGCGACTGGCCGATTCAATGGGCCGATCGCCGGGCGCGCCGCTGTTCATCGTCTCGCAGAAGAGCCTGACGGGGCACGCCAAGGGCGGCGCGGCGGTCTTCCAGATGATGGGGCTGTGCCAGATCCTGCGCGACGGAGTGATCCCGCCCAACCGCAGCCTGGATTGCGTCGACGACGAATTGGCCAGCTCGGCCCACTTCGTCTGGGTACGCGACACCCTGCGGCTGGACGGCAAGTTCCCGCTGAAGGCGGGGCTGGTGACCAGCCTCGGGTTCGGGCACGTGTCCGGCTTGGTCGCGCTGGTGCACCCGCAAGCCTTCCTGGCCGCACTGGACGCCGACCAGCGCGCCGATTACCAGCGACGGGCCGACGCGCGTGTGCTTGCCGGCCAGCGCCGGCTGGCCTCGGCGATCGCCGGGGGCCGCCCGATGTATGAGCGGCCCGCGGATCGTCGCTTCGATCACGAGGTGTCCGAGAAGCGGCAGGAAGCGGCGATGTTGCTCGACGCGGAGGCGCGACTGGGCGACGGGGACTTGTACCGTCGTTAACCACCTCCGGTGGCTGTCCGATAGGTTCATAGCCCGTGAGCTGCGCTGGCGACGATGCAGAGCGCTGCGATGAGGAGGAGCGGCGCCAATGAGCATTGTCGGAGTGGGGATCGACCTCGTCTCCATCCCTGAATTCGCCGAGCAGGTCGACCAGCCCGGAACCGTGTTCGCCGAAACCTTCACCCCCGGTGAGCGGCGCGATGCCTCCGACAAGAGTTCGTCGGCGGCACGCCACCTGGCGGCGCGTTGGGCGGCCAAGGAGGCGGTGATCAAAGCGTGGTCCGGGTCGCGGTTTTCCCAGCGGCCGGTGTTGCGTGAAGACATTCATCGCGACATCGAGGTGATCACCGACATGTGGGGACGGCCGAAGGTGCGGCTGACCGGCGACATCGCTAAGCATCTGAAGGACGTGACGATCCACGTTTCGTTGACGCACGAAGCTGACACCGCGGC
>NZ_DATFZD010000345.1:0-38415 GCF_035314665.1 Mycobacterium sp. | reverse complement strand
TGGCACCGATGTCACCTATGAGCTCACCGTAGATATAGCCATTCCGATGATCGGCTTGCTCAAGCGCAAGGCTGAGCGCAGGTTGATCGACAGCGCGTTGAAGGATCTGAAGAAACGAGTCGAGGCTGAGTGAGTCGGCAGCGCCCGCACTTGCCCGGATCAGTCTCTTCGTCGGCAAGGGTGGGGTAGGGAAGTCCACTTTGGCGGCCGCGACCGCCGTGCGTGACGCGCGCACCGGTCAGCGGGTGTTGCTGGTCTCCACCGACCAAGCGCACTCGCTAGGTGACGTGCTCGGTGTCGTCGTCTTGCCGACCGGCCGGCGCGATGCGGTCCGGGTATTCACCGACCTCGAAACCGGGGCGACCGACGCCGGCGGCGGCTTCCTGGATGCGTTGGCGTTGGATACCCTGGCGCTGCTCGAGGCTCATTGGCGCACCGTGGTCAACACACTGGGCCGGCGCTTCAGCGAGTCGGAGCTGGGCGACATTGCGCCCGAAGAACTTTCGGCGCTGCCCGGCATTCAAGAAGTGCTCGGCCTGCATGAAGTCGGCGAGCTGGCCGCGGCCGGGCACTGGGACCACATCGTGGTCGACTGTGCGTCCACCGCCGACGCATTGCGGATGCTGACCCTGCCGGCCACGTTCGCGCTCTACGTCGAGCGCGGCTGGCCACGGCATCGCAGGCTTTCCGCCGCCGCCGATGACGCGCGGTCAACGGCGGTGGTGGAACTGCTGGAACGCATCAGCCGAAGCGTCGAAAAGCTCAGCGCGCTGCTGACCGACGGCGCGCGAGTCGGTGCGTATCTGGTCCTGACCGCGGAACGGGTGGTGGCCGCCGAAGCGGTCCGGACGCTGGGCTCGTTGGCGTTGATGGGTGTGCGCGTCGAGGAATTAATCGTCAACCAGATTCTGGTGCAAGACGATTCATACGAGTACCGCAACCTGCCCGCGCATCCGGCCTTCGACTGGTATTCCGAGCGAATCAGTGAGCAGCGCGCCGTGCTGGACGAACTGGATGCCGCCATCGGCGATGTGGCGCTGGTCCTCACCCCGCATCTGGCCGGCGAGCCGATCGGCGCCAAAGCGCTGGCCGAGCTGCTGGACAGTGCGCGCCGCCGCGACGGGTCGGCGCCGCCAGGACCCGTGCGTCCCGTCGTCGACCTGGAGTCGGGATCCGGCCTGCAATCGGTCTACCGATTGCGGCTAGAGTTGCCGCAAATCGATTCCGGCGCGCTTACCCTTGGCCGGGTCGGCGACGACCTGATCGTCGGCGCCGGCGGGATGCGCCGCCGAGTTCGATTGGCGTCCGTCCTGCGGCGATGCACGGTGCTGGACGCCCATCTACGAGGTAACGAGTTGACGGTGCGTTTTCGACCTGATCCGGAGGTGTGGCCGCGATGACCGGCATTCACCCCGACATTGGCCCCGAGTTGCGCAAACTCGCGCAGAGCATTCTGGACGGCATCGACCCCGCGGTCCGCTTGGCGGCGACGCGGGCGCTTGGCGACGGCGCCGGCACCGGCAAGTGCCAGCAGGTGTGGTGTCCGGTGTGCGCGTTGGCCGCGGTGGTCACCGGGGAGGAACATCCGTTGCTGACCGCGATCGCTGAGCACAGCGTGGCGCTGCTGGCGGTGATCCGGGCGATCGTCGAGCAAGTCGACGGATCGACACCGCCGCCTGAGGGTCCGCCCAGCAATGGCGCCGAGGCCGACAGCGCAGCCGATGCCGGCACCCCGAGCCGCTATCAGCCCATCACCGTCACCGTGGAGGAATAGCCGCGGCGGTCCGGGTTAACGGCAGCCGGCTCATGGCCGAAGAGTAAGCAGGTCGCGAGCGTCGTGTGGTCCCGTACACACTGGATCGGTACTCTTGGCGCAGGACACAGTAGGTTGCGGGCAACTAGGAGGGTCGATGTGGTACTGGCTTTTCAAGTACATCTTCATGGGCCCGTTGCTCGCCCTCCTCGGCCGGCCGAAAGCCGAAGGACTGGAATACGTTCCGCAGTCCGGCCCGGCGATCCTCGCCAGTAACCACCTAGCGGTCGCCGACAGTTTCTACCTGCCACTGGTTGTGCGGCGCCGGATCACGTTCCTGGCGAAGTCCGAATACTTCACTGGCACCGGGCTGAAGGGCTGGTTCCAGCGCTGGTTTTACGGCACCACCGGGCAGGTTCCCATCGACCGCAGCGATGCCGATGCGGCCCAGGCCGCTTTGAACACCGCTGAGCGTCTGCTGAGCCAGGGCAAGCTGCTCGGCATGTACCCCGAGGGCACCCGCTCACCCGACGGCCGGCTGTACAAGGGCAAGACGGGGCTGGCCCGTCTGGCGCTGGAAACCGGAGTTCCGGTGATACCGGTGGCGATGATCGGCACGAACGTCGTCAATCCGCCCGGCAAAAAGATGTGGCGGTTCGGCCGGGTCGCCGTCCGGTTCGGCAAGCCGATGGACTTCTCCCGATTCGACGGGCTGGCGGGCAACCGCTTCATCGAACGAGCCGTCATCGACGAGGTGATCTACGAGCTGATGGGCCTTTCCGGTCAGGAATACGTCGACATCTATGCCGCCACCCTCAAGAACGGCAGTAATGCCAACGGGTCCGGACCGGCGAAGCAATCGTCGTCGCGGATACCGGAAACGGCGGCGGGGTAGGCGGGTCCTCGCGGATCCCAGCCCCGGGTCAGCCGACGGCTGAAACCGGCGCGGGCGTCCTCGACGCCCGGGGTGCGGTAGCGGTGGCGGTGCTGACAGCGACCGTGGCGCCGGCCGCGACGATGGCCGCGAGCGCCCACCACAGGTAAGAGACGCCGGCGAACTGACGCCACCACACGGCGCCCACTTCGTGGTGTTTGGGGAGCAGATCGATCGGCGTCCAGTACATCAGTGCCACCCCGGCCGCGCTGACCACGGCCAGCGCGGCGTTGCGCCGCCGGAAGGCCAGCACCGCGGTCACCAGCACCGTCGGCAACATCCACACCCAGTGGTGTGACCACGACACGGGCGAGACCACCAGGCCGAACAGCGCGACACAGATGACGGCCAGAGTTGGCTCGCCGGCGCGCAGCACCCGCCGCATCGCCCACACCGTCAGCGCCAGCACGAGCAGGCACGCGGCCACCCACGGCAGGAACCGTTGATGGTCGCTGAGGCCCAGCCGCGCCAGCGTGCCGGCCACGTTCTGGTTGGTGTTCAGGCTCGCCGCGCCGATCCGATCGGTGTCGTGGATGGTGTCGGTCCAGTACCGCCAGGAGTCGTGCCACGCCAGGACAAAGCCGGCCACTGTCGCCGCCACGAAGGACGCGAGCGAGGTCAACATGGCGCGTTTGTCGCGGTTCAGCAGGAAGTACAGCAGGAACACCGCCGGGGTGAGTTTGAGGGCCATGCCCAGCCCCAGCAGCAGACCACGTGGCCATGGGGTGCGGCGTGGCATGCAGTCGGCGATCACCAGCGTCATCAGCACGACGTTGATCTGCCCGAAGGCGAAATTCGACTTGATCGGCTCCAGCCAGATCGCCGCGGCCGCGACGATCAGCAACGTCAACCACCATCGGCGCAGCCAGGCCGGTCCGGGCACGACCCGTGCGGTGCCCCACACGTCGAGTCGGGTCAGCACGATCATCGTCGAGACGATCAACAGCGCCAACGTGATCAGCGTGATCGTCACACTGGCGGCCGGCATGCCCAACCAGGCAAAAGGGCAAAACACGATAGCGGCGAGCGGCGGATAGGTGAACGGGAGGTTCAGGCCGATCGGCGTGTGAAATTCCACACCGTGGTCGTACAGCGGACGGCCATCCAGCCACGCCTGGCCGCCCATCCGGTAAATGTCGATGTCGATGCGGTACGGCGTGTGGCCGACGAGCCGCCAGGCGGCGTAGCCCAGCGCGGCGAGGCCCATTAGCTGGAGCAACGCCCACCAGGCATTTCGCCAGATACCCGGCTGCGCTCCGTCAGGAACAGGGGCAACTGCCCCACGCCAACTGCCCACGTCGGGCGACTGCCATGTACTCATGTCGCTGAACAGCCTAATCGGTGCGGGCATCTGAGCCGGTGTCGCGCAGGGCCGTCGGTGCTAAGTGCGCGTAGGTTTCTTAGAGTGCTCCGTTGGTTCGAAGACGACATTATCGGCCGCGGCCGGCTGCCGCTGCTGTGCTGTCTGGTCGCCTTCATCCTCACCTTTTTCGTGACCCGCACCTTCGTGCGCTACATCCGCCACCGCGCGGACCGTGGCGTGCCGCCGCGATGGTGGGAGCCACGCAACATTCACATCGGGAAGAAGCACATCCACCACGTGGTGGTCGGAGTGCTGCTGGTGATGGTTTCCGGCGTGACGTTGGTGGCCTTGTCGATCACCGGAACCGAACTCGAATACACCGCGAGCGCAATCCTCTTCGGCATCGGAGCCGCGCTGGTGCTCGACGAGTACGCGTTGATCCTGCACCTGTCCGACGTCTACTGGGAGGAAGACGGGCGGACCTCGGTCGACGCGGTCTTCGCCGCAGTGGCGGTGGGTGGACTGCTGGTCTTGGGCCTGCACCCGTTTTTGTTCTTCGTCAACCTATGGCACGACACCACCCACTCGGTGGTGCTGCGCGCCGGCGTGGTCTTCGCGATGGCGCTGACTTTGCCGCTGGCCGTGCTGGTTGTGCTCAAGGGCAAGGTGTGGACCGGCTTGATCGGCATGTTCTTCGTCCCGCTGCTGTTCATCGGGGCGATCCGACTGTCGCGCCCACAAGCCCCATGGGCCCGGTGGCTTTATATGAGTCAGCTGGACAAGATGGCGCGTGCGCTGCAACGCGAACGAACCCTGCGCCGCCCGGTGGTGCGGGTCAAGCTATGGGTGCAGTACACGATCGCCGGTACGCCGCGCCGCCCCGACCGCCGCATGGTGGACGCGCTGCTGGACCGCGAAGTCCATCCGGCGCCGCCGCCGCAGCAGCCGGTGCGGCGCCCCCTGGCCAGCGGTATAGGCGTCAGCTGACGGCGGGCTCCGCTGATGGCCCCCCTCCTCCTCAGGCCGTTCCGGCCTGCATCGTCGGGAGGCTAGGCTCCGCGGGTGCGGTACTTCTACGACACCGAATTCATCGATGACGGCCGCACTATCGAGTTGATCTCGATCGGGGTGGTCGCCGAGGACGGCCGCGAATACTACGCAGTCTCGACCGAGTTCGACCCCGAGCGGGCCGGTAGCTGGGTGCGCAGCCACGTGCTGCCGAAACTACCGCCGCCGGCGTCGCAGCTATGGCGTCCGCGTGCCCGGATCCGTTCGGACTTGGAGACGTTCTTCGACATCGAGGGCGCCGAGCCGATCGAGCTGTGGGCCTGGGTCGGCGCCTACGACCATGTCGTGCTGTGCCAGCTGTGGGGCCCGATGACCGACCTGCCGCCGTCGATGCCGCGATTCACCCGGGAGCTGCGTCAGCTATGGGAGGACCGAGGGCGCCCACCGTTGCCGCGTCGGCCGCCGGATGTGCACGACGCGCTGGTCGATGCTCGCGACCAGCTGCGGCGATACCGCGTGATCATGACGAACGGCGACCAGGGCTAGCCCGGCTTGTTCGCGTTCGCGCTGATCGCGGGGTGCTTAACGGGCCGCGCTGCCCGGTTACCATGGACCGGTGAACTGGACCGTGGACGTACCGATCGAGCAGCTGCCGCCGCTGCCCCCGCTGCCGGCTGATCTGCGGGCCCGGCTGGACGCCGCGCTGGCCAAGCCGGCTGCACAGCAGCCCAGTTGGACGCCCGAGCAGGTTGAGCCGATGCGAACGGTTCTGGAGAGTGTGCCGCCGGTGACGGTGCCGTCGGAGGTCGTCCGGCTTCAGGACATGCTGGCCCAGGTTGCCAGGGGAGAGGCGTTTCTGCTGCAGGGCGGCGACTGTGCCGAGACGTTCGTCGACAACACCGAACCGCACATCAGGGGCAATATCCGCACCCTGCTGCAGATGGCGGTGGTGTTGACCTACGGCGCCAGCGTGCCGGTGGTCAAATTGGCCCGCATCGCCGGGCAGTACGCCAAGCCCCGGTCGGCTGAGCTCGACGCGCTGGGGCTGCGCTCCTACCGCGGCGACATGGTCAACGGATTCGCGCCGGACGCCGCGGCGCGTGAGCACGACCCGTCCCGGCTGGTGCGCGCCTACGCCAATGCCGGTGCGGCGATGAACCTGGTGCGCGCGTTGACATCGTCGGGGCTGGCGTCGCTGCATCTGGTGCACGACTGGAACCGGGAATTCGTCCGCACCTCGCCGGCCGGAGCGCGCTACGAGACGCTCGCCTCCGAGATCGACCGTGGCCTGAAATTCATGAGCGCCTGCGGGGTGGCCGACCGTAACCTGCAGACCGCCGAAATCTACGCCAGCCATGAGGCTTTGGTGCTCGACTACGAGCGTGCCCTGCTGCGGCTGTCCGACGAGGAGGATGGCGAGCCGCAGCTGTATGACCTGTCGGCGCACTACCTCTGGATCGGCGACCGGACCCGCCAACTCGATGGCGCGCACATCGCGTTGGCCGAGGTGATCGCGAACCCGATCGGCGTCAAGATCGGGCCGACGACGACACCCGACCAAGCCGTCGAATACGTCGAGCGCCTCGACCCGCAGAACAAGCCGGGGCGGTTGACCTTGGTGAGCCGGCTGGGCAACAACAAGGTGCGTGACCTGTTGCCGCCGATCATCGAAAAGGTGCAGGCCACTGGTCATCACGTGATCTGGCAGTGCGACCCGATGCACGGCAACACGCACGAGTCGTCCACCGGGTACAAGACACGGCATTTCGATCGCATTGTCGATGAGGTGCAGGGTTTCTTCGAGGTGCACCGCGCGCTGGGTACCTACCCCGGTGGTATCCACGTCGAGATCACCGGAGAGAACGTCACCGAGTGTTTGGGTGGTGCGCAAGACATTTCGGACACCGATCTCAGCGGTCGTTACGAAACCGCTTGCGACCCGCGGCTGAACACCCAGCAGTCATTGGAGCTGGCGTTCCTGGTCGCCGAGATGTTGCGCGACTAGAGCAATCCGCTCAGGTTGCTGCCGATGGTCCACGCCGCGGCGGCCACCATCCCGGTGACCGACAACACGACCGCTACCCAGATCAGCACCATGCGTCGGGCGTGCTGGCGTTCGAGCGCGAATTCGACCAGGTCGATCCCGGCGAATTGACCTGATAACTCTTGATATTCGCGATCGATCTGGACTTCGGGTTCAGCGGGTTCGGCCGGCCAGTCCTGGGGTCCTCGGGTCAGCTGACGGGTGGGGTGGTGCACCGGCCGGCGCTGGGACGCAGGCCGATGCTGGTCCGTGGTCTGGTGATGGTCGATCTGGCTGCGATGCGGCACGGCGGAGCGGTGTTGAGCGGAGTTGCGCGGAGCGGGCACCCGAAATTCGGGGAGCGCCAACTCGTCGACGATCGCGTCCAACTCGGCGCCCATCTCCTGCGCGTCCGCGTAGCGCTCGGCGGGATCGCGCGCCGTGGCTCGTGCTACCAGCTCGTCGAAGTGCTCAGGGACGCCGTCGATCATCGTGCTGGGTGCCGGCACGTCGGTATCCAGCCGTTGGTATGCGACGGTCAGCGCGGAGTCGCCGGTAAACGGCGTCTGCCCGGTCAGCAGCTCGTAGGCCACGATCCCCACGGCATAGACATCGCTTCGCGGGCTGACGTTTCCGTCCCGGACCTGTTCGGGGGACAGGTAGGCGGCGGTGCCGAGAATGACGCTGGTGGAAGTGATTCCGGCCGCCGCGACGGCGCGGACCAATCCGAAGTCGCCGATCTTGACGTCGCCCTCGTCGGAGATCAGCACGTTTTCCGGTTTGACGTCGCGGTGCACCAAGCCGGCGCGATGCGCGGCGGCCAGGCCGCCCAACACTGGGCGCAGCACCGCCGCGACGGCATGCGGTGGCATTGGACCGCGCTCGGACAGCAATTCGCGCAGTGTGCCGCCCTCGACGAGTTCCATCACCAGGAACGGGTGTCGGGCGTCGAGGCCCTGGTCGTAGACGGCGACAAGTCCGGGATCTTTGAGTCGGGCGACCGTGCGGGCCTCGAGCTGGAAGCGGGTGAGGAATTGCTGCTCGCCGGCGTAGCGGGAATCCATCACTTTCAGCGCGACCGGTCGGTCCAAACGGGTGTCGAGGCCGCGGTACACCGTCGAGGTGCCGCCAGTGGCGATCTTGGTCGCAACGCGATACCGCCCATCCAGCAACGTTCCCTCAAGCGGATCGTCAGCCACGAGGCTCATCGTAGGTGGGACCCTGAGCTACGCCTGAAACCTATGCTCAGCGCGCCCTAATTGCGGCATGCCCGGTCGTACACTAAGTCGGTGAGCAGGATTCCGGCCGGCGACGACTGTCTTGACCCCGACGAACCCACCTACGATCTGCCCGGCGTCGCCGAGTTGCTCGGCATCCCAGTCACCAAGGTGCACCAGCACCTGCGGGAAGGCCATCTGGTGGCGGTACGGCGTGCCGGTGACGTGTTGGTGCCGCGGGCCTTCTTCACCGATTCCGGCGAGGTGGTCAAGAGCCTGCCCGGGTTGCTGGTGGTTTTGCACGACGGCGGCTACCGCGACACCGAAATCCTGCGCTGGCTGTTCACCCCCGACCCGTCGCTGACCGTCACTCGGGACGGGACGCGCGACGCCATCAGCAACGCCCGCCCGGTCGACGCGCTGCATGCTCACCAGGCTCGCGAAGTGCTGCGCCGCGCGCAGGCCATGGCGTATTGAAGCCGGCTTCAATCAGCTGGGACGGCCGACGGTCGAGACAGCGTGCGCCACGCAATCAAGGCGCATGCCGTCGCCACCAAGACATGGCTCCACGAGTACATGCCATGGGAGCCATCGGGTTTGAAGATGACCATGATCCAGGTGGAGAATCCCGCGATCGCCGCGACCGCCGCGCGCGACTGAGCAAGCGGGGCCACGACGGCCAGCGGCCAGGTGTAATACCACGGCAGCGCGCCGGGTACGAACAACACGACGACGAGCATGGCCCAGGCGATGCCCGTCAACACGGTGCGGTCGCCCTGCCGGTATCGCCACCACAACAGCGGCAGCGCCACCACGATGATCACGATTCCGATGACTCGGGTGACCTGCAGCAGGGCATAGAAATTCACCGGAAAGAACAGTCCGCCGACAGCGTGGATCAGGTTGGCTACCGCCGTCGGGACCGTCAGCCAGTTGATGATCTTCACCGAACCGGCCAGCGCGGTCAACCAGCCCAGCCCGACCCCGGCCAAGCCGGATAACACCGCGAACACGGCGACCAGGACCAGCACGGATGCCGCGCCGGCCGTGGCAAAGGCCGGTAGCGGACGGTATCCCCGTTGGTCGCGCAGATGCCGCATCCATACCCAGACCATGAACGGCAGCGCGATCCCGGCCGTCGCCTTGACCGCGACCCCGAGGGCGATCAGCGTGACGCCCGCAACATGACGACGCTCGAAGGTCAGGGTGATGCCGGCGGTCATCAGGCCCACCATCAGCATCTCGTTGTGAACCCCGCCCATCAGATGAATGATCACCAGCGGATTGAGCACGCAAATCCACAGCGCGATGGGCGCATTCGCGCCAAGATGGCGGGCCAGCCGGGGTGTCGCCCAGATCAGCAATGCGAGTCCGGGCAGCATGCACAGCCGCAGCAACATCGTTCCGGCGATCACATGATTGCCGACCAGCATCGTGACAAGCCGGGCGATCATGATGAATGCCGGGCCGTACGGGGCCGTGGTGATGGTCCAGATGGGGCTCACGTTGTCCAGCAACGGATTCGGGTTCTCAATCGGCCCCACCGCGTAGGGGTCCAGGCCGTCGCGCAGCAGCGCACCCTGGGCCAGATACGAGTACGTGTCGCGGCTGAAGACCGGCACCGACAGCAGCAGTGGTGCCAGCCAAAAGCCGGTGCTGGCCACCATCGCGTATTCGCTCGCATCGCCGGTGAGAGCGCGTCGGCCCAGCCACAGCCAGGCGATCAGCATCAACGCCACACCCACCCACAGCACCACCGAGGACAGCACCAGCCCGTGGCCGTAGCGCAACCAGGACAGGTGCAGCGCCTCCAGCAGTGGGTCATGTTCTTTCGTGCTGCCCGCGCCGAGGCCCCCTGTGGTGATCAGCGCCGCGCCCAGGCAGCCCAGTAGTGCCGGTCGGCCCTCGGCGGCGGCGGTGAATTCCCGCAGTCGTGAAAAGTGTTGTGTGCGGCCGGTAGCCGGGTCGGCAGTCGGCGTGGACGCAGGCGTGGACATGCGCGTCATGCGGACCGGTTCGCGGCCAGTCTGGCCATCTCGGACAGCCCACTCTTGGCGGCCGCGTGGATAGGTGCGTCGGCCAGTGTGGCCAGCGCCCGCCGGGTCAGCGTGTCGATCTGCTCCTCGACCGCGGCCAGCGCGCCGACCCGCGCGATGACCCCGCACAGTTCGCCGACCTGGGTGTCGCTCAAGTCGGTCCCGATCGAGGCGCGTAACAGCTTGGCGGCGGCCGCATCTGACTTGTCGGCCAATTCCACCGCCGTTGCCAACAGCACCGTGCGTTTGCCGGACCGAAGGTCGTCGCCGGAGGGCTTGCCGGTGACCGCCGGATCCCCGAACACCCCCAACACGTCGTCACGCAGCTGGAATGCGATGCCCAGGTCGGTGCCGAGCTCGTGGAAAAGGGCGTGCACGTCGGGTCTATCGGCGGCGGCGGCCACCCCTAATTGCAACGGACGCGACACCGTGTAGGAGGCGGTCTTGTAGGTGTTCACGTTCATCGCCGAGGCGATCGACTCCGCGCCGCTGGCTTCGGCCACGATGTCGAGGTATTGGCCGCCGAGCAGCTCGGTGCGAATGTCGACCCAGACTCGGCGCACCCGGCTGCGCGCATCGGGCGGCAGATCGATGCCCGAGACAATATCGTCGGCCCACGCCAGCGCCAGATCGCCGAGCAGAATAGCCGCCGACATGCCGAATTGGTCGGCCGGCCCTCGCCACCGCCGGTCGCGGTGCAGCGCAGCGAACTGCATGTGCGTGGTCGGCCGACCCCGGCGGGTCGCCGAATCGTCGATCACGTCGTCGTGCACCAGCGCCGATGCATGCAGCAGTTCCAGCGCGGAGAACAACAGCAGCACTTCGGCGTCAGCGTCTTTGCTCGACACCGCGCGCCAGCCCCAGTAGGCGAAGGCCGGGCGCAGGCGCTTTCCGCCGCTGAGCACGAACTCTTGCAAGCCGGCCGTCAGGCGGTCATAGTCGCGGCCGATGTAGGCGGCCTCAGCGCGGCGGTCCTGCAGGTATCTGCGCAACTGGTCGGTGACGGCATCAGCCAACTCGACGGTTGCCGCTGCTTCTACGCTCAGCGCGACACCCCTTCCTGGTCGGCTTGAATCGTGGCTCGCCAATTCTATTCGGCCCCGGGCTGTCCAGCGGGTTTTGCCTGACTCGGGCCTCCTCGGGCCCTCGGCGGCCCCGAACTCTGGGCAGTTGCTTCGACAGCCTCACTATTTCGCACCTATGCTGTCGGGTGTTCTGCGCCCGCCCGCCGGCCAGCGTTGATTTCTCCTGAGGAGTAGCCCGTTGACCTTGAGCACCGTCGCGCTCGAGTTGGTACCGACGAACGTGGAACGAGGCACGGAGCAGGCCGTCGAAGACGCCCGCAAAGTGGTGCAGCTGTCGGCGGATTTCGGACTCGACGGGCGGATCGGGCACCTGATGATGCCGGGTCTCATCCAGGAGGAGGATGACCGGCCCGTCGAGATGAAGCCGAAGCTGGACGTGCTGGATTTCTGGTCGATCATCAAACCGGAGTTGCCCGGGATACGCGGATTGTGCAGCCAGGTCACCGCTTTCATGGACGAGCAGGCGTTGGGCCAGCGGCTCGGTGAACTGGTCGGTGCCGGAATCGACGGGATCGTGTTCGTCGGCGTGCCCCGCACGATGGCCGACGGCGAGGGCTCAGGTGTCGCGCCGACCGACGCGCTGTCGATCTATCGCGAGCTGGTGGACAACCGGGGCGTGATCCTGATTCCCACCCGCGAGGGTGAACAGGGCCGGTTCAATTTCAAGTGCGATCAGGGCGCGACATTCGCTCAGACCCAGCTGTTGTACTCCGACGCGATCGTGGGCTTCCTGACAGAGTTCGCCGAGCGGACGGACCATCGGCCGGAGATTCTGTTGTCGTTCGGCTTCGTACCGAAGTTGGAGGACCGGGTCGGTTTCGTCAACTGGCTCATCCAGGATCCGGGCAATGCCGCGGTGGCCGACGAGCAGGCGTTCGTCAAAACGTTGGCCGGAGGCGAACCTGCTCAAAAGCGCAAACTGATGGTCGATCTCTACAAGCGGGTCATCGACGGCGTCGTCGACCTGGGTTATCCGCTGAGCATCCACCTCGAGGCCACCTATGGTAATTCGGCGCCGGCGTTCCAGACGTTCGCGGAACTGCTCGGCTACTGGTCGCCGTCGAGCTGAGAGCCGCTTTCGATCCTCGGCTCAGTCGGACGGCGGGCCGCTGGGCTCGGCGACGCGGGGTGAGCGGTCCCGGCTGTACCAGGCCAGCAGCGCCACCACGGCGGCGACAACGACCGACGAGAGGCCCAGCCAGAGAGCCGCGCCGCGGAACGAGCGGGTGCTCGGATCGGTGTAGCGAGCCTGGGCGTTCATCGTGCTCACGATTCCCGGCTTGAGCTTCCACTGCACCGTCTCGGGGTCCACCCGCTCGCCGTTGGTCGACGTCACCGCGCCGGGGAACGCGACGGACAGCTCGACGTCCGCGTCGGCGTCGGTCAGCGACGTCAAGTCCGCCCGTCCCTCCAGGATCACCAGGTCGCCGGCTCGGCGCAGGGACAGGTTGACGCCCTGGGCGTCGGAGTTCATATTCGCCAACTCCGGCAGTTCGGCGAAGGTCAAGTCGGAGAACACCGCCTGTGACCCCACGTAGCCGTCACGGTCGTACTTGGAGATCGCCACCTTCTGGCTGAACGGCAGATTGGGATCCAGTTGCGGTCCAGCATCTTTGTCGTTGCGCGGCTTGGCCGTCGCGATGATCTCCCCGGACACCAGGTCGTCAGGGGAGATGGTGATCGACGCGTGGATCCGGACGCATCCAGCGAGCACCGGTATCACCAGCAACAGCAGCGCCCACGCCGCCAGGCGGCGACGACGCACGGTGAACGCTCGGGCGAAGAGCTGGATGCTGCTGGTACGCACCAGGTCATCGTGCCAGACCCCGGCGGCGCCGTGTGCGGCTACAGCGGGAGCTTGCGGCCAAGGATCGCAAACGCTCGCGGGTCGCCGGTGAAGTGGTGGCCGCGAATGATGTCGAGAAATCCGAGCCGACGGTACAAGCGCCAGGCGCGATTGGCTTCGCCGTTGATTTCCGGGGTCGACAGCAACACGTTGGTTTCGCTGCGGTCGGCGAGCAGCCGCCGCGCCAACGCTTCGCCGAGGCCTCGGCCCTGCGCTCGGGGGTGAATGTGCAATTCGGTCAGCTCGAAGTAGCTGGCCATAAGCCTCGCGATCTCCGGGCCGGGTAACCCCACGCGTTGCAGGCCGAGCACGACTTGCTGCTGCCACCACTGATCGGGTGCGCCGCAATAGCCGTACGCCACGCCGAGCAGGGGTGCATCGCTCAGCTCGGCGGACGACGGCGTGGCTCCGGCCGGGTTGTCGACCTCCACAGCGGCCACGGCTTGCCAGCCGCGCCGCCGGGTGTGCTCGAGCCACATGGCGGCGCGTTGATTCTCGGTGCCCCGGGGATAACGCATTGCGTCGACGTAAACGCCCAGGGCGTCTCCCAGGCGCCGTTGCATGTCTTGCGGCGGCAGGTTGATGAGGAATGTCGCCAACTCTGCGGATCTCCTCGTCGATCGTCCAGTGCCGTGCTCCCGTCCCATTATCCGACGCGGCGGCGGCGCGCGGATCGCCATGCGACGGCGGTTACAATCTGGAACCGAAGCAGTGGTATGACGTTGATTGACCTCGTATCATTACTGATTAGTTGCCCACACAACGGGCATCCACGTGCTAGCGGTATTACGTACAGGATTTCGGCAAGGAGGGACGAATGCCACTCTCCGATCATGAGCAGCGGATGCTCGACCAGATCGAGAGCGCTCTCTATGCCGAAGATCCTAAATTCGCCTCCAGTGTTCGTGGCGGAGGGTTGCGCGCGCCGACCGCACGGCGACGGCTGCAGGGCGCGGCGCTGTTCGTGCTGGGTCTCGGAATGTTGGTCTCGGGCGTGGCATTTAAGGCCACCATGATCGGAACGTTTCCGATTCTTTCGGTCGTCGGCTTCATCGTGATGTTCGGTGGCGTGGTGTTTGCCATCACCGGCCCGCGGCTGTCCCGCCGTGGGGAGCGCCCCGGGCCCTCAGCGGGCGCGCGTCAGCGCCGGGGCAAGGGTTCCGGCGGTTCCTTCACCAGCCGGATGGAAGATCGGTTCCGCCGCCGCTTCGAGGAATAGCGTCACCAAGGACGGAAGGGCAGCAGTGGCTGCCCTTTTTGTTTGCGCGGGTCGAGCCGCAGCACGTTACGGTGACGCGGCGCCGCGCCTCCCGTTGACCCACTGCGCCCCACTTTGCCGATACCGCAGCTCAAGCGGCTTTGAGCTGGTGATTTTAGGGCGCCACGCCGGCATGGCCGAGCCGTTGAGTGGCCGAAAACCCGCTGAAACGACACCATTTGGTGATCTTCTTGCCGTTAAATGGGACGCAGTGGGGGATTGTGGGGTATGGTGGCGGAAGTCGAAGGGCGTGGAGGTGGCCAGATGTTTCTCGGCACCTACACACCCAAGCTCGACGACAAAGGGCGGCTAACACTGCCCGCCAAGTTCCGCGACGCGCTGGCAGGAGGGCTGATGGTCACCAAGAGCCAAGACCACAGCCTGGCTGTCTATCCCCGTGCGGAATTCGAGCAACTTGCCCGCCGGGCCAGCAAGGCATCCAGAAGCAACCCGGAGGCGAGAGCGTTCCTGCGCAACCTGGCCGCCGCCACTGACGAACAGCATCCCGACGCGCAAGGCCGAATCACGTTGTCGGCCGACCACCGCCGCTACGCGAACCTTTCGAAGGACTGCGTGGTCATCGGATCGGTCGACTACCTCGAGATTTGGGATGCGCAGGCTTGGCAGGAATACCAACAGACCCACGAAGAGAACTTCTCCGCAGCCAGCGATGAAGCACTCGGCGACATTATCTGAGGCGCGTGCCCGTGCACCGTGGCCTCTGCCCGAACCGACCCTGACGTACTTCCCCAACGCCAGGTTCGTGCTATCGGACAGGGACCTGGGTGCAGGGGCCCGTTGCGTCGTACGTCGGGAAGGTGTTGTCGTGCCTGACGCCACTGGTGGTTTCGGTCATGTGCCCGTGCTGCTCGACCGCTGCGTCGCACTGCTGCGCCCCGCGCTGACGCGTCACCGTCCAGACGGAACAGGGGCGGTGCTCGTCGACGCGACCCTCGGTGCCGGCGGGCACGCCGAACGGTTTCTGGCCGAGCTGCCCGGGCTGCGTCTGATCGGCATCGATCGGGACCCGACTGCACTCGACATTGCCCGCGACCGGCTGGCGCGTTTCGCCGACCGGCTGACGTTGGTCAAAAGCCGCTACGACGGGATCGACGCCGCCTTAGCCGAATCGGCTTATGCTGCAACGGAATCCGTGGACGGGATGTTGTTCGATCTGGGCGTCTCGTCGATGCAGCTCGATCGCAGCGACCGTGGCTTCTCCTACGCCAAGGACGCGCCGTTGGACATGCGGATGGACCCCACGTCAGCGCTGACCGCCGCCGAAATCGTCAACAGCTACGACGAGGCCGCGCTGACCGACATCCTGCGCCGGTACGGCGAGGAACGCTTCGCCCGCCGCATCGCCGCACACATCATCCGCCGCCGCGCGCGCACGCCGTTCACTTCGACCGGTGAGCTGGTAGAGCTTGTTTACCAAGCAGTTCCGGCACCGGCCCGGCGTACTGGCGGACACCCGGCCAAGCGGACGTTCCAGGCGCTGCGCATCGCGGTCAACGACGAGCTGGACGTGTTGCGCGACGCCCTGCCCGTCGCGCTGGACGCTTTGGCCGTCGACGGACGCATCGTGGTGCTGGCGTATCAGTCGCTGGAGGATCGCATCGTCAAACGGGTGTTCGCCGAGGCCACCGCCTCCAGCACGCCGCAGGATCTGCCGGTCGAACTCCCCGGACACGGACCACAATTCACCTCGTTGACGCGCGGCGCCGAACGCGCCGGCGACGCCGAGGTCCAGCAGAACCCGCGGAGTGCCGCGGTGCGACTGCGTGCTGTGCAACGCATGCAACCCGGGCATGCGACAACGAGGAGGGGAGGCTGATGAAAGCCAAGCGTGAAACGCCACCGCCTCGTGGCGGCGATCGTCGACGCGGGCAGAGCAACACCTCCCGAAGCACCGGCCGCCGACCGGCCGACCCGGCGCCCGCGCGTCGCCGCCCGCGGGCCGGGAAAGCGTCAGCGCCGGCCCGCGAGCCGCGAATCCCGCGATCCGGGCCGCAGACCACCCCGATCTCCCGGCCGGTCGAGCGGCCGGCCCGGCCGAAGAACGCCAGCCAAGCCAAGGCGCGAGCCAAGGCCCGGAAAGCCAAGGCGCCCAAGGTTGTTCGTCAGCCATTGCGGGACCGTCTGGTCAACCGATTGGCCTCCATAGACCTACGGCCGCGCACATTGGCGGCCAGGGTGCCGTTCGTGGTGCTGGTGATCGGTTCCCTCGGCGCCGGCTTGGGCCTCACGTTGTGGCTGTCCACCGACTCTGCCGAGCGCTCCTATCAGCTGAGCACCGCCCGGCAGCAGACCCGGCTGCTGCAGGAACAGAAGGAAGCCCTCGAGCGCGACGTGCTCGAGGCGCAGTCCGCGCCCGCGTTAGCCGAGGCGGCCCGCGGCCTGGGGATGATCCCGACCAGGGACACCGCGCACTTGATTCAGGATCCGACCGGCAACTGGGTCGTAGTGGGCAGCCCGAAGCCCGCTCAAGGCGTTCCGCCGCCGCCGCTCAACACCAAGCTGCCCGACGAAAAGCCGGCGCCGCCTCCGGGCGCGCGGGGGAATTCGGTCGAGGTGCCGATGCGGGTGTTGCCGGGCAACGGCGCTCCGGCCGTGCCGCTGGCGCCCGGGCCCGACATGATGGTCCGCACCCCCGACGGCGCCATCACGCTGGGCCCCGAGCACTTCCCGTCACCTCCCGGCATGCCTCAACTGCCGGCCGCCGGACCGGGACCCGTGCCGCAGGCCGTGCCGGGCGCGCCGCCCGCGCCGGGATTGCCGCCCGCGCTGCCTCCGGCTGCCGTCGTGCCCGTGCCCAACGTGCCCTTGGCCCCTGGGCCCGCGCCGCTGGGCGCACCCGCGGCCCCGGCGGCTCCGGTTGTACCCCCCGCGGCTGCGCCGCCCCCGGACGCCGCGCCTCCCGCGGGCGTACCCCACCTCGCCACGCCACCCGCAGCGCCGCTCATCGGCGAGCAGTTCGGCCCCTTGACCGTCACGACGCCCGGCGCGCCACGGTGAGCCGCGGAGGAGACCGGTCGGGCAGCCCAGCATCGCGGCCGGTGCAACGTCGAGGGCATACCCGGAAGACCACGCGCGCGACGGATCTCGACAGCGCTAAGTCAGGCAAGAAGGCCAAGAAATCCGCGAGCCCGGCCGTCCACTCCGCGCGCGACCGTCGTACCCGCCAGGCGGTGGAGTTCGGAACCCGCGGCGCGTCCTTCGTCTTTCGGCACAGGGCAGGCAACGCGGTGATCTTCCTGGCGCTGTTGGTGGCCGCCGTTCAGCTGTTCCTTCTGCAGGTGCCGCGCGCATCCGGGCTGCGCGCTGAGGCTGCCGGACAGCTCAAGGTCACCGATGTCCAAAAAGCATTGCGTGGCAGCATCATCGACCGCAACAACGATCAACTCGCGTTCACCATGGAGGCCCGCGCTCTGACCTTCCAGCCGCGCAGGATCCACAAGCAGCTGGCAGAGGCCAAACAGAAGAACGCGAACGCCCCAGACCCGCAACAGCGATTGACGGATATCGCCAAGGAGGTGGCGCTGCGGCTGAACAACAAGCCGGACAAGGCCACGTTGCTCAAGAAGCTGCGCAGTGACGAGACCTTCGTCTATCTGGCTCGCGCTGTCGAACCTGCGATCGCCACCGCCATCACCACGAAATACCCGGAGGTCGGCACCGAACGCCAAGACCTGCGCCAGTATCCCGGCGGGTCGCTGGCGGCCAACATCGTCGGCGGAATCGACTGGGACGGCCACGGTCTGCTCGGGTTGGAGGATTCGATGGATGCCGAGCTCGCCGGCACCGACGGCTCCATCACCTACGACCGCGGCTCCGACGGCGTGGTGATCCCCGGTAGCTACCGCAATCAGCACAAGGCGGCCAACGGCTCGACCCTCCAACTCACCCTCGACGACGACATTCAGTTCTATGTCCAGCAGCAGGTCCAGCAGGCCAAAAACCTATCCGGGGCACGCAATGTCTCGGCGGTGGTGCTGGATGCCAAGACAGGCGAAGTGCTTGCCATGACAAACGACAACACCTTCGACCCGTCCCAGGACATCGGGCGTCAGGGCAACAAGCAGATGGGCAACCCGGCGGTCACCTCCCCGTTCGAGCCGGGGTCGGTGAACAAGGTCGTCACCGCCTCCTCGGTGATCGAGTACGGCCTGTCCAATCCCGACGAGGTGCTGCAAGTGCCGGGCTCGATCAACATGGGCGGGGTCACGGTGCACGATGCCTGGAATCACGGCGTGGCGCCCTACACCACCACCGGGGTGTTCGGGAAGTCGTCCAACGTGGGCACGCTGATGCTGGCCCAGCGGGTTGGCCCGGACCGCTACTACGACATGCTCCGCAAGTTCGGGCTGGGTCAGCGCACCAATGTCGGCCTGCCCGGTGAGAGCGCCGGCCTGGTGCCACCGCTCGACCAGTGGTCGGGCAGCACATTTTCCAACCTGCCTATTGGCCAAGGCCTTTCGATGACCTTGCTGCAGATGACTGGCATGTATCAGACGATCGCGAACGACGGGCTGCGGATGCCGCCGCGGATCATCAAGGCCACTATCGCAGCAGATGGCAATCGCACCGAAGAGCCGCGCCCAGAAGGGATTCGGGTGGTATCACCCGAAACCGCGCGGACGGTGCGCAACATGCTGCGCGCGGTCGTGCAGCATGATCCGAGGGGCATCCAGCAGGGCACCGGGCCGGCAGCCGCGGTCGAGGGCTACCAGATCTCCGGCAAAACCGGTACGGCGCAGCAGATTAACCCGGCGTGCGGCTGCTACTTCGACAACGTTTACTGGATCACATTCGCCGGTATGGCCACCTCCGACGATCCGCGCTATGTCATCGGCATCATGATGGACAACCCGCAGCACGCCGCCGACGGCTCACCCGGATCGTCGGCAGCCCCGTTGTTCCACAACATCGCCGGCTGGCTGCTGCAACGCGAAAACGTCCCGCTGTCACCCGATCCCGGGCCGCCGCTGACATTGCAGGCAATGTAGGCCGGAGGTGACTTGCGGCCGGTCGGCCGCTGCTGCTATCGGTGACTGGTCAGCTTTTGGCGGGGTGATGGCGGTGGCTGCTCAGGGAATGTTTCGGGTCGACCTCGAGGCGTTGGCGCGTTCGGTGGCGCAGGTGTCTGAACAGGGTGAGGATTTGGCCGGCGCTCACCTGTCGTCGGACAATCGGATAGCGGCCGCCCAGTTGGGTTGGGTCGGCGCCTCGGCGGCGGCGCTGCACGCCAGGACAGCGAACTGGCCGGAGACGTCGCGCACGCTGCTAACCCGGGTCGGCGGTCATGCGTTGGACCTGAACAACGACGGGATCGACTTTGTGGCGATGGAGCGCGACAGCGTTGAGCGGCTGCGTGCGGTCGGCGGCGACGGGCTAGCCCCGCAAAGCTGAGAACCCTCACGTCGGATTTCTCCGGATGGGTAGGGTCATGGCCGATCAAGACGGTGAAACGGCCTGGAGAATCGGCGGTAGAGGAAGGTGATATCGGTGCCCACTGCGCTGCGGCCCAGCGTCGGCTTGGGTGTGCCGCTATCGACGCTCGCCGCTCAAGTCGGCGCGGTACCGGCCGAGGGGAGCGCGGTCGCCGATCTGCGAATAACCGGTGTCACCTTGCGGGCGCAGGACGTGCAATCGGGTGACCTGTTCGCCGCACTTTCCGGCGCGACGACCCACGGCGCCCGTTATCTGGGCGACGCGATCGAACGCGGGGCCGTCGCGGTGCTTACCGACGCTGCCGGCGTCGCCCAAATCGCCGATCAGGGATCCTCCGCGGTGCCGGTGCTGGTTCATCCCCAACCCCGCAGCGTGCTGGGCGAACTCGCGGCCACCGTCTTCGGCCGTCCCTCCGAGCGCATCGCGGTCGTCGGCGTCACCGGAACGTCGGGCAAGACGACCACCACGTATCTGATCGAGGCCGGTCTGCGGGCGGCCGGGCGGACGGTCGGGCTGATCGGCACGATCGGGCTGCGGATCGACGGCGTCGACGTGCCCAGTGTGCTGACCACCCCCGAAGCGCCCGCGTTGCAGGCCCAGCTGGCGGCAATGGCCGAGCGCGGGGTCGACACCGTGGTGATGGAGGTGTCCAGTCACGCGCTGACCCTCGGCCGAGTCGACGGCGTGCACTTCGCCGTTGGCGGTTTCACCAACCTGTCTCGCGATCACCTCGACTTCCACCCGACCATGGAGGACTACTTCGAGGCCAAGGCACGGTTGTTCGACCCTTCGTCGCCGCTGCGTGCCGCCCGCACGGTGGTGTGCGTCGACGACGACGCCGGTCTTCTGATGGCCGACCGCGCCGACGCCGCGATCACCGTCAGCGCGCAGGGCCGGCCCGCGGACTGGCGCGCCGAAGACGTGACGGCCGACGCCGGCGAGCAGGAGTTCACGGCGGTCGACCCGGCCGGCGTGCACCACCGGGTCGGCGTCCCGCTGCCGGGCGACTACAACATCGCCAATTGTCTTGTGGCACTGGCTGTCATCGACGCGCTCGGGGTCTCACCGGAGCAGGCGTCAAGCGGGTTGCGGCATACCCGGGTTCCCGGCCGGCTCGAGCAGATCGACCGCGGCCAGGACTTTCTCGCGTTGGTCGACTACGCGCATAAGCCGGGCGCCTTGGGCGCGGTGCTGCAGTCTCTGCGCCGCCCGGACGGCCGGTTGGCCGTGGTGTTCGGGGCCGGTGGTGACCGCGACTCGGGGAAGCGTGCGCCGATGGGCCGGATCGCCGCCGAGCTGGCCGACCTGGTGATTGTGACCGACGACAACCCCCGCAGTGAGGATCCAGCGGCAATCCGCCGCGAAATCCTCGCCGGCGCAGCCGAAGCCGGCGCAGGCGCACAGGTGGTCGAGATCGGCGACCGGCGCACGGCGATCGACCGCGCCGTCGCGTGGGCGGCTCCCGGCGACGTGGTGCTGATCACCGGTAAAGGCCATGAAACCGGCCAGACCCGCGGCGGGCAGACCCACCCGTTCGACGACCGGGTCGAGCTCGCCGCCGCTCTCGAGGAGCGGCGGCAATGATTAGCCTCACCGTTGCGCAGATCGCCGAGATCGTCGGCGGCGAACTGGCCGACATCACGCCGCAGGCCGCCGCGGACCTGCACGTCACCGGGACCGTCGAGTTCGACTCCCGCAAAGTCACCCCCGGCGGGCTGTTCTTGGCGCTGCCCGGCGCCCGCGCCGACGGGCACGACCACGCGGCTTCGGCGGTGGCCGCCGGCGCGGTCGCGGTGCTGGCTGCCCGGCCGGTGGGTGTGGCGGCGATCGTGGTTCCGCCCGCAGCGCAGCGCGGCGGCGGACTGGCCGGTGTTCTCGAGTACGACGCCGACGGGTCGGGCGCGGCGGTGCTAGCCGCGCTGGCCAAACTCGCGGCGGCGGTGGCCGCGGAGCTGGTAGCGGGCGGGTTGACGATCGTCGGGATCACCGGCTCGTCGGGCAAGACGTCGACGAAAGACCTGCTGGCCGCGGTGCTCGAACCGCTCGGCGAGGTGGTGGCGCCGCCGGGTTCGTTCAACAACGAGCTGGGCCACCCGTGGACCGTACTGCGCGCGACCGCCAGTACCGACTATTTGATCTTGGAGCTCTCGGCGCGCCATCCGGGCAACATCGCCGAGCTGGCGGCGATCGCGCCGCCGGCCATCGGGGTGGTGCTTAACGTCGGGACCGCGCATTTGGGTGAGTTCGGCTCACGCGAGGCCATCGCGCAGACCAAATCTGAACTCCCACAAGCTGTTCCGCGATCCGGAGTGGTCGTCCTCAACGTCGACGACCCGGCGGTATCGGCGATGGCAGAGGTGACCGCGGCTCGGGTGGTGCGGGTGAGCCGGCATAGCCAGACCGATGCGGGACCCGCCGACGTATGGGCCGGTCCGATCGCACTCGACGAGCTGGCCAGGCCGCAGTTCACCTTGCACTCGGCCAACAGCGACGTCGACGTCCGGCTCGCCGTGCACGGCGACCATCAGGTCGGCAATGCGCTGTGCGCGGCCGCGGTAGCCCTGGAATGCGGCGCCACCACCGAGCAGGTCGCGAGCGCGTTGGCCGGCGCCGGCCCCGTGTCGCAGCACCGGATGCGGGTCAGCACCCGCGCCGACGGCGTCACCGTCATCGACGACGCCTATAACGCCAACCCCGATTCCACGCAGGCCGGGTTGCAGGCGCTTGCCTGGATCGCCCGCAGCGGAGGCGAGCCTGGCCCGCGCCGCAGCTGGGCGGTGTTGGGCGAGATGGCCGAGCTCGGTGACGACGCGATATCCGAACATGACCGCATCGGTCGGCTCGCGGTGCGATTAGATGTGTCTCGACTCGTTGTCGTGGGAATGGGAAGGTCTATGAGCGCCATGCACCACGGCGCGGTCATGGAGGGGGCACGGGGTTCAGAAGGTGAAAGAGAGGCCGCGATCGTCGCTGACGCTGACGCCGCCCTGGCCCTGCTGCGGGCCGAACTGCGGTCCGGGGATGTGGTGCTGGTCAAGGCTTCCAACGCCGCGGGACTTGGGGCACTGGCCGACTCGCTGATCGCCCAGGGCGATACCCGATGATCGACATCCTCATCGCCGTCGCCATCGCGGTGACGGTGTCGATCCTGTTGACCCCGATGCTGATCCGGCTGTTCAGCAGGCAGGGCTTCGGTCACGAGATCCGCGAGGACGGGCCGCCAAGCCACAAGACGAAGCGCGGGACGCCGTCGATGGGTGGGGTGGCGATTCTGGCCGGCATCTGGGCGGGCTACTTGGGCACGCACCTGGCCGGGCTGGCCTTCAACGGCGAGGGGCCGTCGGCGTCGGGGCTGCTGGTGCTGTTTTTGGCCACCACGCTGGGCGCGGTCGGTTTCGTCGACGACCTGATCAAGATCCGGCGCTCGCGCAACCTCGGGCTGAACAAGACGGCTAAGACCGTCGGGCAGATCACCGCCGCGGTGCTCGTCGGCGTGCTGGTCTTGCAATTCCGCAACGACGCCGGCCTGACGCCGGGCACCTCCGACCTGTCCTATGTCCGCGAAATCGCCACCGTAACACTGGCTCCCGCGCTTTTCGTGCTGTTCTGCGTGGTTGTCGTCAGCGCCTGGTCCAACGCGGTCAACTTCACCGACGGCCTGGACGGGCTGGCCGCCGGCAGCATGGCGATGGTCACCGCGGCCTACGTGCTGATCACCTTCTGGCAGTACCGCAACGCCTGCGCCGTCACGCCGGGTCCAGGGTGCTACAACGTGCGCGATCCGCTGGATCTCGCGATCATCGCGGCCGCGACGGCGGGCGCCTGCATCGGGTTTCTCTGGTGGAACGCCGCGCCGGCCAAGATTTTCATGGGAGACACCGGATCGCTGGCTCTGGGCGGCATCATCGCCGGGATCTCGGTCACCAGCCGCACCGAGATCCTCGCGGTGGTGCTCGGCTCGCTGTTCGTCGCCGAGATCGCCTCGGTGGTCGTGCAGATCCTGGCCTTCCGCACCACCGGTCGCCGAGTGTTTCGGATGGCGCCCTTCCACCACCACTTCGAGCTCGTCGGCTGGGCCGAAACCACGGTGATCATCCGGTTCTGGCTGCTCACCGCGATCAGCTGCGGCCTGGGGGTGGCGCTGTTCTACAGCGAGTGGCTGGCCGCCACCGGCGGCCGCTGACATGAGCCGCGCCGGCGACGATGCAGAGCGCAGCGATGCTGAGGAGCGGCGCCGATGAGCCGCGGCGCCGCGCGCGGTTCGATATCCGACCTGAAGCCCGGCACGCCGGTGCTGGTCGCGGGCGGCGGTGTGACCGGTCGCTCGGTGCTGGCGGCGCTGGTACCGCTGGGTGTGACGGCAACGCTGTACGACGACGACCCGGCGACTCGGCAACAGTTCGCCGACGCCGGAACGGCGACGGTCGATTCGTCGACCGCTGCACAGCACATCAGCGACTACGCCCTGGTCGTGACCAGTCCCGGCTTCCCCCCGACCGCGCCCGTGCCGGCCGCGGCCGAGTCAGCCGGCGTACCGGTCTGGGGCGACGTCGAGCTGGCCTGGCGGCTCGACGCGGCCGGTCACTACGGGCCGCCGCGCCGCTGGCTCGCGGTCACCGGCACCAACGGCAAGACGACCACCACGTCGATGCTGCAGGCCATGCTCGTGGCCGCCGACCTGCGCAGCATGCTGTGCGGCAACATCGGCAGCCCGGTGCTGGATGTGCTGCGCGAGCCAGCCGATCTGCTGGCCGTCGAGCTGTCGAGCTTCCAGCTGCACTGGGCGCCGTCGGTGCGACCCGACGCCGGCGTGGTGCTCAACATCGCCGAAGACCATCTGGACTGGCATGGCAGCCTCGCCGACTACACCGCCGACAAGGCGCGGGTACTTAACGGCCGGGTGGCGGTGGTCGGGCTCGACGACCCGCGCGCCGCGGCGCTGCTGTCGGCTACCCACGCCCCGGTACGCATCGGCTTCCGGCAGGGCGAACCCGCCGTCGGGGAACTCGGGGTGCGCGACGGCATGCTCGTCGATCGGGCTTTCTCCGACGACGTGACGCTGGCTGCGGTGTCGTCGATCCCGGTACCCGGGCCGGTAGGCGTGCTCGACGCGCTGGCGGCCGCCGCCATGGCGCGCAGCGTCGGGGTGCCCCCGGAGGCGGTGGCGGATGCGCTGGCCACGTTTCGGGTGGGCCGGCATCGCGCCGAGGTCGTCGCCGTCGTCGACCAGATCGGCTACGTCGATGATTCCAAGGCCACCAATCCGCACGCGGCCGAGGCATCCGTGCTGGCATACCCGCGGGTGGTGTGGATCGCCGGGGGTCTGCTGAAGGGCGCAGCGGTGCAGGAGACGGTGGCCAGGATCGCTCCGCGGCTGGTCGGGGCCGTGCTGATCGGGCGTGACCGGGCCGAGGTTGCCGAGGCGTTATCGCGACACGCGCCGGATGTCCCCGTCGTACAGGTTGTGACAGGCGAGGATGCTGGTATGCATGTGACTGCTGAGTCTCCTGTTACTTATGTGACAAAGGTGATTTCTTCGTCGGACGAGGCTCTCGGCATTCGCGTGATGAACGCCGCCGTCGCCGCCGCCCGAGAGCTGGCCCGGCCCGGCGACACGGTGCTGCTCGCGCCGGCCGGGGCCTCATTTGACCAGTTCACCGGCTACGCCGACCGCGGCGATGCGTTCGCGGCCGCCGTGCGTGCTGTGTCTTCTAAGTCCCGGTAGCTGTACGTGGACAACAGGTTGACCCGGTTGCTGCGCCGGGGAGCCAAGGACGGGCAGCCGGCGGGGAGCACGGAGAGCGCGCCCGACACGTCGGGGGAGGCGACCGCCGCGGAGCCCGACGAGAGCCCCGCGGTCACCGCCAAACCGGCCGCCGCCGCCGCGCCCGGGCCGCGCACCCGGTTCGGCGCCTGGCTGGGCCGGCCCATGACGTCGTTTCACCTGATCATCGCCGTGGCGGCGCTGCTGACCACGCTGGGTCTGATCATGGTGCTTTCCGCGTCCGGGGTGCGGTCCTATGACGACGACGGGTCGGCGTGGGTCATCTTCGGCCGCCAGGTGCTGTGGACCATCATCGGGCTGGTCGCGTGCTACCTGGCGTTGCGATTGCCGGTGCGGTTCATGCGGCGTATGGCGTTCTCCGGTTTCGCGCTCACCATCGTGATGCTGGTGTTGGTGCTGATTCCGGGAATCGGCAAAGAGGCCAACGGCTCCCGTGGGTGGTTCGTGGTCGCGGGCTTCTCGATGCAGCCCTCCGAGCTGACCAAGATCGCCTTGGCGATCTGGGGTGCCCACCTGCTGGCCGCGCGGCGCATGGAGCGGGCCTCGCTGCGGGAAATGCTGGTCCCGCTGGTGCCGGCGGCGGTAATTGCGCTGGCGCTCATCGTCGCGCAGCCCGACCTGGGGCAGACGGTGTCGCTGAGCATCATCCTGCTGGGCCTGTTCTGGTATGCCGGGCTGCCGCTGCGGGTGTTCCTGAGTTCGCTGTTCGCCGCGATCGTCGCGGCGGCCATCCTGGCGGTGTCCGCGGGTTACCGGTCCGACCGCGTGCGGTCCTGGCTGAACCCCGGCCAGGACCCGCAGGACTCCGGATATCAGGCCAGGCAGGCGAAGTTCGCGCTGGCCAACGGCGGTATCTTCGGCGACGGTCTGGGGCAGGGCACGGCCAAGTGGAACTATTTGCCCAACGCCCACAACGACTTCATCTTCGCGATCATCGGCGAGGAACTCGGCCTGGTCGGTGCCCTCGGCCTGCTGGCGCTGTTCGGGCTGTTCGCCTACACCGGCATGCGCATTGCGCGGCGGTCCGCCGATCCGTTCCTGCGGCTGCTCACCGCGACCACCACGATGTGGGTGATCGGCCAGTCGTTCATCAATGTCGGCTACGTGATCGGCCTGCTGCCGGTCACCGGTATCCAGCTGCCACTGATCTCTGCGGGTGGAACATCTTCGGCCACAACGCTTTTGATGATTGGCATGATGGCAAATGCGGCTCGCCACGAACCCGAGGCCGTCGCCGCGCTACGAGCCGGGCGCGACGACCGGATGAACCGGTTGCTGCGGTTGCCGCTGCCCGAACCCTATTCGCCGACCCGGGTCGAGGCCTTGCGCGACAGGCTGCGCAGCCGGCCGCAGCCGGCCAAGCCGCAGCGCAAGGCGTCCGCCGCTCGTGCCGCGCGGCCGAAAAGACCACCCGCGGCGGATCGGCGGAGTGTCCGCGCAGGGCATCATGGAGGCGCACAGCGGTACACCGGCCAGCGTGATGCACACGCCGGCCGTCGAGCACTGGAAGGTCAGCGCTACGGGTGAACGACTCGGTCAGAGAGCCAACCGGGGACTCCTCGTTGTCGGTGGTGCTCGCGGGCGGCGGCACCGCCGGTCACGTCGAACCCGCGATGGCCGTCGCCGACGCCTTGGTTGCCCTGGATCCGCAGGTCCGTATCACCGCGCTGGGCACCGCGCGCGGTCTGGAGACCAAGCTGGTGCCCGAGCGCGGCTACTCGCTTGAGCTGATCACCCCGGTGCCGTTGCCGCGCAAGCCCACCGGTGACCTGGCCCGCCTGCCGCTACGGGTGTTCCGCGCCGTCCGGCAGACCCGTGCCGTGCTGGACAAGGTCGACGCCGATGTGGTGATCGGCTTCGGCGGGTACGTGTCGCTACCTGCCTACCTCGCCGCCCGCGGCGCGGCCCGGCGGCGGCGGCGAGTGCCGGTGGTGATCCACGAGGCCAACGCCAGCGCCGGGTTGGCCAACCGGATCGGCGCCCGCAGCGCCAAGCGAGTGCTGTCGGCGGTCGCGGATCCGGGCCTCCCGCACGCCGAGGTGGTCGGTGTGCCGGTCCGGGCGGCCATCACCTCGCTGGACCGTGCGGCGCTGCGGTCGACGGCGCGCGCGCATTTCGGCTTCGCCGAGGACGCGCGGGTGTTGTTGGTGTTCGGCGGCTCGCAGGGAGCCGCCTCGATCAACCGGGCGGTCGCCGCGGCCGCCGCCGACCTGGCGGCCGCCGGTGTGGCGGTGCTACACGCCCACGGCGCCAAGAACACCATCGACCTGCGCACCCCGGAACCCGGCGACCCGCCGTATGTCGCGGTGCCCTATCTGAGCCGGATGGACCTGGCTTACGCCGTCGCCGATTTGGCGATCTGCCGGTCCGGTGCGATGACGGTCGCCGAGGTGACCGCCGTCGGGCTGCCCGCGATATATGTGCCGCTGCCGATCGGCAATGGTGAGCAGCGGCTCAACGCGCTGCCGGTGGTCAACGGCGGCGGCGGCCTGCTGGTCGCCGACGCCGAGCTGTCGCCTACCCTCGTAGCCGAGCAAGCCGGCACGCTGCTCAACGACGCGCCGCGGCTGGCCGCGATGACGAAGGCCGCCGCGCTGGTCGGTCACCCCGATGCGGCGCGGCAGGTGGCTTCCGTCGCGCTCGATGTCGCACGCGCAGCGCGGGACGAGCGCCCCGCCGGAGGAGTCCGACGGTGAACGTCCCACCGCTGCCCCCCGAGCTGCAGCGGGTCCACATGGTCGGCATCGGGGGAGCGGGCATGTCAGGTATTGCCCGCATCCTGCTGGACCGGGGCGGACTGGTGTCGGGGTCAGACGCCAAGGAGTCGCGCGGTGTGCGCGCGCTGCGCGCCCGCGGCGCGCTGATCCGGATCGGCCACGACGCGTCGTCGCTGGACCTACTGCCGGGCGGCGCCACCGCCGTCATCACCACCCACGCCGCGATACCCAAGACCAACCCCGAGCTCGTCGAGGCCCGGCGGCGCGGCATTCCGGTGGTGTTGCGGCCGGCGGTGCTGGCTCAGCTGATGGCCGGGCGCACCACGCTGATGGTGACCGGCACCCACGGCAAGACGACGACAACGTCGATGCTCATTGTGGCCCTGCAGCATTGCGGCCGTGACCCGTCCTTTGCGGTCGGGGGTGAGCTGGGCGAGGCCGGTACCAATGCCCATCACGGCAGCGGCGACTGCTTCGTCGCCGAGGCCGACGAGAGTGACGGCTCGCTGCTGGAGTACACCCCGAATGTCGCGGTGGTTACCAACATCGAATCCGACCATCTGGATTTCTTCGGTAGTGCCGATGCCTACACCGCGGTGTTCGACTCCTTTGTGGAGCGAATTGCCCCCGGCGGAGCGCTGGTGATCTGTACCGACGACCCGGGGGCGGCCGCCCTGGCGGAACGCACCGCGGCGCTGGGGATCCGGGTGCTGCGGTACGGCTCGTCCGACGGCCCGAGCGGAGAGCTGGCCGGCGCGCTGTTGTCCTGGGAACAGCAGGGAACCGGGGCGGTCGCGCAGGTCAAGCTGGACGGCGAAATTCATCCGTGGGTAATGCGGTTGTCGGTGCCCGGCCGGCACATGGCGCTCAATGCGTTGGGTGCTCTGCTGGCTGCGATCGAGATCGGCGCTCCCGCCGACTGTGTGCTCGACGGACTGGCTGGTTTCGAAGGGGTGCGTCGTCGCTTCGAGTTGGTGGGCACCGCGGCGTCGGTGCGGGTGTTCGACGACTACGCCCACCATCCGACGGAAATCAGCGCCACCTTGGACGCGGTCCGCACGCTGCTGGAGCAGAGCGGAACTGGCCGGTCGCTGGTGGTGTTTCAGCCGCATTTGTATTCGCGGACAAAGGCTTTCGCCGCCGAGTTCGGTCACGCGCTGGACGCCGCAGACCAAGTCTTCGTGCTCGACGTCTACGGGGCACGCGAACAACCCCTGGCCGGTGTGAGCGGCGCAACTATCGCCGAGCATGTCAGCGTGCCGGTGCAGTATCTGCCCGATTTCTCCTCGGTCGCTGCTGTGGTGGCCGAGGCCGCCGGGCCGGGTGATGTCGTTGTCACCATGGGCGCCGGCGACGTCACGATGCTCGCGCCGGAGATCGTGACCGCGCTGCGGGTGCGTGCCAACCGCAGCGCGCCGGGCCGGCCGGGGGTGTTGTCGTGACTGAGCAGCACGGCGAAGAAGGCGGAGCGCCGGGCGAGACGGGTGGCGACACCGTTGGGGACCCCGAAGGGGAAACTGCTGTCACCGAACCGATCGCTGCGGCCGGCGAGGCCGCAGAGCCCGATGTGGTGGAAGGTCCCCGTCGGCGGGCGAGGCGGGAACGCGCCGAGCGCCGCGCGGCGCAGGAGCGCGCGACGGCGATCGAGCAGGCCCGCCGGGAAGCCAAACGCCGGGCCCGCGGGCGCGGCGCGGACCAGGCCAAACCTGTTCCGCGTGGGGCCATCCGGGGCTTGAAGCTGGCGCTCGCGACGATAGGACTGACCGTGCTTACCGTGGCACTCGGGCTGGTCCTCTACTTCACACCGGTGATGTCGGCACGCAGCGTCATTGTCACCGGGATCGGCGCGGTGACGCGCGACGAGGTGCTGGGCGCCGCACAGGTTCGGCTCGGTACGCCGCTGCTACAGATCAACACCGACGGGGTCGCCGACCGGGTGGCGGCCATTCGTCGCGTGGCGAGTGCCCGGGTGCAACGCCAGTACCCGTCGGCGCTGCGGATCACCATCGTCGAGCGGGTTCCGATGGTGGTCAAGGACTTTCCCGACGGTCCGCATCTGTACGACCGCGACGGCGTCGACTTCGCGACCGCCCCGCCGCCTGCGCTGCCCTACATCGACGTCGACAATCCCGGGCCGAGCAATCCGGCGACCAAGGCCGCACTCGCGGTGCTGCTCGCGTTGCGTCCCGAAGTTGTCGCGCAGGTGAGCCGGATTGCCGCGCCGTCGGTCGCGTCGATCACGTTGACGCTCAACGATGGTCGCACCGTGATCTGGGGGACCAACGAGCGCACCGAGGAGAAGGCGCAGAAGCTGGCGGCTCTGTTGACCCAGCCCGGCCGGACCTATGACGTGTCCAGTCCCGACCTGCCCACGGTCAAGTAGCGCAGAAATTCGCTCGAAATTCGCCCGCCGGGCCTCGGCGCGCCTGCGTCGATCGCGCGCGCGGCGGCAATACCGTTCTGTTTGCGCGAAACAACTTGACATAACTCTAACCCTTTAGTTGAGGTTGAGGTTTGCCAGGTCGTTACGTAATAGACGAAGTCCCACCAGGGAGGAAGACAGAATGATGACCCCGCCGCACAACTATTTGGCCGTCATCAAAGTCGTGGGGATCGGCGGCGGCGGCGTCAACGCCGTCAACCGGATGATCGAGCAGGGACTCAAGGGTGTGGAGTTCATTGCCATCAACACCGACGCCCAGGCGCTGTTGATGAGCGACGCCGACGTCAAGCTCGACGTCGGGCGCGACTCGACCCGCGGGCTGGGCGCCGGTGCCGATCCCGAGGTCGGCCGCAGGGCCGCCGACGACGCCAAGGACGAGATCGAGGAGCTGCTCCGCGGCGCTGACATGGTGTTCGTGACCGCTGGTGAAGGAGGTGGCACCGGCACCGGTGGCGCGCCCGTCGTAGCCACCATCGCCCGCAAGCTGGGCGCGCTGACCGTCGGCGTGGTGACCCGGCCGTTCTCCTTCGAGGGCAAGCGGCGGGGCAACCAGGCCGAAACCGGCATTGCGGCGCTGCGGGAAAGCTGCGACACCCTGATCGTCATCCCCAATGACCGCTTGCTGCAGATGGGTGACGCGGCGGTATCGCTGATGGATGCCTTCCGCAGCGCCGACGAGGTGCTGCTCAACGGTGTGCAGGGCATCACCGATCTGATCACCACCCCGGGCCTGATCAACGTCGACTTCGCCGACGTCAAGGGGATCATGTCGGGTGCGGGCACGGCGTTGATGGGCATCGGTTCGGCCCGCGGCGACGGCCGCGCGCTCAAGGCGGCCGAGATCGCGATCAACTCGCCGCTGCTGGAAGCTTCCATGGAGGGCGCACAGGGTGTGCTGATGTCCATCGCCGGCGGCAGCGATCTGGGGTTGTTCGAGATCAACGAGGCAGCGTCGCTGGTGCAGGATGCCGCCCACCAGGATGCCAACATCATTTTCGGCACCGTGATCGACGACTCGCTGGGCGACGAGGTGCGCATTACGGTCATCGCGGCGGGCTTCGACGCGAGCGGGCCTGGCCGAAAGCCGATCTTCGGCACCGACCAGACCAGCGGCGGTGCCTCGACGACGATCGCTTCAGGAAAGCACGGCAAGGTCAGTTCGAGCTTGTTCGAGCCCGCCGACGCGATCAGCGTGTCGGTGCCGACCAACGGCGCAACGTTCGACATCGGCGGTGAGGACGACGACGTCGACGTGCCGCCTTTCATGCGGCGCTAGCCGCGCGACGATACGGGCCGCAAAGCGGCGTGGAGGGAGTGCGGCATGCCGTCGGGGCAAGTCGGCGCTGCGCGAGCCGGATACTGGATGTGTGAGCGTTCGCATCCGGCGTGTGACCACTACCCGCGCGGGCGGCGTCTCGGCGCCGCCGTTCGACACCTTCAACCTCGGTGACCATGTCGGCGACGATCCGGCCGCGGTGGCGGCCAACCGGACGCGGCTGGGCGCCGCCATCGGCCTCGGGGTTGACCGGGTGGTGTGGATGAACCAGGTTCACGGTGATCGGGTCGCGGTGGTCGACCGGCCACGCAAAACCCCGCTCGCGGACACCGACGCTTTGGTGACCAGCACGCCGCGGCTGGCCTTGGCGGTGGTGAGCGCCGATTGCGTGCCGGTGCTGCTGGCCGATGCGCGGGCGGGCGTCGTCGCCGCTGTGCACGCCGGTCGGGTCGGAGCGCGAGACGGCGTGGTGGCTCGAGCGGTCGAGGCGATGCTGTCCGCCGGCGCGCATGAACCGGACATCTCCGCGCTGTTGGGCCCCGCAGTCAGCGGCCGCAACTACGAAGTTCCGGCGGCCATGGCCGACGAGGTGGAGGCGGCGTTGCCGGGCAGTCGCACCACCACCTCGACCGGCACGCCCGGGCTGGACCTTCGCGCCGGAATCGCTTGTCAGCTAAAGGCTTTGGGCGTGAGCGCTGTCGATATCGACCCACGCTGCACGGTGGACGACGTCAACCTGTTCAGTCACCGCCGCGGCGCGCCGACCGGGCGGCTGGCATCGGTGGTGTGGATGGAATGAGACAGGACTGTCGAGTGGCGGTAAAACTTTCACCCCAACCGAAGCGAGAATCGGAATTGGCGGACGCTTTGTCGGCGTTACGTTCGCGGATCGCCGCGGCCGCCGAAGCGGTTGGCCGCAAAGTCGATGAAATTCAACTTCTGCCTATTACCAAATTCTTTCCAGCAACCGATGTGGCGATTTTGTCGAGTTTGGGATGCGCCGCCTTCGGTGAATCCCGCGAGCAGGAGGCGGCGGCGAAGGTGGACGAAGTCGCGAGGTTGCTAGCCGACGCCTCGTCCACAACGGCACGCCCGCACTGGCACATGGTGGGCCAGATCCAGCGCAACAAGGCCCGCTCACTGGCCAGCTGGGCGCACACCGCTCACTCTATCGGCAGTACCAGGGTGGTCCGCGCGCTGGACCGCGCCGTGGCGGCGGCACTCAGTGACGGCCGTCGGGCGGATCCGCTGCGGATCTACGTCCAGATCAGCCTCGACGGCGACGTTTCCCGAGGTGGTGTCGACGTCTCGAACTCCGGCGCGGTCGACGAGATATGTGCGCAGGTCGATACCGCCGAATCCCTGGAATTGGTTGGGCTGATGGGTATCCCGCCGCTGGACTGGGATCCCGATACCGCGTTCGCGCGCCTGGAGTCAGAGCACCGGCGCGTGCGCCGCGCGTATCCGCATGCCGCGGGATTGTCGGCCGGAATGTCGAACGACCTCGAAAGCGCGGTCAAACATGGTTCGACGTGTGTGCGTGTCGGTACCGCGTTACTGGGCAAGAGACCGCTACCGTCACCCTATTAGTCACTCCAGTCACATCTTCATCACAGACACCGCAACTCCCAGAGCCTAGAAGGGGTCACGCGATGAGCACACTGCACAAGGTCAAGGCCTACTTCGGTATGGCTCCGATGGAGGACTACGACGACGAGTACTACGACGACCACGCACCGACGACCCGCGGCGGGGGCTACCCCCGGCAGCGGTTCGCCGACGACGGGTACGGCCGCTACGACGGGCGCGATTACGACGACCCGCGCGGCGAGCCCGGCGACTTTGCGTCGGGCAGCTATCGCGGCGGCTACCCCGAAGAGCCCCGGTTCCGAGGGCACGAGTACGACCGCGGCGACCTGGCCCGGCCGCGCTTCGGGTCGCTGCGAGGCTCTACCCGCGGCGCACTGGCGATGGATCCGCGCCGGATGGCGATGCTGTTCGACGAGAGCAGCCCGTTGTCGAAGATCACCACGCTGCGGCCCAAGGACTACAGCGAGGCCCGCACCATCGGGGAGCGTTTCCGTGACGGCACCCCGGTGATCATGGACCTGGTCTCGATGGACAACGCCGACGCGAAACGGCTGGTCGACTTCGCGGCGGGGCTGGCGTTCGCGCTGCGCGGTTCGTTCGACAAGGTCGCGACCAAGGTGTTTTTGCTCTCACCCGCCGACATCGACGTCTCGCCCGAAGAGCGCCGACGCATCGCCGAGACCGGCTTCTACGCCTACCAGTAGCCGCTCGGCGGCGGGCTCGTTGCTGGGTGCCTGTGGATGGCCCGCTCGAGTAGGTAGGCTGACGTTGCCGTGCTGGCCGCAGCCGGGGCTGTCATCAAAGTCACATCGTCTTCATCGCTAAGGTCGGGCTCTCGTTGACGCTGTTTGTCCACTCCGTTGGTTTTGCGCTCTTCATCTTCTGGCTATTGCTGATCGCTCGGGTCGTCGTCGAGTTCATCCGATCGTTCAGCCGGGACTGGCACCCGCGGGGCGCCACCGTGGTCATCCTCGAGATCATTCTTTCGGTGACCGACCCGCCGGTGAAGCTGCTGCGTCGACTGATACCGCAGCTCACCGTCGGTGCCGTTCGGTTCGACCTGTCCATCATGGTGTTGCTGCTGCTGGCGTTCATCGGCATGACAATGGCCCTGGATTACCACGCCTGAATCCGCGAATCGTGGGGGTTGGCGGCAACGTGGTGCCGGGACCGTTTGCGGCGGGGGATTTCGATCGCTTAAGGCGTTGATTTGCCGCCTCTTAATCTTTGAAATTCGGTCTTATTTATCGGGCGAATCGGCTACCGGCGGGTCTGGTGTGACAGGATGGGCGGCAGTTGCAGTATGGCTACGACAACGTTCATGCCGACCTACACTTTCCTGGTCGGTTTGACTGTCCACACTCAAGGGGGCTAAGAATGCCGCTTACACCAGCCGACGTCCACAATGTGGCGTTCAGTAAGCCGCCGATCGGCAAGCGTGGTTACAACGAAGACGAGGTCGACGCCTTCCTCGATCTGGTGGAGAACGAGCTGACCCGGCTCATCGAGGAGAACTCCGACCTGCGCCAGCGGGTCAACGAGCTGGACCAGGAGCTGGCCAGCGCGCGGGCCGGCGGCGGTACCAGTACCCAAGCCACCCAAGCCATTCCGCTGTATGAGCCCGAGCCCGAGGCCGTCAAGCCGCCGCCGCAGCCCGCCCCGCAGCCCGCCCCCCAGCCTTCGGCCGGCGCCATCGGCGAGGAGCAGGCGATGAAGGCCGCCAGGGTGCTCAGCCTGGCCCAGGACACCGCCGACCGGCTGACCGACACCGCTAAGGCGGAGTCGGACAAGCTGATGGCCGACGCCCGTGCCAATGCCGACCAGATCGTCGGCGACGCACGTCGCGAGGCGGAGACCACGGTTGCCGAAGCCCGCCAGCGTGCCGACGCGATGCTGGCCGATGCGCAAACCCGCTCCGAGACCCAGCTGCGCCAGGCTCAGGAGAAGGCCGATGCGTTGCAGGCCGACGCCGAGCGCAAGCACTCCGAGATCATGGGCACGATCAACCAGCAACGAACTGTTCTCGAGGGTCGCCTCGAACAGCTGCGCACGTTCGAACGCGAGTACCGCACGAGGCTCAAGACGTACCTGGAGTCTCAGCTCGAAGAGCTTGGCCAGCGCGGATCGGCGGCACCGGTCGACTCCAGCGCCACTAATGAAGCCGCCGGGTTTAATCAGTTCAATCGAGGTAATAACTAACTCGGCGGACGGTGCCGGCAACGGCGGTAGGTATCGTGCTGTGTTGGCTGCCTTGCCCCGCCGGCTGGAGGTTTACCGATGCTGATTATCGCGCTGGTCTTAGCGGTGATAGGCCTTGCCGCGTTGGTGTTCGCTGTTGTCACCAGCAATGAGTTGGTCGCCTGGGTATGCATCGGCGCCAGCGTGCTGGGCGTGGCGCTGCTCATCGTCGACGCACTCCGGGAACGCCAGCGACGCGAGGCCGGCGTGGCCACCGACGAATCCGGCCCGACCGAGGATCATGACTCGCAGGCTGATGAAGCGGACTATCCCGCAGAACCGTTCAATGAGAGCAAAGAGGCAGCTAACCCTGCGGATTCGTCATCCGATGCGGACGCCGACCAGAGCGTGAGCGACGACCACAACACCCGTTAGTACTCGCCAGCACCCCCGGTCGGGGTGGCGAGTAGTTCACGGACCTCGTCGTCGGTGACCTGATGGAAGTCGACGAAAACCTGTCCCACCGCCTCGAAATCGCTGGGCATGGTCGCGCACACCACGTCGTCGGCCTCCCGTGCCAGCTCCTGGCACACTGACTGGGGCCCGACCGGCACCGCGACGACTATCGATTCCGGGTTACTGGCTCGCAGTGCGCGCACTCCCGCGAGCATGCTCGCGCCGGTGGCGATCCCGTCATCAACCAAAATCACGGTCTTGTCGCGCGGGTCGGCGACTGGCCGTCCGCCGCGATAGGCACGCTCGCGGCGTTCGAGTTCGACCGTTTCGCGGTCGATGACCGCGCGCACCTGATCGTCGCTGATGCGAAGGCTGGTGACCACGTTGTCGTTCATGACGACGCCGCCGCCGCTGGCCAGCGCTCCCATCGCCAGTTCCGTCCAGTGCGGCACGCCGAGCTTGCGCACCAGGAACACGTCCAGCTCCGCGTGCAGCGCCGCGGCGACTTCCCAGCCGACCGGAACGCCGCCGCGGGGCAGCCCAAGGACGAGCAGACGGTCCTTGTCGCGGTACGTCGCCAGCTCCTCGGCCAGCACGCGGCCGGCTTCCCGACGGTCGCGGAAGGTGCGTCGAGATGCTCGCCGCAGAAAGCCACCGGGTCGGTTCATGTGATACTCGCCGTTGTCTGTGCTACTTGCTAAGTCGCAGCTTACGACCGATTTCGCCGTGCCGAGCCAGCTTGGCAAGAGAGATACCGGTCGGTTGCGTCGTTCGTATCGTGGGTTTCCCCAGCGAGCGCGGGGGGAAACCCGATCCCGACCCACGCCGCCGCGGCCCTTCCTTGAATTATGGCATTAATAGTGCCATAATTCGTGGCATGACTACAACTGTTGACGAGTTGATCCAAGCCGCCACCGACGCCAGGCGCATCGCTCAAAAGGCCATCGAGCTGGCAGTGCGGGAAGCACGCGCCGCGGACTGGTCCTGGGATCAGATCTCTGCGGCGTTGGGCGGCAAGCCGAACGGGGAGACGCTTCGGCGCAACTTCGGCTCCGGCGGATAGCGGCCCGCGTTTCGAGTTGTCCCGCGTCGATTAGCTTGCCGCACTGGCGAGTTGGTCACGCTTCCACGGGATGCAGCCGCCCGCGAGTCGTGTCGCTGCCCTTGGCGCCGGCCTCAAACTCGCCGGATCCACTGCGAAGTCTCTTGTGCAGGCGGGTGATTCGCACCGTAGTGCCTTATCGAGCTTCTCGCGGTCACCGCGCCCAGGGTGCCACCCCCGGTCGGTCGACGTCGCCGCGAGCACCTCGCTGGATCATTTGGCGTCGAACTGCTTCGACTTTCCCGACCACAGTCGGTCTATAGAGCCGACCTCTCGCACAACGACATCGGACTCCGGACCGTCGTGCTTGCGCAGCACGTCGATCAGGTCGGTCTGTAGACGCTGGCGGTCGCACGAACCGTCGGTCACCACGGACACGTCGACACCACCTGGCTTCTTGCCAATGAAGAAGTTGGCGACGCCGGGGGTGGCAACGACAGTCTGCTCGAAGGCCGCACGGGGCACCAGAGCACCGTTTTCGTATTCGAACGCGCCGTTGATCCGACCGTTGACCGAGGTGATGCGCCGATGGGCACAACCGCACGGACATGGCTCGTCGGACATTGTCACCGCGTCCACCAGGTCGTAGCGGATCAGCGGTTGCGCCAGGTTATAGAGGTTGGTCAACAGCAACCGTTCAGCAGGTTGCCCATATGGGACTACGTTAGCCTGCGGATGCCGATGGCATGAGGTCCTGGGTTAGTTGGCAGCGTTGTATGTCGCGCCTCGATTCGAGATGGTCGACAACGCTGCCGCCAAGATCGTCGGCGTGTCGATTCGCCCGACGGGTAGGGGGTAATAACGGTGTCCGAGGGGGTCTAAAACTGACGGACATCGTTGACAGTCCGGGTCTTCTAGCACTAGGAGACCTGCATGAGCGAACCGCAGCTGCCACGAGAAGTCCGTCGCCGGTTGGCGATCATCCAGCACGCCGAGGAAGTGACCGGCAAC
>NZ_DATFZD010000344.1:0-16715 GCF_035314665.1 Mycobacterium sp. | reverse complement strand
CTCGTTTCGCATGTCCTCAAGATCGCCGTCCCAGCCGACGCCTTCCAGCCCGAGGAGAAACTCGCGGCTCAGCGGGACCCCGACCAGACGCCGCAGGGCCAGGTCAACGGCCTGCTTCTTGGTTGCAACACCGTATCGGCGCATCACCTCGGCGACGAGCTGGTCATCAATATCAATATTCGTCCGCGACATACACCTAGTATACACCAACTATACACCACCCCGGCGCGCTTCGACGGTTCGCCGGCCAGCACAGAGATCCTCCTCGGGCTGCGTGAAATGCAGATTTCCGTTCATCGCTCGACGACGTCGAGACCAGCCGACGGCGGGGGCAGCGCGGCCGCCGCGGCTGGAGCAAACCCAGGCTGCTGGCCGGCGTCGACCTGCGCCCTGCGAACCCAGTTCAACAGAATGGCCCCTTCACGCAGCTCGGGCGGGTAGTTGTTGGACGGACGTGTAGACGTGAGCTTCACCTTCGCCTTTCCCCGCGACGTCAAGTGTCCTGACACGCCGGGGCGATTCAGTTCGGCGTACTGGCAGAGGTCCAACGGCCCTAGAGGCTGGTTGACCGGCGGGCTAGGTTGACCGTGGGCGAGGCCGACCACCCCGGCCACAGGCTTGAGGATGTGGAGTAAGGATGCAAGCAACCTGGCAACCGCATGAGCAACACGGCACGCTCACGACGCAAAGCAACTTGCCCGATACCGTGTTCGCATTTCCGAAGCAGCGCAAAGAACCGCTCACCGACGCCACGCACGTCCGAAACGCTGTCGCGAGGTTCGATCAGGTGACCGATGTCTCCGAAGAGGACCGCGCATTGGCGTTCGCGAATATCGAGAAAGCCGCGCAGCACTACAACGTCAACCTGTCCGAAACGTCGGTGCACGACCTCGGTGTTCATCCCCAACCGCACCGCGAAGAAAGCGCGAGGAAGGGTGCCGAAACGCGGATGCGCACCGGGGAGGCGAAAGAAGCCGCGCGCAAGGGGGCGGCCACCAAAGAGCGGCTTGGCATCGCCGAAGAGGCGGCCAAGAAGGCCGCCGCAACCCGGCGCCGAGAGCGCGGCGAGTGACGACGGCTGAGTACCGCCCGGCAGAACAGCACCATCACACCCACGGCCCCGGTTGTGGGCACGCATCTGTGCTACACGCCGACCACGTGGACTATCTGCACGACGGGCATGTGCACCGGGAGCATCCCGCGCCCGACGGGGTGCACTACGACGAGTGCACTACCTGCCAATGCCCCAACTGTTCCGACTCGTGTGCAATCTGTGTTTGCGCCGATTGCACCTGCCCGAGCTGTAATCACAACACGTGTCAGTGCGCCGACTGCGCCGATGCCTGTAGCAACTGCGCCTGCTCCGATTGCACCTGTCCGACCTGCACCCACGCTGCCTGAGCACGCTGGCGCCGACGGAATCGGGAACAACGGTTAGATGTTGTTCTGCCCGGTTGTTCCCACACTGGTTGACCTGTCCAAGACGGCATCACAGCGGCCAACTTTCCGCGCCGACGTCGCCGGGCCGGCAAACACCATAAATCCGGTCGCTGCGCCGAGTGCCGAGGCCTTGAATCGGAGTCATCTCGGTTGTTTAGGGGGTACCCGCGCCGAACGGACGTGCGCCGGCTCGGCGGGTCAGTCGAACCAGCGGGATTGGCCGCATCGGACATTGAATAGCACGGCGCTCGTGCACGAGTCTCAATCCGGTGATCGCTCTTGTGGGTGGTCATGGCGACGTACGGAATTCCTTCTCAGTCCGGTAGCGTCCGGAAGTTGCTGGCGCCGTGCATTTTCCAAGAATTGCCGGCCCCACGCCCTAACACTCAGCGCCCTCCAGCTTGGTGAGCTCCCAGTCAAACCACGCACTGGCGTACCGAATCCGATTCTTGACTTCGTCGATGCTATCGGGCTCGAGAGCCAACCCGTCGACGATCTTCTCGGCCACGTGGCGAGGATGATCGCAGAGGCCTTGGGCTCCACAGCTACAGGCCAACCTGGCGTCGGGGCCAAGGCCGTCGGCGCGGTGATCGGCGACGATCTGGCGGATACGTTCGATGAGTGATCGGCGGATGTGTTCCATCGGATTTGCCATATCAATCCCTTGCTCGTGCCGCACACCAGCCGGACCGGCGGCCAGGCATAATCGCCGGACAGCCCGGTCCGCCACTGGGCGGATCAGGCCGCTTGAGTCGGCGCTCCCGGGATCACCCGCGACACTCGCTTCTCTGCGGTCCTGAGATCGTGGCGAGTTCCAAACGAGCTCAAGACCTGACGCCCGCGCCGCCGCTGCATACGGGGCGCCAATCGCGCTTCGCGTTGATCAACAACCAGACTTCTATGTCCCCGATGAACGCGTGATGCGCCGAGCGGTTCAGCTGCTTGGCCCGACCGCCGGGCGGGTCGATCGCGGGGTCACATTGCGCGTTGCCCCGACCGACATCGTTTGCGTCCAGCGGGAAGATCCGACCAAGCACGAATGGAATCGCACCCACGACCACTGGCCGCTAGCCCAGCCACTGTTCGTCGCGCTCGATCTCGCACAGGATCCGGGGCGAGGGCGAGACGTGTTCAACGACTGGACGCCGCCGGAGCCTTGGCACCGTGTCTGGTAAACCGCCCACAGTGGATTTGCTGGGCACGTCGATGTCCTCACTCATCCTCGCGATCACCGCGACAAGAGAGCTGACACAGCAAGAGGTGACCGTCATCGGTGGTCTTGCGGTCGTCTGCCGGCTCAGTACTGCGCATCGCGCGACCACCGACCTCGACATCGTTGACCGACACGGTGAAACACAGCACCCACAGCTGGAGCTCCTTATCGCCGGAACTGGGAGGCCCAGTGGCCCCAGCGGTGCGGTCGTATCAACAGCAATGGGTGATATCCAAGTCGATGTGCTCGAGGTCGCGGATTCTGACCTCGCCCGTCTGCCACAGGATCCAACCGGACGCTTGTACATACTCGCCCATGCATGGGCAGCGGACATAGCAACACCGATGATCATCCGGGCAGAGCATTTGGACGAAGCCCACGCGCGGGTGGCAGAGCCGGGTCCACTGATCGCCATCAAGCTACAGTCCACGATTGATCGCGGTGCGGACAAGGAAGGCACCGATCTCCTCCGCCCTCGACACCCTGTTCCTCGCGGCCCCAATCACGTTCAAGAATCGGCTCGTCCAATACTTCGGGCGCATCACCCGACCCCACCCCGGTAAAACAACCGCGATCGTGCACGACTACCACGACGAACTGACGCCCGTGCTCGCCTCATCGCTCCGCAAACGCGCCCCGGGCTACATCAAAATGAGCTTCCCCGACCCCAGGACTCTGACCCGATAACCGCCGCTGGTCCCGACGACCGAGACCCGCTTCCGCCTGCCACACGCGGCGATCTGAACCAGTGCCCATCGCCCTGCGTGTGTCACAAATTGTCACAACTCATCGGCTTGAGCGCGGAACACCGCACTTCGTTGGTCCAGCGGTAATGCGCAGCTCAACCAATAATTCGCCGAAATAATCGCCGGCATAGGACGCAAGCAACTTGACGCCGTGGACAAGTGCCGAAGATTCGACGAGAGTGCAGTTACACATAGATATGGGCTCTGAACTGCAGAGACGTGAGTCGGGCTGACAGGATTTGAACCTGCGACCACTTGACCCCCAGTAAATCGTGGTAGCCCATTTCCGCAGGTCGCCGGCAGTGTGCGGCGCGATCTACGCGTGCAAGACGTTCACAAACGCGCAGATCGTTCACCACCGCGCATAACGCGTGGTCCCCGACTGGTCCCCGAGTCGTCAAAATCGCCGATAACCTCGCCCGCGGTGCCACCGGCTTCCTTTGCTCCCGCGCCGTCGTGGAAGTCGCGTTCGTGAAGGAGACCGCCGCAGATATCTTCCGGGAGTCGATGTAGCGGGCGAAAGATTCGCTTCTGCCGCGGACGTCCAGCCCAAGGCGTCAGGTCCCAGGACTAACCCGGGCCAGAAAAAACGATGCGCCTGCCGCGCAAGCAATTTAACAACACTCACGGCTTTGGGGAACGGGCGACCGCGCCCCAGGTATTACGCGGACGCGGGCCGCTGCCGTGCAGCTGAGCGAGCCCGGTGATGATCAACTCCAACCCGAAGGCGAATTCGTCGGCGAGCGACACGGGCAGCAAGTCAGCGATGGCTGCGGTGGCAGGAAACACAGACGCGTCTAGACCGCGGAAGACGGCGGATAGCTGTGCGTCATCGATCTGCCGTGTGGTGCTGTCCCCGGTGAGCTGGATGGCGAAGCCCAAAACGTAACGGGCCAGCGTCGCATAGGAGCGCGCTGCCAGTTGCGGTGCGAACCCGTGGTCGAGCAACATCGCGATGCAGCGCTCCCGTTGGGCCATCGCGTTCGGCCCGATCGGTACCTGTTCGACCAACAGGGGCGACACGTTCCTATGACGGCGCAAGACGTCAAACATGTTGTGCACAAGGGTTTGACACGCTTGCTGCCAGCTCATTGCGTTGAGCCCGTCAGGGTCGAACTCGACCTCGCCGAAAACGCGGTCGACGACTTGGGCGGTCAATTCCGCCCGGCTGGCGAAGTGTCGATACAGCGTGGCCGTACCGGAATCCAAACGCTGCGCAAGTACCCGCATGGACAGGGCGTCAGCGCCTTCCTCATCGACGATCTGCAGCGCCGTCGCGACGATCCGATCCAGCGGAACAGCGGGGCGGCCGGGAGATCGTCGAATCGACGGCTCGTGTTGCCCCCCTCCGGGGCGCGCCGTTATCACAGCGGCAAGTATGACGGGCTTGACACAGCCACGCAATACCGGCAACACTGTATCCGTTATCTGGTGCTGAGAAGTTCAGCAAGAGAGAAAAGGGAGAACCGTCGTGCTGCTTCCCCTCGCGTCCGCACCATTCGCAGCGCCCACCGATCGCGACATGATCCCTTCGGAGCGGCGAGAATTCGTGCGCACTCACCGCACCTGCGTCTTCGGCTACCGCCGCCGACACGACGGGCCAGCCATGTCGATCGTGTACTACGTACCGACCGAGGAGGACGAGCTGCTGGTGTCAACGATGGCCGGGCGCGGCAAGGCGCGGGCTGCTGCCAAGGACGCAAAGGTCAGCCTCTGCGTCCTCGATGAACACTGGCCATTTGCCTATCTGCAGGTGTATGCCGACGCGGCAGTGGAGCGCGACCGTGACCTCGTAGTCGATGTGATGATGGCGGTCGCCGGCCGCATGTCGGGTCAGCAGCTCGGTGACGAAGCACGCCCTGCAGTCGAGGCGATGGCCATCGAGGAGGATCGAGTCGTCCTTCGCTGCCGCCCCTACGCAACATTCGCGCAACCGCCGCGTCACCTCCATCGCAACGACCAGGCAGAGCAAATCACTCACTGGGTGTCGGCCACCGTGCCATGGGACGCAACCGACCCGACGTGATCGGCTGGCCGGTCAGATTCGTCGGTCATGTCAGCTGAGGATGGCGGGCATCGAGTCCCAGCCGCGCACTGTCGACGTACGTGACCGGCGGCAGCTGTTGATATCGATGTCCCACTTCGGGAATCGATTTAGCACCTCGTCGAGTGCAATGCGCGCCTCCAGCCGAGCCAAGGGCGCGCCGAGGCAGAAGTGGGCACCGCGTCCAAAGGTCAAGTGGCCGACGGGTTTGCGGTGGATGTTGAAGCGGTAGGGCTCCTCGAACTGGCGCTCGTCGTGGTTCGCCGAGGCAAGCATCAACAGCATTGCGCTACCGGCCGGGACCGTCTGTCCATGGAACTCGACGTCGGCAGCGACGTACCGCGCGACGTGTGGGCCGGGGGGCTCATAGCGCAGCAACTCTTCGATAGTGTTCGGGATCAGGGAACGGTTCCCGACGATCTCCTGGCGTTGGTCCGGATGCTCGGCCAGCACCTTGCCCATCCACCCGAACAGCCGGCCGGTGGTCTCGACACCCGCACCGGCGATGACAGCCAAGAAAATCAGCAGCTCATCTTTCGTCAAGTGACGCGTCGTGTCTGCCTGGTCGGTGAACTCGACGTTCAGCAGCTCGGTGACCAGGTCGTCAGAGGGGTTCTTCTCGCGCCAGGCGACGTAATCGGCGAACATGTCGCCGTCGAAGTAGCGGTCTTTCTTCACTGGCAATGGTTCACCCGGCTTGTTGCGCAGCACCCGGTGCGCCTCGGCGCGCACCGTCGGCTGATCCGCGTCCGGGATGCCGACGAGCATGCCGATGGTCCGCATCGGCAGCTCCCCGCCAAGGTCCCGGACGAAGTCGAAGCATTCGCTGCCGACGATCGGATCGAGACATGCCACGCAGAACGCGCGGACCTTGTCTTCGAGCTCCCTCATTTTCTTCGGCATGAAGGCACGTGACACCAGCGCGCGATGGATGGTGTGCAGCGGCGGGTCCGCGTTGATGAACACGCCGGGAGGCATCACCGGATCGGTCTTGACGACTTCGAGGATGTCACCTTTTGCCGAGCTGAGCCGCTTGGGATCCCGCAGCGCCGCATCCACGTCGCCGTATCGGGAGATGCCCCAGAAGTCGTGACGCTCGTTGTAGTAGAGCGGCTCCTCGTCCCGCAGTCGGCGGTACACCGGATAGGGGTCGAGGTCGATCTCGACGTCCCACGGGTCGTAGTACAGGTCGCTCAACTACCCCTCCTCGGCGGATCTCCTGTACAACCATATAGCATTCGCTGTACGGTCGTACAGGGCGCCAGTGAGTGGCGCCGCGGGGGCTTATAGAGGAGCTGTCACGTGAACAATCGGTTTTCGCTCGACGGAAGGGTTGCCGTCATCACCGGTGGTGGCACCGGCATTGGACGGGGCGCCGCGCTGGTCCTCGCCGAGCACGGCGCGGACGTCGTGCTCGCAGCGCGTCGTCCAGAGCCTCTCGAGTTGACGGCGAAGGAGGTCGAGGCGCTCGGGCGACGCGCCCTCGCTGTGCCGACTGACGTCACGGGTGCCGCGGCGTGCCGGCAACTGGTTGACACGACACTACGGGAGTTCGGTCGCGTCGACATTCTCGTGAACAACGCCGGGGGCGCCGAAACAAAGTCGATCTCGAAGTGGCCCGACGACGATTTCGACCACGTCATTGCGCTCAACTTCGCAGCGGTCTGGCATCTTTCACGCGCCGCGGCCAAGCCGATGCTTGAACAGGGCAAGGGGGCGATCGTCAACATCTCCTCGGGAGCAAGCCTGGTCGGCATGCCGCAAGCGGCCCCGTACGGAGCCGCCAAGGCCGCGGTGAACAACCTCACAGCCTCCATGGCCGCCGCGTGGACGGGAAAGGGAATTCGAGTCAACTGCATCGCCGTCGGTGCGGTCCGCGCCGCGACGCTGATCGACGACGCCGCACGGTACGGGATCGACCCGGAATCCGTCGGAATGACCAATGCGTCGGGGCGCCTAGGCGAACCTGACGAGATCGGCTATGGCGTGCTGTTCTTCGCGTCGGACGCTGCGAGCTTCTGTTCGGGTCAGACGCTATTCATGCACGGCGGGCCGGGACCGGCGGGCATCTGAAATGACTCGGGTAGCAGTGGTGACCGGGGGTGGATCGGGTCTGGGACGGTCGATTTCCGAGCTCTTGGCGCGTGAGGACCGCCGGGTTGCGGTACTCGACGTCGACGGCAAAGCGGCCGAGAAGGTTTCGGCCGATCTGGCGGCAAGCGGAGCTTCCGCGATCGCAGTACGGGTTGACGTGTCCGATCCCGTGGCCGTAGCAGCGGCGTTCGCGACGGTGCGGGACAACCTCGGTCCAATCGAGATTTTGGTCACCAGCGCGGCGGTTGCCGGGTTCACGCGCTTCGATCAGATCCGATTCGACGAGTGGAATCGGTATCTCGCGGTCAACCTCACCGGCACGTTCCTGTGCCTGCAATCCGCTCTTCCGGACATGGTCGCGGCAGAGTGGGGCCGCATCGTCACCATCTCGTCCGCCGCCGGTCAGACCGGCTCGATACGACAAGGCCACTACTCGGCATCCAAAGGCGGTGTCATCGCCCTGACGAAAACCGTTGCGCTGGAATACGCCGCAAAGGGAATCACCGTCAACACCGTTCCGCCTTTCACGGTCGACACCCCGATGTTGCGCGAAGCTCAACGCGCCAAAAAGCTTCCGCCGAGCGAGATCCTGGCCAAGGCGATTCCGGCGGGCCGGCTGGGCACCGGCGAGGATATCGCGGCGATTTGCGCGTTCTTATGCTCAGACTCCGCGAGTTACATCACCGGGCAGGTCATCGGCGTCAATGGCGGCGCAGTGATCTGAGCTCGACTGTCCGCTTCATCTACGCCCCGACTACAGGCTCCTCCCCCACCAGGGTGGTGCGGTGCATGAGCCGCACCGACGTGGGCTCAAACGCCAACGCGCGGTGGAGCATACCGGTGTTATCCCACATCACGAGGTCGCCCTGACGCAACGTATGACGAAGGGTGATTGAGGTTGCGTCGACCAATCCAGAAGCCGGTCCAGCAGCGCGCGTCCCTTCTTCGTCGGCCAGCCGACGATCTCGGCCGCGGTGGCACCGAGAAGCAGCGACTGGCGCCCGTTATGGCGCGTCCACACCAGGGGATGCACTCGGACTGGGACGCGGTCCCATGACCGACGTTGGTCCTCAGTTGCGTCAGGGTTGGCTAGCGACTGCGCGTGCGCGAAACTGTGCATCACCTGCAGGTCGGCGATCTCGGCGCGCTCGGCGTCGCCCAAGGCGGCGTAGGCGGCATAGGTGTTGGCGAACTCGGTGTCGCCGCCGGCCGGATCTACTGCACGGGCGGTCAGAAGCGTTGCCTTTTGCGGGTATTCATCGATGGCACCGTCGATATGCCAATGGAAATTGCCCTGCCGGTACGAGGCCAACAGCGCGTTGGTCTTGGCTGGATCCAAAGTGATGGTTTGAATTTCGGGGTATTGGTGTTCGCCGGTTGGTTGCACGACCAGCTTCCCGAGCAGCCGGCTGAAAGCCGGCAGTTGTTCGTCGCTGATGTTGATCTCGCGGTAGACCACGACGCCATGTTCGTCGAGGGCATGCTGCGCATCCGAGGCGTTCCGGGGATCGACCAACTGATCCGCGGTCATGCCAGTGATCTCGAGACCGACGGTGGGCGTAATTGCATTGATGGTGAACGGCATGATCTGCTCCTTTACTACGACACCAGCTCGCGCAATAGATTGGTCGTCCGCTGCGTCGACGTGCGTTTGTCGTCACCGACGGGAAACACCGCCGCCCAGATGTCGGTGGCGCCGGCATCCAGCAGCGAGTGCAGCTGCGCCCGCACTGATGCCTCGTCTCCGACGATCGCAGCCTCGGCGGGGTGGCCCGCACCACCGATCTGCAGAATACGTTGATAGTTGGCCATCCCCGAGTACATGGTCGAGGTTGCCGCGGCGGCCGCACGCGCCTCAGCTTCGTCGTCGTGGACCGCCACGGGCAGGCCGGCGACGACCCGCGGAGCAGGACGCCCAGCCGCGGATGCGGCGGCCCGCAAACGTGGGACCACATGGGTGGCGATGGCCGGCGGGGGTGCCATCCACAGCACGACTCCATCGGCCAGCTCTCCTGCAACGCGCAGCAGCCGCGGACCCAACGCCGCAACCAAAACCGGCACCCGCTGTTGAGGTTTCACCCCACGTCCCTGCGTGTGGGCCGACCAGTCTTGTCCGTCGAGATCGACATCATCGCCGCGTAGCAGCGCGGTGAGGATCCGCAGGTACTCTTCCGTGTTTCGTCCAGGGTGGTCATAGGACAGCCCGTACACACCGCGGACGAGCGGCTCGTGTGAGGGCCCGATCCCGAGGGTGAAGCCGGGACGGCCCATGGCGTCGACCACCGAGGCGATTCGTTTGGCCTGCAGCAGCGGATGGCAGGGATAGGTTTGCAGCACTGCCGTGCCCAGCTCAATCGTCGTAGTCTGCTTACCCGCTAACGCCATTGCGACCAACGGGTCCCCGCAAACTTCGCTTGCGTACCACAGCGCGCTGAACCCGTCAGCTTCGACCCGCTGGGCCTGCGCGACAATCCGCTCGGTCGAGGAACCGCCGCCAGTCAGACCAATCCGCATGCTGTACGATAGTACAGCATGCGTTAGATGCCGCTATAAGCGGGGCCGACGACCGCCGGTCGATGTCTCGCGCCGACGGGCATGGGGCTTGGGCTCTATTGAATCGAAGTATTTCTCGAACGCCGTGACGAGTTGGCGGTGACCCATGCTGACGTCAATACCGTCCTCCAGGCTGAGGTACTTGGGCATGCTCGTAAGCAACAGCACCATGGCGTCGGGTGTGAACCGGCCGTCGAGAAACTTGATATCGCCGTATTTCCTTGCCAGAGAATGAAGTTGAGCCCGGCGAATCCGCTCCGTTCCTTCGGTGATCTCGGCGCGCACCGCTGACCGGTGGTTGCCCAGTGCCATGAGTTCCATGCTCAGCGCGCCGGCGGCCTCGCTTCGGCTGTACTCCCACAGCACCCGCAGCGGCTCGTCTGGGCGGCGCTGCAGTGCGTCATTCCAGCGTTCGGTATCGCGCTCTACCAGGCGCCTGATCATGGCCACGAACAAGCTGTCGAGCGTCGGAAAATAGTACTGAACGAGGCTCGCGGTGACGCCAGCCTTCGCGGCCACCACACGGTAGCTGACACCGGCGTAGCCCTCGTCAAGTAGCAGGTGCTCGACACAGTCGAGCAGCACGTCTCGCGTCTTCGAGTTTTCGGCACCCACTCGCCGATTGGTCGCCGTGGCACCCACCTCCCCGTTCCATATCGCGAAGGCCGGCTGTGCCGACCCTTGACGCTACTGTACGCTCGTACAGGCCTCGGCCGCCGGCGGCGTTTGGGCGTCTTGAAGGCTACGTCACGCGTGTCATTTCAGAAAGGATTCGGGATGGAAACCGAGCTAACCGCTCTGCGGCGGGATGTCGCCTACCTGATGGATCGCACGTCGATCATGGACTGCGTCGCCGGTCATGCTCGCGGTTCCGACCGCCACGACGTGGACCTGATCACCGCGGCGTACCACAGCGATGGAATTGACGAACACGGCAGCGTGACCAACCTCGACGCCGAATACGGTGATTGGGCCAATCGCACCCATGCGGCGACCTCACAGGTCCACACACACAACATCACTACTCACAGTTGCGAGATCGACGGCGACACCGCCCACGCCGAGAGCTACGTCATCGTGGTGTTGCTCAGTCTCGACGGCCGAACCGCTCAGTTCATCAGCGGTCGATATGTCGACCGCCTGGAGCGGCGTGACGGACAGTGGCGCATAGCAGTTCGCAGATCAACGGTCGATGTGATGTTTTTGGCCGACGCATCGGTGCTGCAATCGTCGTTCTTCAAGGACGCTGGCTATCCGGTAGGCACTCGCGACCGGACTGACCTGTCCTACCAGCGTCCGCTATCAATCGACACGCCGGCACCGAAACGATGGTAGGTCGCCAGGGATCCGCATCTTCAACCGGTGATGCCCTCTCGTAGGTCGTCGTCGAGATCGATGCTCCACCATCCACGCGATCGTCGCGTACGCACCGGCGGTGAAGATAACGTCGAGAACCTGCCGAGCGTCCAAGTGCTCGACCAGCACCGCCCACGTCTCGTCCGCGATAAAGCCGTCGCGCTCGAGTTCGCCGACGGCGCGCAACACACTTGCGTCGAGCTCGTCCCAAATCGGCGCATCTGGTCCCTAAGCGATCCAGGCGATTTCGAGATCGGTTAAACCTGCGTCGCGCGCCAAGAACACGTGCTGCGCCCACTCGTAGCTGGACTGCCGTAACACGGCCACGCGCATGATGACCAATTCGCGCTGACGTGCGGTCAGGGTTGTGGCCCGCAGAAGATGGCCGTTGAGCGTGAAGACCGCCTTCACAAGGGCTGGATGGTGCGCGAGCGCACCGAGGATGTTGGCCCCCTGACGACGGCGGTCTCCGGTCAATGAATGCCGGGGCGCAGGCGGAGTCATCGCCGCTAACGCATCGCGCATCCCGGGCGGCCAGTCCTTCACCGGTAGCGGTTCCATCCGTGCCATCGGGTCAGCCCTCTATCGTTCGGCCGGGCACGCGCCGCGCGACCAGCTTGAAATCGGTTTTCCCACAAAGTCCCTTAGGTCGCTGCGCGACGATTCTTGCGCTATACGACCGTATAGACTATACAAGTGTACAGATTGTAAACGCCGACCCACCGCCTCGACCAAAAGGGAACAGCTGTGGAAAGCGTCGACGGGGAAGCTGGATCGGCCGCAGGCGCGGTGGACTTGGAAGCCGCCGACTTTTTCACCGACACGAAGTTGGTGAGCGACCCGTACCCATATTTCGATGCGCTGCGGTCGCGTTGCCCGGTGCACCCGGTGGCGCATCCGGGTGTGGTGGCGGTGACCGGTTACGACGAAGCGGTGGAGGTATATAAGGACGCATCGACCTTCTCGTCATGCAACTCCGTGGGTGGGCCCTACCCGCCACTGCAGGTGCCATCCGAGGCGACCGACGTCGCCGATGTCATCGAGGCGCACCGTGATCAGTGGCCGATGAACGAGTTCATGGTCACGATGGACGGTGCGGCTCACGAAACCCAGCGTGGCCTGCTGCGGCGCCTGCTGACCCCGCGTCGGCTCAAAGAGAACGAGGCAGCGTTGGCCGGCATCGCCGATCGCTGCATCGACGAGTTCATCGGCACAGGCCGCTGTGAAGTCGTCACCGACTACGGCAAACCGTTCACCACGTTGGCGATCGTCGACCTACTGGGTGTGCCCGAAGAGGACCGCGACGAGGTCCGCGAGGTCTTGGCGGGCAGCACCATCGCCGTCGTCGGTGCCGAGCAGACCCTGGCCGTCAACCCGCTGGAATTCTTGTTCGCAAAGTTCCGGTCCTATCTCGAGGATCGGCGACGGGAACCCCGTGACGATGTCCTCACCCAACTGGCCACCGCCACATATGAAGACGGCTCACTGCCCGACCTCGATGCGATCGTGCGCACCGCCACATTCCTGTTCGGAGCGGGCCAAGACACCTCGGCGCGCATGCTGTGCGCCGCGCTTCGGATCATCGCTGACGACAGGGAAATTCAAGATCGCCTACGCAGCGATCGTCGTCTGATTCCCGAGTTCATCGAAGAAGTGCTGCGCCTGGAAAGCCCGACGATGAGCGACTTCCGGATGACCCGGGTCGCCACCACTCTGGGCGGGGTGGACATTTCGGCCGGGACTACGGTGATGATCCACCCGGGTGCAGCCAATCGCGACGAGCGCCGTTTCCAACAGCCCAACGAGTGCCAACTGGGTCGTGACAACGTGCGCGAACATATCGCTTTCGGCCGCGGCGCACATTCCTGCCCGGGCGGTCCGTTGGCCCGCGCCGAGGCGCGCGTCACGCTGGGACGTTTCCTCGATCGCACGCGCGAGATCTCGATCTCGGAACCCGAGCACGGCCCCCCGGGGCAGCGGCATTTCGACTACGACCCTACCTTCATCGTGCGCGGACTGAGCAACCTGCACATCACCTTCACGCCAGCCGACTGACACGGCTGATCCCTCGAGAGAAGAGGAACCATGAGCAGAGTTGCCGTGGTGACCGGCAGCGCCTCCGGCATCGGCCAGGCGATCAGCCAACGTTTGGCCAAGCACGGGAACAAGGTGGCCATCTTCGATCAGCAAGGCGACGCGCTGAAGGCGCAGTTGTCGGCTCTGCAGGACAACGGCTTTCAGGCCCTCGCGTTCGAGGTCGACGTCACCGACCGGCCCGCGGTCGACTCCGCGATAGCCTCGGTCCGTGACGAGTTCGGGCCTATTCAAATAGCCGTGACCAGCGCCGGCGTCACCGCATTCGAGCCGTTCACCGATATCACCCTAGATCAGTGGAACCGCACGTTGGCAATCAATCTGACCGGAACGTTCAACTGCGTGCAGGAGGCGATCCCCGACATGATCAGCGCCGGCTGGGGCCGGGTCGTGACGATCTCCTCCACCGCCGGCCAAACGGGCGCCCCCAACCAAGCCGACTATGTCGCCTCCAAAGGGGGCGTCATCGCGTTAACCAAGGCGCTGGCGTTCGAATTCGCATCGCACGGCATCACGGTGAACACGATTCCGCCCGGACTGGTCGATACACCCATGGCGCGCAGCGCCGAAGAACAAGGCAAGTTGCCCAGTGTCAAGGACCTCGGAGCCATAATGCCGCTCAAACGCGTCGCTACCGCGGAGGACATCGCGGCCGCGTGTAACTTCCTGTGCTCCCAAGAAGCCGGCTACATCACCGGAGCGCAGATCAACGTCAACGGCGGGGTGTACATGTGACACCTCCACCCGCCATCACAGTCCATGTCGACACCAGCTGTGCCGCCAGCATCCCTATTATCGAAGGAGATCGGCCGTGGACGAAATCGGGCCGTTGACGCGAAAAGTCATGCAGTATCAAGACACCGTGCGGCAGTTGGTGCCGACGGTGAAGACACCAGAAGACTGGGCGCCACTGGCCTCTCTGATCGCAATCGACCGGTTTGAACGGATCGGGACATTCCTCGACGTCCAAAACTGGCAGCAATACACGGAGATGTTGTCGGGATGGGCCCAATCAGTCGATTCTTCGAAACGACCGTCCGACGCGTGTCCGAGCTGCCAGAGCTCGTTTACTTCGAGATCGAAGAGCGGCACTTCTTCGGTGGCAGTGCGCACGTGGTGAACTCGATGACTGTGTTCGAATTCGACGCTGACGCCAAGATCTGCCACGTCGACGTTTACCTGCAACAAGCTGGCTGAGGTCCACAGTCCCGCGCACCGGGATGCCGGAAGGCATCGCCACGGACTGGCATTTTGGCCCCGCGTAGCAGTATGACCGTCGATCGATCGGACGACCAGCTCGAGGTAGTGCTGGGCGACCTCAAGATCGTCTGCAAACCCGGAGATGACGTAGCACTTCACGTTGGAAGACAAGCAATCTGGAATCTCGGCAGTGTTTCGTCCACGCCGGCAAAAGGATTTCCACCCTGGTACGGCAAGGTGTCGAGCCGCAGGCCTACACACCGCATGCCAGTCGCCCACGGGTAGTTCTGGTCAGGCCCTCGACAGAAGGCACCCTGACGGTGTGGCAGCGGGCCGCTAACGCTTTGTGGTCGCTTTGGTCACGAATATTGGCCAGCAATGCCGGTCCGGCGAAGACGGTGGTTGGATCGGGCAAGCGGCCTATCTGAGACGAGGGCCCGGAGGTTTGCGATATGGGGTTGCTCGGACCGACACATCTGATTGCTCTGCTCCTCGCGGTCGCCATCATTGCCGCGATATGTGGATTCATCGCATCAGCTGTTGCGCGGAGAAACAGGCGACGCGCACGCGGGTTCTTCCTTTTGGGCTTCTTCTGTGGATTGATGACGGGCGCGATCCTGCGCGGAAGGCGTCGCGGCCTGAACGCGCTCGGAGCCGTCGCCCGGTGCGCTGATGTCTGTCCATGGCGGGCCGGGATAGCCGGGATAGGTCGTGGCATTGGTCGTTTCGCTGTTCGCGGGCTCACTTTTGCGGCATCATGTGTTCGACTGGGATTGTGGCCGCCGCAGTGGCACCGCCAGATGAGCCAGCGGCTCTCGCTGGGATCCGGGCCATCACTAGCCCGTTTGTTGACGGGATCGACGCCCAAGCTCAGATTAAGACCCTGACCAGCAATTTTGTTGTAGAGCTGCCGGGAATCGGACCCGCCGCAAAAGGCGGCGTGACCTGCGGAAACGCTCAATTTGACGACGCGAGATAACGCGAAACGACGTGAGGCGACCCGCGGATACACCGAAAGGTGTTGACGCGCCGGATGCCTCGTGCGGGATATCAACACCGAGTAGTGGATCTGGACAGTGCGCCGCCAAACAACCCCCTCCCCTGGCGGCCTGGTGGACAAGAACACCAAGGGCAAGCGGGCCCGGGAGGTTCCTTTGATCGACGGCATCCGCGACCTCGTGAACCGGCGCATTGACCTTGCCCGTCGGGATCCCGATGCTCGGCTGTTCACCGGTCCCCGAGGCGGACGCATTAGCACCGCCACCCTGCGCGACGCCACGTCATGGGACGATGTGGTCACAGAGCTGGGGTACGAGCACCTGAAGCGTCACGGCTTGCGGCATACGGGGCTGACGTGGATGGCCGACGCCGGCGTGCCATTACACAGCCTGCGAAAGATCGCCGGCCACGGCACCCTGACCACCACCCAGCGTTACCTACATCCCGACCGGCAGTCCCTCACCAACGCCGGGGAACTGCTCTCTCGGCACTTGTGGTCCCCAAATGGTCCCCAACTTCGCGTCGTTCAGTAGGGTAACTATCACGTCGTTGCAGATCAGCCCATATTTTCTTCGGTCGGGCTGACAGGATTTGAACCTGCGACCACTTGACCCCCAGTCGGACAGCGGGTGAATTTGGTTGTCTCGCAATGACTCTCGAACCGGCCTGACCAGTGGAAATCGTCTCAAGCCGTCCCCCGTCAACTCTCCGAACTCGCACCTAGTGTGACAAGACCGTGACAACGTCCGCGCCGACCCTCTCTGCCAACCTGGGTTGAGGCACCTGCCCCCTGACAATTAGTGACCCGAGGGCGGGGATGGAGAACTTCCCCGAGGATGACGAACAAGGTGACCACATTGGTCCGAGCGACCGGGATCGAAGATCCTGGTCGGATGAGCGGTGCTGGAACGAAACGTCCCGACCCTGAGGTGCCCGAGCGTGCCCGGCGCCGGACGTTCGTCGCGAAGTACAAGCT
>NZ_DATFZD010000343.1:0-3412 GCF_035314665.1 Mycobacterium sp. | reverse complement strand
CCCTCGATTCCCGACGTGAAAATCGGCTACGACTTCGCTGGCCCACCCACCCCGGCGCGGGTGCTCTTCGACTGGCGTTTCGACCTGATTTTCGGGACCGCCGCCATCGTGCTCGCCGCGCTCTACCTGGCCGGAGTGCGGCGGCTACGGCGCCGCGGCGACGATTGGCCACCGGGCCGGACCGTGGCCTGGCTGCTGGGCTGCCTGGCGCTGCTGTTCGTCACGTCGTCGGGTCTGGGCCGGTACATGCCGGCGATGTTCAGCATGCACATGGCCGATCACATGATGCTGTCGATGCTGGTCCCGATCCTCCTGGTGTTGGGCGGACCGGTCAGCCTGGCGTTGCGGGCGCTTCCCACCGCCGGGCGCGACGATCCGCCGGGCATGCGGGAATGGCTGCTGGCCGCGCTGCACAGCAGGCTTTCCCGGTTCCTCACCAACCCCGTCGTCGCCACGGCGTTGTTCGTCGCCGGGTTCTACGGGCTTTACCTGGGCGGTCTTTTCGACGCCGCGGTCGGCAGCCACATGGGCCATGTCGCGATGAACGTGCACTTTCTGCTGAGCGGCTACCTCTTCTATTGGGTGGTGATCGGTGTCGACCCGACGCCGCGGCCGATCCCGCCGCTGGCCAAGCTGGCCGTGGTCTTCGCGTCGTTGCCGCTGCACGCATTCTTCGGGGTATTGCTGATGGGCACGCAGAACGTGCTCGGCGAGAGCTTCTACCGATCGCTGCACCTGAGCTGGCACACCGACCTGCTGGGCGATCAGCGGCTCGGCGGTGGGATCGCTTGGGCGGCAGGCGAAATACCGCTCGTCCTCGTCATGATCGCGTTGCTTGTGCAATGGACGCGCAGCGATCGGCGGACCGCGAGGCGACTGGATCGCGCAGCGGACCGCGACGACGACGCCGAGCTGGCGGCCTACAACGCGATGTTGGCCGAGCTGGCCCGCCGCGACGCCTCGCGGCATTAGCTGCCGCTCGGGTCGCCTCGCCGGCCACCTGGCTAACAAGGGCCACACCAGCACCAAAGCCGGACCATGACGTGCTTCCGAGTAGCGATGTCGCATGCGCCATCAATGCGGAGACGGTAGTCATGCCTGGGCCAGCGGCTCGCTGGCTATCCACAGTCGCGGTTCTATCCACAGGTTCCGTCCCTCGCCGAGTCGGCGCATCCGAGATTGTCGGTCTTACTGCGCTGACTGGAGCCAGCACCGGCGGTGTGGCGTCACCGGGATTGCCCGGGTCGTTCGGCAGAGCGCCGCCATTTCAGAAAGGAAGAGCAATGTTCGAAACGCAGGTCACCGTGGTCGGAAACATCGTGAACGACCCGAAACGCCGACAGGCGGGCGCACAGGAAGTGATGAAGTTCCGGGTCGCCAGCAATTCACGTCGCCGCGGCGCTGACGGCAATTGGGAGGCCGGCAATTCGCTGTTCGTCACCGTCAACTGCTGGGGTCGGCTGGTCTCGGGTGTGGGCGCATCGCTGGGCAAGGGCTCGCCGGTGATCGTCGTGGGCCACATCTACACCAGCGAATACGAGGACCGCGACGGCGTTCGTCGCTCGACGTTGGAGATGCGCGCCACCTCCGTCGGCCCCGACCTGTCCCGCTGCCACGCGCGGATCGAGAAGACGGTCTCGTCCGGAACGGACGCTGCGGCGGGCCCGACGCCGGAGCCCGGCCCGGCCGCCGATACCACCGGCGCCGATGATGCCGACCGGGCTAACAGCGCAGATGCCGAGGCTGCCTAGGATGGGTCGCGGGCAATCACGCGACACCAGAAAGGCAACACCGCGGCATGGCTGAGTTCATCTACACGATGAAAAAAGTCCGCAAGGCGCACGGCGACAAAGTCATCCTCGACGACGTCACGCTGAGCTTCTATCCGGGCGCCAAGATCGGTGTCGTCGGCCCCAACGGGGCTGGTAAGTCGAGCGTCTTGCGGATCATGGCCGGGCTGGACAAGCCGAACAACGGCGAAGCCTTCCTGGCCACCGATGCCACCGTCGGCATCCTGCTGCAGGAGCCGCCGCTGAACGAGGAGAAGACCGTTCGCGGCAACGTCGAAGAGGGGCTCGGCGACATCAAGGTCAAGCTCGACCGCTTCAACGAAGTCGCCGAACTGATGGCCACCGACTATTCCGACGAGCTGATGGAAGAGATGGGCCGGCTGCAGGAGGACCTCGACCACGCCAACGCGTGGGACCTGGACTCGCAGCTCGAGCAGGCGATGGACGCGCTGCGCTGCCCGCCGCCCGACGAGCCGGTGACGCACCTTTCCGGCGGTGAGCGCCGCCGCGTAGCGCTGTGCAAGCTGCTGCTTTCCAAGCCGGATCTGTTGCTTCTCGACGAGCCGACCAACCACCTCGACGCCGAAAGTGTGCAGTGGCTCGAACAGCACCTGGCCGCTTACGAGGGGGCGGTTCTGGCGGTGACCCACGACCGATATTTCCTGGACAATGTCGCGCAATGGATCCTGGAGCTTGACCGCGGCCGCGCATACCCCTACGAGGGCAACTACTCGACCTACCTGGAAAAGAAAGCCGAGCGGCTGGCGGTGCAGGGCCGCAAAGACGCCAAGCTGCAGAAGAGGCTGCTGGACGAGCTGGCGTGGGTGCGTTCCGGCGCCAAGGCCCGCCAGGCCAAGGGCAAGGCCCGCCTGCAGCGCTATGAGGAGATGGCCGCCGAGGCGGAGAAGACGCGCAAGCTGGACTTCGAGGAGATCCAGATCCCCACGGGTCCGCGGTTGGGCAACCTGGTGGTCGAGGTCGAGCACCTGGACAAGGGGTTCGAGGGCCGCACGCTGATCAAGGACCTGTCGTTCACGCTGCCGCGCAACGGCATCGTCGGCGTCATCGGTCCCAACGGCGTCGGCAAGACCACGCTGTTCAAGACCATCGTCGGGCTCGAGCAGCCCGACAGCGGCACCGTCAAGGTGGGCGAGACGGTCAAGTTGAGTTACGTCGACCAGTCTCGGGGCGGTATCGACCCGAAGAAGACCGTGTGGCAAGTCGTCTCCGACGGGCTGGACCACATCCAGGTCGGGCAGAACGAGATTCCGTCCCGGGCCTACGTCTCGGCGTTCGGCTTCAAGGGGCCCGACCAGCAGAAGCCGGCCGGCGTCTTGTCCGGTGGTGAGCGCAACAGGCTCAATCTGGCGCTCACGCTCAAGGTGGGCGGGAACCTGATCCTGCTGGACGAGCCAACCAACGACCTCGACGTCGAGACGCTGGGCTCGTTGGAAAACGCGCTGGAGAAATTTCCCGGCTGCGCGGTGGTGATTTCCCACGACCGCTGGTTCCTCGACCGGACGTGCACTCACATCCTGGCGTGGGAGGGCGACGACGACAACGAGGCCAAGTGGTTCTGGTTCGAAGGCAACTTCGGTGCCTACGAGGAGAACAAAGTCGAA
>NZ_DATFZD010000342.1:0-39110 GCF_035314665.1 Mycobacterium sp. | reverse complement strand
CGACCGTCGACCACTAGCCCAGTCTTGTTGTGCTGCACGGTTTCCGGTGCGCCGCCCGAGCGTCCGGCGATCACCGGTACGCCGCTTGCAGAGGCTTCCAGAAATACGATGCCCAGCCCCTCGACATCCAATCCGGCGCCGCGGGTGCGGCATGGCATCGCGAACACGTCGGCCATCGCGTGGTAGGCGGGAAGGTCAGCGGCCGGGATCCCGCCGGTAAACGTCACGTGCTCACTCACCCGATAGCGCTCGGCCAGCTCGCGCAACGTGTCCAGATACGGACCACCGCCCGCGATGACCAGCGCAGCCCCGTTCACTCGCTGCCGGATTGACGGCAGCGCCCGAATCAGCATGTCCTGCCCCTTGCGCGCCACCAGCCGCGACAGGCACAGCACCGTGGGCCGCTGGCCCAGACAGTAGCGGGCGCGCAGCTCGGCGCGGCTTGCCGGGTCAGGGCGGAACCGGTCGGTATCCACCCCCGGCGGCAGGTGTTCCAGTGCGGCGTCCGGCCCGAACGCCGAGGCGAACCGAGCTCGGGTATAGCGGCTGACGAAGGTGACGACGTCGCTGTCGTCACCGATACGACGTAGCACCGACCGCGCCCCCGGAAGCATCGACCACCCCACCTCGTGACCGTGGGTGCTGGCCAGCACTCGGCGTGCGCCGGCTCGACGGGCGCGCTGCGCCAACAGGGCCAATGGCGCGGCGGCGCCGAACCAGACGGTGTCGATGTCGTGCTCAGCGATCAGCCGGCGCATCCGGACGTCGACGGAGGGCACGGGCAACATCAACGTCCCGGGATGGCGCACCACCTGATAGCCCACGGTGCGAGCATCGAAGTCGTCGGCGCCCGTCCATTGTGGCGCGTACACCGTCAGGGTGTGCTGCCCGGTGGCGGCCAATCGGGTTACCAGCTCGACCAAATACGACTGGATGCCACCGCGTCGAGGTGGAAAGTCGTTGGTTACCAGCAGGACCCGGGGCACCTGCGTAGGTTAGCGGGTCAGCCACTGCTGCCAGTCGGCGAGCACGCCCGCCGTGTCGGTGCCCAGCACGTCATGCACCGCGGTGGGCAGGTCGGCATGGCCGACTCCACACGCCGCGCGGTAGAGAGCGCGCAAGGTCGCGGCCCCGCGGGCGTCGGCAACGAAACGCGCGAACCACCATGCCCGGTCGTAGGCCTGCGAACGCTGAGGCCCCGGCGCAGCAAGCTCGGCGTCCGAGGGCAGCGCCGTCGGCATCGGCTTAGGCAGCGGCGTGGGCGGCCGGGCGACGTAGTCAGCCACGCCTTCGGTCAGCCACTCCGGCGCATCGACTGCCGTGTCCGCGCGTGCCGCATAGTGAAAAAGCTCGTGGCTCAACACGATTCGCAAAGCCGACTCGCTCATGCCGACCGCCCCGGGCGCGAACACGATCCGCTGGCCGATCGCAATCCGCCGGGCCGGATCGACCCGGTCGGCGACGGCCACCGCCGCGATATCGGCCCACTGCGCCGCCAGCCCACCGCCGGCCTCGGTCTCGAACTGCCGCTGCGAGCCGGTGGCCACCACGGCGATTTCGCGCGGCCAGTCGGTCCCCCAGAACGCCTCCACCGCGTCGACGGCCCGACCGATATTCGTCGCGACACGGCTTAGCAGAGCCTCCGATTGCGGGCCGCCGAGATTGGTCATCCGCACGGTGCGATCGCCGGCAACGATGAGCCGCGGCGCCGTGGTACTGACCGCCGCTGGCGCGGCCGGGTGGGCGGGTTGTGCAGGGGCACTCCCCCCCGGACCGATTACTTCGGCAGCGGCGAAGAGCAGTTCGGCGGCTAGTACGCAGGCCAGCAGCCAGCGGCGACGGTCAGACCGTCGGCGGTCAGTAGCGGCGGGCGTCGTAGATCGGGCCGGACGAATTCATCGGCACCACCCGCACCGGCACACCGTAGGTGGACGAATGGACCATCAGGCCATCACCGATGTAGAGGCCGGCGTGGGATGCGTCGGAATAGAAGGTCAGCACGTCACCGGGCTGCAGGTCCGACAGCGAGACCGGCTGTCCGCCGTGGGCCAGCGCCTGGCTGGAATGCGGCAACGCGATGCCGGCCTGCTGGAACGCCCACATCACCAAGCCCGAGCAGTCGAACCCGCCGGGCGCGGCGCCGCCCCAGGAATAGGGGGCGCCGACCTGGGTCAGCGCGGCCTGAACAGCGATAGCGCCCTGACCGCTGCCGGGTGCGCCGCCGAATCCAGGCCCGGGACCACCGGGCTGTCCGACGCCGGGTGGCAACGCCTCCGGAGCGGGAGCGGCGGCGGCCATGGCCGCGGGCGGCGGCGGAGGTCCGGGCGCGGCCAGCTCGGTGCGCTGGTTCGGGCTCAACGTGAGGTACTGCGACTTGACGATGGCGATCTGCAGCTGCAGCTGGCTCTGCTTGGACTGCAGCTTCGCGCGCACCCCGGCGGCCTGCTCGGCCGCGGTCTTGGCATCGGCGGCCGATTTCGCGGATGCTTTCTCGGCTTCGGCGGCCTGCTCGCGAGTGGCGCGGTAGTTGGACATCTGCGCGCGCATAGCGGTGCCCATTACCCGCTGCACGGCCAACTTGCCGATCAGCTGCTGTGGCGACTCGGCGGTGAAGATGGCGTTCATGCCGTCGGTGCGGCCGCCCATGTACATCGCTGCCGCAAACTTGTCGACACCGGCCTGAAACGTTGCCAATCGCGACTTCGCAGCGTCGGCGGCGGCGGCGTCATCGTTGTGTTTTTTATCGGCGGCCTGCTGCGCGGCCAGCTTGTTGTTGAGGTCGAGCTGAGCGCTGTGCATCGCCTCGGTGGTCTGCTCGGCCTGCCGCGACAACTCAGTGAGCTTTGCCATCGGGTCGTTGGCTGGGTCTGCCAGCACATTGCTGGCAGCAACTCCGGAGACCGCAACGAACCCTGCTAGTGCTCCTACAGCAAAGCGTGTGGCTACTCGCAAACGCACGCTTCCACCGTCATGCCCCAACCCCAAGATTTCGCATCCTTAAAAGCCATCGGCGCGACGGCCGAGTCTTAATTAGGTCTCAGACAGGTTACGAAACGGCATCGGCGTTGTCCAACACGAGTTAATAAGAAATCAGCAAGATTTCAACGTAACGCGGTTAGGCTACGCCGGGTCGCTGGCGGTGGATCGGAACCAGCCGCAGTCTCGGAGCCAGTCCCGCATCGGCGAGCACCTCCAACGCGACGCGCTCATCCTCCAGCAAAGTTTCCGGTACCCCGAGTATCACACTGACGACGCAGTCACGGCATCCGGGACCCCGCACTGCGCAGTCATCACAGTCGATCACCACTGGTTCTCCCGCATCGGGCGGGACTGCCGCCGCCCCGTCAGGCTCGTCGGTGTACGCCATCTGGCTGGTCCTCTCGGTCTCTCTGGTGGGCTTGCCGTCAGGCTAATCACGAGCACCGACATGTCTGGCCGGCTTGATGGTGAGCGCTTATGGCCCGACGCGCCGCGGCGAATCCGGGCAGTGTCGGTGCAACTGCCTAACGTCGCAGCCATGGGCGTGCCCGCTGCCGAGCAGCTCAGCCTTGCCGACTTCGACGCGGCTGCCGAAATGTCGCTGCGCGAGACGACATTCGTGGTTGTGGACCTGGAGACCACCGGCGGGCGGATGACCGCCCGTGACGGGTCGGCCGCCGACGCCATCACCGAAATCGGGGCGGTCAAAGTGCGCGGCGGCGCGGTGCTGGGCGAGTTCGCCACCCTCGTCGATCCGCAGCGCAGCATCCCGCCGCAGATCGTGCAGCTCACCGGCATCACCACGGCGATGGTGTGCGATGCGCCGACCATCGGCGCGGTGCTGCCGATGTTTTTCGAGTTCGCCCGCGGCGCGGTCCTGGTGGCCCACAACGCCAGGTTCGACATCGGGTTTCTGCGGGCCGCCGCCGACCAGTGCGGTATCGGATGGCGGCGGCCGCAAGTGCTGTGCACCGTCCAACTGGCCCGCAGGGTGCTCAGCCGCGAGGAAGCCCCAAGCGTGCGGCTGGCAGCGCTGGCGCGGCTGTTCGCCGTTGCCAGCGAGCCCACTCACCGGGCGCTCGACGATGCGCGGGCCACCGTCGACGTGTTGCACGCGCTGATCGAGCGCGTGGGCAATCAAGGTGTGCACACCTACGGCGACCTGCGTTCGTATCTGCCCGACGTGACGCCGGCGCAGCGGCGCAAAAGGGTGCTGGCCGAAGGGTTGCCGCACCGGCCCGGCGTCTACCTGTTCCGCGGGCCGGCGGGCGAGGTGCTCTACGTCGGCACCGCAATTGATTTGCGGCGCAGGGTAAGTCAGTACTTCAACGGCTCGGATCAGCGCGGCCGGATCAAGGAGATGGTTGCGCTGGCAAGCACCGTCGAGCACGCCGAGTGCGCGCATGCGTTAGAGGCCGGTGTCCGCGAACTGCGGATGCTGGCCGCGCACGCCCCGCCGTACAACCGGCGGTCAAGATTCCCGCACCGCTGGTGGTGGCTGGTGCTCAGCGCCGAGGCCTTTCCCCGCTTTTCGCCTGCGCGAGCGCCGCGCCACGCTCACGCGGTCGGCCCGTTTCGCTCTCGCACCGACGCCGCCGATACCGCCGCGCTGTTGGCTCGGTTCACCGGTGTGCGCACCTGCACCAAGCGGCTGGCCCGTTCGGTGCTGCACGGACCGGCCTGCCCGCAGCATGAGGTTTCGCCGTGTCCGGCTGCTCGTGATGTGACCGCCGGCCAATACGCCGCGGCGGCCGCTCGCGCCGAAGCGCTGATCGACGGCCTGGACAACACCGCGTTGGCCGCGGCGGTCGGGCAGATCGCCGACCTCGCCGAGCGTCAGCGCTACGAGAGTGCTGCCCGGCTGCGTGACCACACGGTGGCCGCGGTGGAGGTGCTGTGGCGCGGCCAGCGCCTGCGCGCCCTGGCCGTGCTGCCGGAGCTGGTGGCCGCCGCGCCCGACGGCGAGGGCGGCTGGCAGCTCGCCGTCGTCCGCCACGGCCAGCTCGCAGCGGCCGGCAGTGCCGGCCGAGGCGTGCCGCCGATGCCCGTCGTCGACGCCATCCGGGCCGGCGCGCAGGTGGTCCTGCCGCAGCCGGCCCCGCTGGGCGGCGCGCTGGTGGAGGAGACGGCGCTGATCGCGCGTTGGCTGGCGGCGCCCGGGGTGCGCATCGTGCGTGTGACCGGCGTCGACGACGCCGCCGGCTGGTGTTCGCCGTTGGGGTCCGCCGGACCGTGGGCCGGATGGGCCGCGTCGGCACGCGCGGCGCGGGTGGCCGCCGAACAAGCCGTCACCAGCCGGGACTCAGAGCTGCTGACCGAACCGCACCCATCGCGCGAGCAGCTGTTCGGCCGCGCCGCTGTCGATGGCGTCGACGGCGCGGCTCAGCCCGTCTTCCCACGCCGGCAGCCACTCGGCGCGGCTGGATAGCCCGGTATGGGCCACGATCGCGCCCGCGGCGTTGAGCACGACGGCGTCGCGCACCGGGCCCTTGGCGCCGGCCAGCACCGAGCGTGCCTCCGCGGCGTTGGCCGTCGCGTCGCCACCCAACAAATCGTCCAGATCGGCGCGGGCGAACCCGAATCCGGCCGGATCAAAGGTCAGCTTGTCGACGGTGCCGGCCTGCACCCGCCAGATCGTGCTGGTCGTGGTGGTGGTTAGCTCGTCGAGCCCGTCGTCGCCGTGCACCACCAAAACGCTGGACCGGCGTGCCGCAAAAACCCCGGCCATCACTTCGGCCAGGTCGGCGAACGCGCAGCCGATCAGCCCGGCTCGCGGTCGGCCCGGATTAGTAAGTGGCCCAAGCAAATTGAACACGGTGGGCACACCGACTTCACGCCGTGCCACCGACGCGTGCCGGTACGACGGATGAAACTGCGGCGCAAAGCAGAACCCGATCCCGACTTCGGCGACGCTGCGTGCGACGTCGTCAGGATCCAGGTCGATGCGCACCCCAAGCGCCTCCAGGGTGTCGGCGCCGCCGGCCAGCGAGGAGGCCGCCCGGTTGCCGTGCTTGACCACCGGCACGCCGGCCGCCGCCACCACGATCGCCGCCATCGTGGACAGATTGACGGTGTTGACGCCGTCGCCGCCGGTGCCGACCACGTCGACGGTGTCGGTTCCGATCTGCTCGGTGGGCAGCCGGCGTGCGTGCTGCAGCATTACGTCGGCCAACTCGGTGACCTCCGCGGCGGTCGGGCCCTTCATCTTCAGCGCCACGGCGAAGGCCGCGATCTGCGCCGGCGTCGCGGACCCGGTCATGATCTGCTCCATTGCCCACCCGGCCTGTCCGCGTGGCAGGTTGTGCCCCGCGGTCAAAGTCGTGAGGATCTGCGGCCACGACAGCACCTCATTCGAGGACCCGGAAGCTGACACCGCCACACCGCTGATGGTCCCATGGTCATCAGATTCCGGGCACGGCCGGCGGATCGGCACATGAATACCGCTCACCAATTTCCGCCCCGGGTAGAGGTCGACAACTACAAAGCGTCATACTTGCGGATGTGACGAGTGCGGTAGGGACCTCGGGTACTGCAATCACGGCGCGCGTACATTCGCTCAACCGCCCCAACATGGTCAGTGTTGGCACCATAGTGTGGCTTTCCAGCGAATTGATGTTCTTTGCTGGACTGTTTGCGTTCTACTTCACGGCGCGCGCCCAGGCCGCCGGCAACTGGCCGCCCCCGCCGACCGAGCTGAACTTGTACCAAGCCGTCCCGGTCACGCTGGTGCTGATCGCGTCCTCGTTCACCTGCCAGATGGGGGTTTTCGCGGCCGAGCGCGGCGACGTGTTCGGGCTGCGCCGCTGGTATGTGCTCACCTTCGCGATGGGTTTGTTCTTCGTCCTCGGACAGGCCTACGAGTACCACCACCTGATGAGCCACGGCACAACGATCCCCAGCAGCTCCTACGGCAGCGTTTTCTACCTCGCCACCGGCTTTCACGGACTACACGTCATCGGCGGGCTGATCGCGTTCATCTTCCTGCTGGCCCGCACCACGATGAGCAAGTTCACGCCGGCGCAGGCGACCGCATCGATCGTCGTCTCGTACTACTGGCACTTCGTCGACATCGTGTGGATCGCCCTGTTCGCGACGATTTATTTCATCCGATGACCAGCGCGCGTGAGAACAGGAGTGCTCGGTTGAAAAGACTGGGGTTGAACCGATCGCTGAGTGACCGGGCGCGGCGTCGCCTGCGTCGCCGTTCGTCGGCGGGACTGCTGCTGCTGCTGGCACTTTCGGTGGCCGGCGGGCTGGCCGCTGTTCTGACTCCCAGCCCACAGGTGGCTGTCGCCGACGAGTCGTCTTCGGCGCTGCTGCGGACCGGCAAGCAGCTTTTCGACACCTCGTGCGTGACCTGCCACGGCGCCAACCTGCAGGGCGTTCCCGACCGGGGGCCGAGCCTGATCGGCGTCGGCGAGGCCGCGGTCTACTTCCAGGTATCCAGCGGCCGGATGCCGGCGATGCGCGGGGAGGCCCAGGCGACCCGCAAAGACCCGATCTTCGACGCCCCACAGATCGACGCGCTGGGCGCCTATGTGGCAGCCAACGGCGGCGGGCCCGCCGTGGTGCGCAACCCCGACGGCAGTATCGCGATGCACTCGCTGCGCGGCGACGACGTCGGCCGCGGCGGCGACCTGTTCCGGCTCAACTGCTCGTCCTGCCACAACTTCACCGGCAAGGGCGGCGCGTTGTCGTCGGGCAAATTCGCGCCCGACCTGGGCCCGGCCAACGAGCAGCAGATCTTGGACGCGATGCTGACCGGTCCGCAGAACATGCCGAAGTTCTCCGACCGTCAGCTCTCCTTCGACGCGAAGAAGGACATCATCGCCTACGTGAAATCCGTTGCCGAGGAACGCAGTCCGGGCGGCAACGGCCTGGGTGGTTTCGGACCCGCCCCCGAAGGCATGGCGATGTGGATCATCGGGATGGTCGCCGTCATCGGCGCGGCACTGTGGATTGGGTCACGATCATGAGCAACGACGACGCGAAAGGCGCCGGCCGGCCCACCGACGCTGAACTGAACGCGATGTCGCGTGACGAACTCGTTGCGCTCGGCGGCCGGATCGACGGTGTGGAAACCGTCTTCAAGGAGCCGCGGTGGCCGGTGGCCGGCACCAAGGCCGAAAAGCGGGCCGAGCGCCAGGTGGCCGCCTGGCTTTTGCTGGGTGGGTTCTTCGGGTTCGCGCTGCTGCTGGTTTTCTTGTTCTGGCCGTGGGAGTACAAGCCGCACGGGGCCCAGGGCAGCTTCCTCTACACGCTGACCACCCCGCTGTACGGCCTGACCTTCGGGCTGTCCGTTCTGTGCATCGCGATCGGCGCGGTGCTGTTCCAGAAAAAGTTCATCCCCGAAGAGATTTCGATTCAGGACCGCCACTACACCGCCACCGGGTCAGATGAGATCGACCGCAAGACCGTGGTCGCGAACCTGACCGACGCTCTCGAAGGTTCCACGCTGCGGCGTCGTAAGCTGATCGGTCTGTCGCTGGGTGTCGGGCTGGGCGCATTCGGGCTCGGCACTCTCGTGGCGTTTGCCGGCGGCCTGATCAAGAACCCGTGGAAACCGGTGATACAGACCGCCGATGGCAAGAAAGCCGTGCTGTGGACGTCGGGCTGGACGCCGCGCTATCACGGCGAGACCATCTACGTCGCCCGAGCCACTGGCGAAAGCCTCGGGGCGCCGTTCGTCAAGATGCGCCCCGAAGACATCCAAGCCGGCGGCATGGAGACGGTTTTCCCGTGGCGCGTGTCCGACGGTGACGGCACCACGGTGGAATCACACGAAAAGCTGACCTCCATCCTGACGGCGGTCCGCAACCCGGTGATGCTGATCCGCATCAAGCCCCGCGACATGTCGCGGGTGGTCAAGCGCAAGGGCCAGGAGAGCTTCAACTTCGGCGAGCTGTTCGCCTTCACGAAGGTCTGCTCGCATTTGGGTTGTCCCTCTTCGCTTTACGAGCAGCAGTCCTATCGCATCCTGTGCCCTTGCCACCAGTCGCAGTTCGACGCGTTGCACTACGCAACGCCGATTTTCGGGCCGGCAGCACGCGCGTTGGCACAGCTGCCCCTCACCATTGACGCCGACGGGTATCTAGTCGCCAACGGCGACTTCATCGAGCCTGTCGGACCGGCATTTTGGGAGCGCACAACAACATGAGTCCGCAACTGAGTCCCCCCAAGATCGGCGACGTCCTGGCCCAACAAGGCGAGGACATCGATTCGCGTTATCACCCGTCGGCAGCGGTGCGCCGCCAGCTGAACAAGGTGTTTCCGACGCACTGGTCGTTCCTGCTCGGCGAGATCGCGATGTACAGCTTCATCATCCTGCTGTTGACCGGCGTTTACCTGACGCTGTTCTTCGACCCCTCTATGAACGACGTCACCTACAACGGCGTCTATCAGCCGCTGCGCGGTGTCGAGATGTCGAAGGCGTACGCGTCCACGCTCGACATCAGCTTCGAGGTGCGCGGCGGGCTGTTCGTTCGCCAGGTCCATCACTGGGCCGCACTGATGTTCTCCGCGGCCATCATGGTGCACCTGGCCCGGATCTTCTTCACCGGAGCATTTCGCCGACCCCGCGAGGCCAACTGGGTCATCGGCTCACTGCTGCTGATCCTGTCGATGTTCGAGGGCTACTTCGGCTACTCGCTGCCCGACGACCTGCTGTCCGGCATCGGGATACGGGCCGCACTCTCGTCAATCACCTTGGGAATGCCGGTGATCGGCACCTGGCTGCACTGGGCACTGTTCGGCGGTGACTTCCCCTGTGGCGGTGCGGGAGACGACTGCACCGCGGCGGGCTACATCATCCCGCGCCTGTACGGGCTGCACATCCTGTTGCTGCCGGGGATCATGCTGGCGCTGATCGGCATCCATCTGGCCTTCGTCTGGTTCCAGAAGCACACCCAGTTCCCCGGCCCCGGCCGCACCGAACACAATGTCGTCGGCGTGCGGGTGATGCCGATATTCGCCGTCAAATCCGGCGCCTTCTTCGCGCTGTGCACCGGGATCCTCGGCCTGATGGGCGGCCTGCTGCAGATCAACCCGATCTGGAACCTGGGGCCCTACAAGCCATCTCAAGTCTCGGCAGGCAGCCAGCCCGACTTCTACATGATGTGGACCGAAGGCCTGGCCCGTATCTGGCCGGCGTGGGAGTTCTACATCGGCCACCACACCATTCCCGCGGTGGTCTGGGTCGCGTTGATCATGGGTTTGGTTTTCACGCTGCTGATCATTTACCCGTTCCTGGAGAAGGGGTTCTCCGGCGACCGCGCCCACCACAACCTGCTGCAGCGGCCGCGAGATGTGCCGGTGCGCACCGCGATCGGGGCCATGGCAATCGCCTTCTACATGGTGCTCACGCTGAGCGCGATGAACGACATCATCGCCTTCAAATTCCACATCTCGCTCAACGCGACGACCTGGATCGGGCGCATCGGCATGATCGTGCTGCCACCGTTCGTCTACTTCATCGCCTACCGGTGGGCAATCGGGCTGCAACGCAGCGACCGCGCCATCCTCGAGCACGGCATCGAAACCGGCATCATCAAACGACTGCCGCACGGCGCCTACATCGAACTGCACCAGCCGCTGGGCCCCGTCGACGACCACGGCCACCCTGTGCCGCTGGAATACCAGGGCGCCCCGGTGCCCACCAAGATGAACCAACTCGGCGCCGGCGGCTCCCCTGGCTCAGGCAGCTTCCTGTACGCCGACCCCGTCGCCGAAGACGCCGCGCTGTCCGAAGCCCACCACGCCGCCGAACAACGCGCCCTCACCGCGCTGCGGGAGCACCAGGACGGCAGCAACGGCTCATCCAACGGCTCGAACGGCCAGCACTAGCGGGACCGTTTCGGCGGCTATGCGGCGAGCGTGCGGCGTAGCTGCCGCACCTGTTGCCACGGGACCAACGGCATGATCAGCGTGACGAATCCGGCGATCCCGTAGCTGGTCCACGAGAAGGCATCGTGGCCGATCGCCATCAGGTAGGTCGCCACCGCAACTCCCAGCAGCGCCAGCCCCATGGTGCCCATCAAAGCGGCGGTACCGCGCAGCCAGACGCGGTCCACCTCCGCCTCCGGCAATGCCGGCCCTAGCGTGGTCAGCCGCTCGGTATGGCCGTGCCGGGTCAGGGTCGACGACGCCGTGTGCTCAGACCTGCTCAGCTGCCCGCCGGCCGTGCGTGCCGGCACCCTCGCCGATCGCGCGACTGGCCCGTCGCGGGTGGTGCGCCGGGCGCGCAGCAGCATCGGGATCGCCGCCAGGATGACCAGCGCGGAGATCACGATGATGGCGTAGAGCACCGACGAGGTGTGCGGATTGCCTTTCGCGTCGTGGAAGCCCCGGCCGAGGTCCATCAACGCGACGATGGCGGCCACGCTCATCCCCACCAGCCCCAACCAGACGGCGGCGCACGCCCCAACCAGGATGCGATCGGCGGTAGCCGGCGCCATCTTGCCCCGCGCGCCCCACGCTTGGGAGTACCGGTCGATCATCAGCAGTTCGTCTGCGGTTGATTGTTCTCATTCGACGACAACACCTTGCCGTCGCTGGTGGTGATCGAGCAGTTGAGCTTGCTCAACCGCAGCAGGCTGGTCGCTTCGATCGAGCCGACGTCCGACGTCGAGATCGGTGTGAGTGTGATCGTCCACGGGATGTAGGCGTTGTTCAGAATCCGTCGCATTCCGGACGCGTCGGTGTAGGTGATCGTGATCTGGTCGAACGGCGCCTTGGTGCCGGTCACCGAATAGGTGACCTGCCGAGGCGCGGCGGGAGCAGGAGCGCCGCCGGGCGGCGGGGCGGCTGTGCCCGGCGCCGGTGCCGGCGCCGGCGCCGGAGCAGGTGCTGGCGACGGCGGTGGCGGCGCCTCGGAGGGCGGCGGCGGTGGTGGCGGGGCCTCGCTGGTCGGCGGAGGCGGAGGTGGCGGCGGCGGGGTGGTCGGCGGCGGCGCGGGCGGCGGTGTCGTGACGATGATCTCGTCCTGCTGCGGCGGCGTCGACGTCGGCGCGGTGCTCGGCGTCGCCAGCTTGGTGGTATCGCTGCGAGTGAACAGCAGCGACACGGAAACCACCAGCGCGATCGCCGCGGCAATCGCGGCAATGCCGACGATCCACGGCCAGCGCGCGGTGCCGGATTCTGCGGGGGCCTGCTCGTCGTAACTCTCGTAGTCGTAGAGGTCGAGGTCGACGGGCACATACGGGCCGCTCGTGACGTGTTCGGACTCCGGAGCCGAGTAGGCCCGCGAATAGACATCGGTCTGGCCCGTCTCCGGGTCCTGCTCGGGCCCCTCCCCCGTCAAGCCCTCGCCGAATTCGCCGCCGCCCCCCTCGAATTCACTGTTGCCTTCGCTGGGCTCGGCGGCCGGTTCCAGTTCTTCGGACTCCGGTCCTGGTGGATTGGGCCCGCTCATGTTCTGCCTGTCCTGTCCGACTACTCACGGGCGTGCGCTGCACCGGGGGTGTGTTGTTGTGCGCGCGCTCCGATGTTCCTCATTGTGCCCCGGAAACCCTACCCAACCGGTATCTGCGCGGCATCGTCGGTGAACGGGTCACGGATCAACTGATGCCCTGATTGTGACCTTTGCCGGCGCTGACTAGTGCTTCTCCGGACCGAGGTAGTACTCGAAGACCAGCCCGGCCGCCGAGCTCAGGACAAACGCCACCCCGGCGACGATCAACCACGGCAGCCACAATGCAACGCCGACCGCGGTGACCGAGGCGGACAGCGCGACCAGAATTGGCCACCAGCTATGCGGGCTGAAAAACCCCAGTTCGCCTGCGCCGTCGCTGATCTCAGCGCCCTCGTAATCCTCGGGCCGGGTGTCGAGCCGGCGAGCCACGAAGCGGAAGTACGTCGCCACGATAAGCGCCATTCCAGCGGTCAACGCCAACGCCGTAGTTCCGGCCCACTCGATGCCACCGGTGGCGTACAAGCTGGTCAGAATGCCGTAAAGCGCAGTGCAGAAGACGAAGAACGCGGCCACGAATTCGTACAGCCTGGCTTCGATATGCATGGGGGCTTCCTAGTTACTCGCTTGGGGCACATGCTCGCCGCGGCGGGTGTCGAACGGGTGCGTGGTGACCGCAACCGGCGACTGGGCGATCGCCTGCAAGGCCTGGGCATTGGTCTTACCGGCGATCCGCTGCTGCAGGTAGGCCTTGAAGTCGTTGGGCTGCACCACCCGGACCTCGAAGTTCATCATCGAGTGATACGTCCCGCACATCTCGGCGCAGCGACCGACGAATGCCCCGGTCCGCTGGATTTCGGAGACCTGGAAGACGTTCACCGAATGGTTTTCATGCGGATAGGGCATCACGTCGCGCTTGAAGAGGAACTCCGGTACCCAGAAAGCGTGGATGACGTCGGCGGAGGCCATCTGGAACTCGATTCGCTTACCCGCGGGCAGGACCAGTACCGGGATCTCGGTGCTGGTGCCCACCGTCTCGACCTTGTCGTAGTTCAGGTAGCTGCGGTCTTCCATGCTGATTCCATGGTCGGGCCCGGGAATCTCCTCACCCTGCGGGTTCCGGGCTTCCGACTTGGTGACCACCGCTGCTTTACGCGCCGCGTCGGCTCCGTCGAATTTGAGCGTGCCATCCTTGAAATCGACCTTCTGGTAACCGAACTTCCAGTTCCACTGGAACGACGTGATGTCGACCACGACCTCGGGGTCCTTGGCCAGATGCAGCATCTTCTCCTGCACCACCACGGTGAAGTAGAACAGCACCGAGATGATCAGGAACGGTGTCACGGTGAGCACCAACTCCAGCGGCATGTTGTAGCCGAACTGGCGGGGCAATTCGGTGTCGGTGGGCTTCCAGCGGTGGAAGGCGCTGGACCAGAAGATCAGGCCCCACACGACGGCGCCCACGACCAGCGACGCGATCACCGCGCCGATCCACAGCTGCCGGTTGAAGTCGGCCTCCGGGGTGATGCCCCTGGGCCAGCCCATGCCCAAAACCTCCGACCAACTGCATCCGCTCAGGGACACCGCCAGGATGCCAAGCAGGCCGGCCAACACGGGCAGCCGAAGCCGACGAGAGCGCTGCGAACGGCCTGGTCCGCGAGGTGTCACGGTGGCGCCTCCTGAAATCACAAGCTGGACCGACAGCAAGCACATCGAATACTACGCAGCGTAGACCACGCGGCGTAACCAAGCGCTGCCGGAGTCCCCGCGCCCGGGGCCGGCCCGCGGACTGGCCCGCGACCTGCGGCGGCGCCGATGCCACCGCGTTGCGGCATACTTGTCGCGATGTGTGGACTGCTGGCCTTCGTGAGCGCTGCGGCCGGCGGTGATGCTTCGGGTTCTCCGGCCAGGGCCCTCGAAACGGCCGAGTCTGTCGCCCGCGCATCGCATCTGATGCGCCACCGCGGACCCGACGAGCCGGGCACCTGGGCCGACCCTGCCGGGACCGTCGTGTTCGGTTTCAACCGGCTGTCCATCATCGATATCGCCCACTCGCATCAACCGCTGCGTTGGGGGCCGCCGGAAAGCCCAGACCGGTACGAGTTGGTGTTCAACGGCGAGATCTACAACTACCTGGAGCTGCGGGCCGAACTCGCCGAGCGCCACGGCGCCGTCTTCGCCACCGATGGCGACGGTGAGGCCATCGTCGCCGCCTATCACCATTGGGGCGCCGACGCCCTGACCCGGCTGCGGGGGATGTTCGCTTTCGCCCTGTGGGACAACGTCGCCGGCGAATTATTCTGCGCCCGCGACCCTTTCGGCATCAAGCCGCTGTTCATGGCGACCGGTACCGGCGGCACAGCGGTGGCCAGCGAAAAGAAATGCCTGCTGGACCTGGCCGACCTGATCGGATTCGATACCGCAATCGACTTGCGCGCCGTTCAGCACTACACGGTGCTGCAGTACGTGCCCGAACCGGAAACCCTGCACCGCGGTGTGCGCCGGCTCGAGTCCGGCTGTTACGCGCGGATTCGCCCCGGCCTGGCCACACCGGAGACGACTCGCTACTTCGTACCGCGCTTCACCGCGACACCGATCACCCGAGACACCGAACAGGCCCGCTACGACGAGATCACTGCGGTCCTGGAGGATTCGGTGGCAAAGCACATGCGCGCCGACGTTACCGTCGGCGCCTTTCTGTCGGGCGGCATCGATTCGACGGCGATCGCGGCGCTGGCTATCCGGCACAATCCCCGGCTGATCACGTTCACGACCGGGTTCGAGCGTGAGGGATTCTCGGAAATCGACGTCGCGGTGGCGTCGGCGGAGGCGATCGGCGCGCGGCACATCGCCAAGGTGGTCGCGCCCGACGAGTTCGTCGCCGCCTTACCCGAAATCGTTTGGTATCTCGACGAACCGGTGGCCGACCCGGCGCTGGTGCCGCTGTTCTTCGTCGCTCGCGAGGCGCGAAAGCATGTCAAGGTGGTGCTGTCCGGGGAGGGCGCCGACGAGCTTTTCGGCGGCTACACCATCTACCGGGAGCCGTTGTCGCTCAAGCCTTTCGACTACCTGCCCGGGCCGCTGCGACGCTCGATGGGCAAGATGTCCAAACCGCTGCCCGAGGGCATGCGCGGCAAGAGCCTGCTGCATCGCGGATCGCTGACGCTCCAGCAGCGCTACTACGGCAATGCCCGTAGCTTCTCCGACGCGCAGCTGCGCGACGTGCTGCCCGGGTTCCGGCCCGACTGGACGCACACCGACGTGACGGCACCGCTGTATGGCGAATCAGCGGACTGGGATCCCGTGGCCCGCATGCAACACATCGACCTGTTCACCTGGTTGCGCGGCGACATTCTGGTCAAGGCCGACAAGATGACGATGGCCAACTCGCTGGAGTTGCGGGTCCCGTTTCTGGATCCCGAGGTGTTCGCCGTCGCCTCCCGACTGCCGGTGCAGGCCAAGATCACCCGCACCACCACGAAGTACGCGCTACGACGCGCGCTGGAGCCGATCGTGCCGGCGCACGTGCTCAACCGGCCGAAACTGGGCTTTCCCGTGCCTATTCGGCACTGGCTGCGTGCCGGCCCGCTGCTGGAGTGGGCGCATGAAATGGTGAACTCGTCGGCAACCGACCATCTGATCGACGCGTCCGCCGTACGCCGGATGCTAGACGAACACCGTTGCGGCACAGCGGATCACAGTCGCAGACTGTGGACGCTGCTGATCTTCATGCTCTGGCACGCGATCTTCGTCGAGCACAGCGTGGCGCCGCAGATCAGCGAGCCGTCCTACCCGGTGCAGCTCTGACGTGAGCCGCTAGGCGAGTACCGCGCCGATCTCGGCGGCGGCGTCGTCGCCGTAGGCATCCGCGAGGCGCGTCTTGGCAACCTCGCGGTCCCACTGCCACTCCTGCGTCCCGGTCGACTCCAGCACCAGCACCGCGACCAGCGAACCCAACTGCGCCGACCGCTCCAGGCTCAGCCCGCCGCTGCGTCCGATCAGAAAACCGGCCCGGAATGCATCGCCGACGCCGGTGGGGTCGGTCTGGCTGGTCTCGGGCACCACGCCGACGTGAAGGGTCGTCCCGTCGCGGTCAACGATGTCGACGCCCTTGGGTCCGAGCGTGGTCACCCGCAGGTCGACCTTTTCCAGCACATCGGCCTCCGACCAGCCCGTCTTCGACAGCAACAGCTCCCACTCGTAATCGTTGGTGAATAGGTACGCGGCGCCGTCGACGAGCTTGTTGATCTCGTCGCCGGACAGCCGCGGCAACTGCTGCGACGGGTCGGCGGCGAAGGCCAAGCCGAGCTTGCGGCACTCCTCGGTGTGCACCACCATCGCGTCCGGGTCATTGGCCCCGACGATCACCAGGTCCGGCTTGCCGATCGACGAGACGACGTCGGCGAGCTTGATGTTGCGGGCCTCTGACATCGCACCCGGGTAGAACGACGCGATCTGGGCCATGTCGAGGTCGGTGGTGCAGACGAACCGTGCGGTGTGCGCGGTTTGTGAAATGAGAACGTTGTCGGTGTTGACGCCGTGTGCGTTGAGCCATTGGCGGTAGTCGTCGAAGTCGTCGCCGGCAGCCCCCACCAGCGCGACGTCGCCGCCGAGCACGCCGATTGCGTAGGCCATGTTCCCGCCCACGCCGCCCCGGTGAATCACCAGGTCGTCCACCAGGAAACTCAGCGACACCTTCTGCAAATGCTCGGCCAGCAGGTGTTCGGAAAATCGACCCGGAAACCGCATCAAATTGTCGGTGGCAATAGAACCGGTCACCGCGATCGTCACGAAAAATCCACCCTTCGTTTCATAAGTTCGGCTAGCTAAGCTTACCCACGGTCGTGGGTGCCGCTGCAGTGCGGGCAGAGGCCCGCTAGCCTCCGTAGGAGAACCTCGCGCCGACAGACGTCGTTCAGGGTCATCCAGCCCCGACACCCGAGGAGTACCGCCTATGCCCGGTCCGTATTCGCCGAACCACCGTCTCGGCGCCGACGGACCGCAATTCACGGACCCTCATCCCAGCCAGCCCATTCCCGGCCCGCCACCCCACGGCGTGCCTCCCGTGCGCGACGCGGCCGAGGCAGCACCTCCGTCGGCCGCCTATCCGGGGCCGCTGCCACCACCCGTGACATACCCGAAACGCCGCGCTCGACGACTGGTCCTCGGCATTCTGGCGGCGTTGCTCCTGATCACTGGGTTGATCGCGGCGATCGTGCACGGTTCGCGCGGCGGCCCGACGACCTCGGCAGGCGCGATCTCCGATGCGACGGCCAAGCCGGCGATACAGGGCTACCTGGACGCGCTCGAGCACCGCGACATCGAAACCATCGCGCGCAACGCACTGTGCGGTATCTACGACGCGGTGCGCGATCGACGCTCGGATCAAGCGCTGGCCAAGCTGAGCAGCGACGCGTTCCGCAAGCAATTCGCCGATGCGCAGGTGACGTCCATCGACAAGATCGTCTACTGGTCGGACTATCAGGCCCAGGTGTTGTTCACCATGCGTGTCGAACCGGGCGGCGGTGGCTCGTCCCGCGAGCAGGTACAGGGGATCGCGCAGTTACTTGCCCAGCACAACCAGGTGCTGGTGTGCTCCTACGTGCAGCGGACAGCGGGCAGCTACTAGGCAGCTAGCGCGGGGCGAGCCGCGTCAGTTGAAGGAGTCGCCGCAGGCGCACGAGCCGGTGGCGTTCGGGTTGTCGATCGTGAAGCCCTGCTTCTCGATGGTGTCGACGAAGTCGATCGAGGCGCCCTGCACGTAGGGCGCGCTCATCCGGTCGACAGTGAGCGTCACGCCGCCGAAGTCGGCGGTCAAGTCGCCGTCGAGCGCGCGATCGTCGAAGAACAAGTTGTACCGCAGGCCAGCGCATCCTCCGGGCTGGACCGCGATACGCAGCGCCAGGTCGTCGCGTCCCTCCTGCTCCAGCAGGGACTTCGCCTTGGCTGCCGCGGCGTCGGTCAAGATCACGCCGTGGGTTGTTGTCGCGGCTGACTCGTCCTGAACAGTCATTGCGTCTCCCTATAAGTGCCTACAAGCCCATATCGTTCTCGGGTCGGTGAGTGGGTTCTTTCACCGCGGTCCTTGCCGTACCGGACCCCCGCTGAAAAAACCCGTCTCTTTAAAGGTACCTTGTCGAACCGCTATTCCCGAGTCGCGCCGCCACGTAAGAGGCCAGGCCCATCAGCTGGTTGGCGGCGTCTGCCAGGGCCAGCCGCACCGAGCCCGCGTAGTCGGCGATCGCGTAGGCCGCCAGAATGCCCTCCGACAGCAGCGCCCGACGGTCAAGAGCCACCTGACCAGCCATCACCACGATCGGTACCTGCAATGGTTGCGCCGCCGCGGCCAGCGCGCCGACCACCTTCCCGTGCAACGACTGGTGGTCGAACCGGCCCTCACCGGTGATCACCAGGTCAGCCGCGGCAATGTCATCAGCTAACCGCGTGTGCGTGGCGATGATCGATGCACCCGATTCGCACCGGCCGCCCAGTGCGAGCAGCGCCGCCCCGATACCCCCGGCCGCCCCGGCGCCCGCTTGCGCGCTGACCGGCCGCCCGGCGGCCGCATCCAGCTCAGCCGCCCATTCGGCGAGCCGCTGTTCGAGCACCGCCACTGTCGCCGGATCCGCTCCCTTCTGCGGGCCGAATACGGCCGCGGCTCCCCACGGCCCCAGCAGGGGGTATTCGACGTCCGACGCAGCGATCAGCTCGACGCCGGCCAGCCGCTGCCGGCCCGCCCGAAGGCCGCCGAGCTCGTCGACCAGTGCACGGCCGCCGTCGGTGCTGGCGGTGCCGCCCAGGCCGACCACGATCCGCGCGGCGCCCGCCCGCACGGCCGCGTCGATGAGCTGGCCCACTCCCCTGCTGTGGGCGGACAGCGCGGTTTGCGGCGTCGGCGGGCCGCCGAGCCGGGCCAAGCCGCACGCCTGCGCGCATTCCAGGTATGCCGTCGCCGACTCGGGCTCCAGCACCCATTCGGCTTGCACGTCGTCGTCCAACGGGCCGGATACCTCGAGGTGCCGCCGCTGCCCCAGCCGGCTGGCCAGCACGTCGACGAAACCTGGGCCACCGTCGGATTGCGGCGCAATGATGAACTGATCGGCGGGGCGCGCCCGGTTCCAGCCCGTCACTATCGCGGCGGCCGCCTCGAGGGCGGTCAGGCTGTCGCCGTAGCAATCGGGGGCAACCAGCACACGAAGTATCGCCGGTATCGTCGGCGCCAGGTCTGCGGCGGGTGCGATACCGCCGGCGTCAGCCGCCGACCCGCTCATCTGAGCAAGCGTAGGGCCGGCGCGGGAAAGGTGCACCCACCCCGATCGTGGGCCACACCGTGTACCGGACAACAGCCGTTGCGAAGTAACCTGGCGAACGTGAAGCTGCTGGGCCGCAAAAAAGACATGGCCGACGCCGGGGATCACGGCGGTGCCGAGACATCGGCGGACGCGTCCGAGTTGTCGCGTGGTTCGCAAACAACCGCCCCCAAGGGGCGCCCCACGCCCAAGCGCAGCGCCGCCGACCGCCGCAAGGGGCCGGTCGCTCCGGCCCCGATGACCTCGGCCGAGGCCCGTGCACGGCGAAAGTCGTTGGCCGGCCCCAAGCTCAGTCGCGACGAACGCAAGGCCAACAGCGCCGAGCGCCGGGCCCAGATGGCGGATCGGCGCGAGCGCATGATGGCCGGCGACGAGCGTTACCTGCTGGGGCGCGATCAGGGCCCGGTACGCCGGTTCGTCCGCGACTTGGTGGACGCGCGCCGCAACGTGCTCGGGTTGTTCATGCCTTCGGCCCTGACGTTGCTGTTCGTCATGTTCGCCGTCCCACAACTGCAGCTCTACATTTCGCCCGCGATGACGCTGCTGATGGCCCTGATGATGCTCGACGGGCTCATCCTGGGCCGCAAGGTCGCCAGACGAGTCGACGAGAAGTTTCCGGAGGACACCGAAAGTCGTTGGAAGCTAGGCCTTTACGCAGCCAGTCGAGCTTCTCAGATGCGCCGGATGCGAGCGCCACGGCCCCAAGTCAAGCATGGGGCCCGTGTCGAGTAGACGCCGCCCGAAGAAGCCCTCGGATGGCGACCCGCTGCGCCCGGCTACGCCGCGCTTGCGATCGCCATGGGGTGTTTGAGCTGCCGTGCGAACCCTGGTGCTCGGCGGCATCAAGTCGGGCAAATCGCGGTGGGCCGAGACGGCTATCGCCGAGTCGCTGGGACCGGTTGAGCCGGTGCGCTACCTGGCGACCGGGTCGGTAGCCGACACCGACCCAGCCTGGTTGCGCCGCATCGCCCAGCACCGCGATCGCAGGCCCGGGCACTGGTCAACGGTGGAAAGCGACGACATCCCAACACATTTGCGCCAGCCACCGCCCGCGCCCACCCTCGTCGACGATGTCCCCGGCTGGTTGACCGCCGCTTTGGACCGCCGCGGATGGGAGAGCGGCCCGATCTCGGCGGAGGTCGATGAGTTGCTCGCCGCGGTGGCCTCGTTCGATTCGCCGCTGGTCCTGGTCAGCCACGAGGTCGGGCTGACTATCGTGGCGCCGACGGTGTCCGGCCGGCGGTTCACCGATGAGTTGGGCGCGCTCAACCAGCGACTGGCCGCCTTGTGCGATCGAGTGGTGCTGATGGTGGCCGGGCAGCCGTTGCAGATCAAGCCGCCGAGGATCTGATGGAGTTTCCGCTGGTAGTGCCGCCCGACACGGACGCCGCCGCGGCGGCGCGGGCCCGCCAGGACACGCTGACCAAGCCCCGCGGTGCCCTGGGCCGCCTCGAGGATCTGTCGGTCTGGGTCGCGTCGTGTCAAGGCCATTGTCCGCCAACGCAATTCGAACGGGCCCGAATCGTGGTGTTCGCCGGTGATCATGGCGTTGCCCGATCCGGGGTATCGGCCTACCCGCCGGAGGTCACCAGCCAGATGGTCGCCAACATCGCCGCCGGCGGCGCCGCGATCAACGCACTGGCCGACGTCGCCGGGGCGACGGTGCGCGTCGCCGACCTGGCGGTGGACGCTGACCCGCTGTCGCCGCAGATCGGCGCGCACAAGGTAAGACGCGCGAGCGGCGACATCAGATGCGAGGATGCGCTGACCCACCAGCAGACCCTCGACGCGATTGACGCGGGCCGGCAGATCGCCGACCAGGAGGTCGATGCCGGTGCGGATCTTCTGATCGCCGGCGACATGGGCATCGGAAACACTACTGCGGCAACGGTTCTGACCGCGGCTCTGACGGGCATCGAGCCGGTCGTGGCGGTGGGCTACGGAACCGGCATCGATGACGCGGGGTGGGCCCGTAAAACGGCGGCGGTGCGCGACGCGCTGTTCCGGGCCGAGCCGGTCTCTTCCGATCCGGTGGCGTTGCTGCAGCGTTGCGGCGGGGCGGATCTGGCGGGGATGGCGGGCTTCTGTGCGCAGGCCGCCCTCCGGCGAACGCCGCTGTTGCTGGATGGCATGGCGGTGACGGCGGCGGCTTTGATTGCCGAGCGCCTGGCTCCGGGCGCCCGGCTGTGGTGGCAGGCCGGTCACCTCTCGACGGAACCGGCGCACGCGCTGGCCCTGGCCCAGCTGGGGCTGGATCCAATACTGGATCTGAAAATGCGGCTCGGCGAGGGTACCGGCGCCGCGGTGGCCCTGCCGGTGCTGCGGGCCGCGGTGGCCGCGTTGACGTCAATGGCCAGCTTTTCCAGCGCGCACGTCTCCGACCGCGCCGACCGCCCTGCCTCCTCGCCGTGATCAGCTCGCTGGCAACGGCTTTCGCGTTCGAGACCGTCGTCCCCGTGCCCGGCACATCGGACCGGCCGCTGGGCCGTGGCGCGATGACCGCGCTGCCGGTCGTCGGCGCCGCACTCGGTGCGCTGGCTGCGGCCGTCACCTGGGCGGGCGCGCTGGTGTTCGGCTCGGGTAATACGCTGACCGGCCTGCTCGCGGTGGCGGTGTTGTCGGCGGCGACCCGTGGCCTGCACATCGACGGCGTGGCCGACACCGCCGACGGGCTGGGCTGCTACGGCCCGCCGGAACGCGCGCTGCAGGTGATGCGTGATGGGTCGACCGGACCGTTCGGGGTGGCCGCCGTGGTGTTGGTGATCATGCTGCAGGGACTGGCTTTTTCGGCGCTGGGCGCGGCCGCGATCGTGATCGCCGTTTCCGCCGGCCGGGTCGCCGCCGTGCTGGCCTGCCGCCGGTCGCTGCCGGCTGCGCCGGGCAGCACGTTGGGCGCTCGGGTCGCCGGCAGCCAGCCCGCGGCGGTGATCGCGGCCTGGGTCATCGTGCTGCTCGCGGCGTCCCTGACCGCGGGCCGGCAGCCGTGGCAGGGCCCGGTGGCAGTGCTGGTCGGGCTCGGCTGCAGCGCGGCGCTCACCGGGCACTGTGTGCGCCGTTTCGGCGGTATCAGCGGCGACGTGCTCGGCGCCGCAATCGAATTGGCCACGACAGCGACTGCCCTGGTGCTGCTCGGATTAGTCCGGCTCTAGGCGCGGCACGAGACTAGAATCGGCAAGCAGGAGGGAAGGTCGAATGCAACGTCCGGTGTGGCAACCGTTCACCCGGGTCGGGACGGTCACCGCCGAACAGCGAAGCACGCCGTGGACGTGGACATCGCGGTCGGGTCAGACCATGCAGGCCGACGCCGGAGACTGGCACGTCCAGGAGGACGGGCAGACTTGGTCGGTGCGAGACGATATCTTCCGAACCAGCTACAAGCATGTCGGCGGCGACCAATGGCGAAGGCGCGGAGATGTTTTCGCTCGGCTGGCGCAGCCAGGCGAGACGATCCAAACCCTGGAAGGCCCCACGATAGCCTCGGACGGCGACTGGGTGGTCCGAGGCGCCGACGGTGAAAGAATGGCCGGTCCCCGCCTGCGAGTTCGCGGAGCGGTACGCCGAACTCGACGCACCCGTGGATGCGACCGCGAATCCCCAGACCTGATCCGCCCGCTGACTGGGTCGCTAATCCATCGACCCCATCATTTGCGCCGCGCCCGGCAACACCTCTTTAAACTCGTCCGAATTCGCGGCGTAGAGGTTGAAGAGGCTGGACATGTGGGTTGTGGCGTTGTACATCGTCACCCATCCACCATAGATCTCGCCGGTGCCTTGGTTGGTTTGGATGTCAGCGGTGTAGTCGATCTCGAGCAACTGTTGAAAGTTTTTGCCGTGCAACGGCTGCGGCGGCGCCGGGTACTGCTGCACATTGGTCAATCCGGAGCTCTGGATATTGTGCGAGATCAGAAACGTTGCTTCTTGGCCGATGTCCGGCGTGTTCGCGGTACCCGCGTTGACGAACACGCCGGCGCTCTGGTCGTTGTTGATGAGGTCGGCGGACTGCTGACCTTGGCGCGTGACTGTCCACCCGGGGGCCACCGCCACGCTGATTCCGTCCACCAGGTTGACGCTGGTAGTGGTCCCCGTCGCCAGCGATGTGGTGTTCGATGCCAAAGCCACACTGCCCCAAGGGCTCTTGCCCGGTTCGCCAGTCGCGTGGTGGATTGATCCGGTCGCTGACGCGCTGTGCGGAGCGATCCTTCCGCTACCGCCCTGACCCGGGGGCGTGCGATGCTTTGCCGCACCGCCCAATGCCACCGCCACGCTGACCACCGCGGCCACCACGACGATTACCGCCACAATCGCGGTGACCAACCCCGCGTGCAGCCGATGTTCGGCATGTCCGGCCGCCGACGCACCCGTATCAGTCCCGGGGTCGGCGAGCAACGCCGCGTGCAATCCATCACGAGCCGCGGCCAACCCCACGCCGGCCAACAAGAATGTCGCCAACGCGGTCAACACGATCCCGCGGGTGCCGTAGGACTGCAACAAGGTGGTCGCCAATTCGTAGGCCAGCACCAACACCAGCCCCTCGATCACACCGGTAACGGGGCTGGCCCCCAACCCACGCAACCCCAACACAGCGACCGTCGCCGCCGTCGCTAGCACAATCGGCTGTAAAAAGCCCAGCGTCAAAGAAATAAAAGCCACATGCGCCGGGTCCCCCGCCGTGGCCTGCACATGAGTGAACGCTCCATGCTGGACCACCACACTGAGCCCCAACGACAGTGCCGCACCGCTGAGCGAACACGCCACCACGACATCCATCGGATGCCGGAATGCCGAGCGCGCGCTGACCAGCAGCGGAGCGATCACGACCGCCACAAACGCCGCTACCGGTACCAGCACACCCAGCTCAAGAATGCGCGGGACCGGTGGCAGGTGATACCCCGTCGAACCCACCCCCACCAGCTTGATGAATCGAGTTTCGAGCAGCCCAACCCCGACGCCGAGCAGCAGCGAAAGCCCAAACGCCACAACGATTACCGTCAACGGCTCGTCGTGCCACAACCGGTGATCGTGAATGTAGACCAGCACCGCCGCCGGCAACGCCACCGCCGTCAACACCAGCGCGACGGGCAGCGACCCCAACCCTGCCGCGATCAACGCCGCCAACAAGGCGAGCGCGGTGACATTGCGGTACACGTGGTGACGCCCGGGATGCAGGTGCGGCATCAGCGTCCCGATTACCGCAACTTGGCGGCGTGGTCCCTGCGGCGTCGGGCTATTCGGGCTGACCATTTCATACCTCCGGGGCGGATTTGCGCGCTGAAGCTTACGGCCAAACGCGTCACAACACGGCCAAATCGGCCCCATCAACCGAAATCGCTACGACTCAGCGGCCGCGCCGGCCGTCAGCCCAGCCGTGACATCCAACCGTGGGTATCGGCGAAAGTCCCCCGCTGGATGCCGGTCAGCGTGTCGCGCAGCGCCATCGTCACCTCGCCGGATTCGCCGTCACCGACCGTGAATTCGCTCTCGCCGTACTTCACATGCGAAATCGGAGTGATCACGGCGGCAGTACCGCAGGCGAACACCTCGGTGATCTCACCGGCGGCGGTCTTCTTCTGCCACTCGTCGATGTCGATCTTGCGTTCCTCGACGGCGAAGCCAGCGTCAGTTGCCAACTGCAGCAACGAATCCCGAGTGATGCCAGGCAGAAGCGAGCCGGACAGCTCAGGGGTGACCAGCCGGGCCGATCCGCCACTGCCGAACACGAAGAAAAGGTTCATGCCGCCCATCTCTTCGATGTAGCGGCGCTCGACGGCGTCCAGCCAAACCACCTGCTCGCAGTCGTGTTCGGCCGCTTGGGCTTGGGCCACCAACGACGCGGCGTAATTGCCGCCGAACTTCGCCGCACCGGTACCGCCCGGGCTGGCGCGCACGTATTCCGTTGATACCCAGACGCTGACCGGTTTGATGCCGTGCTTGAAATACGCACCCGCCGGCGAGCCGATCACCAGATAGCGGTACTGCTTGGCCGGGCGCACGCCCAGCCCCGGCTCGGTCGCAAACACGAACGGCCGCAGATACAGCGACTCCTCACCGCCGGCCGGCGGAACCCACGCTTTATCGACGGCGATCAGTTGCCGCAACGACTCGAGGAACAGGTCGTCGGGCAACTCAGGGATCGCGATCCGCCGCGCCGAGGATCGCATCCGAGCGGCATTGGCCTCGGCGCGGAACGAGACGATCGACCCGTCCGGCCATCGGTAGGCCTTTAGCCCCTCGAAAACTTCCTGCGCGTAATGCAGCACAATTGCGGACGGATCCAGCTCGATCGGGCCGTATCCGGTGACCCGCGCATCGTGCCAACCCCGCCCGTCGGTGTAATCGATCGACACCATGTGGTCGGTGTGATATCGGCCGAAACCAGGGTCGGCCAATATCGCTTCACGCTGCGCGTCGCTCATTGGGTTCGCCGTGCGCGAAACCGTGAACTGCGCGCCGCCGGTCATCATGCGATTGTATAACCGCGCGCTATCGGGTTTTTGGATCGACAAAAGGTGGGCGCACCACTTCGCATTCGACCGCGCGGCCCCGAACATCGACGGTGACATGCTGGCCGTCCTCGACGCCCGCGGCGGTGTCGATCAGCGCGAGCGCAATACCGGTTTTCAACGTCGGAGAAAATGTGCCCGAGGTGGTGAATCCGACCTTGGAATCGCCGTCGAGCACGGCCAACTCCGGTCGCAGCACACCGCGGCCCACCGCGCGCAAGCCGCGCAGCAGCCGCCGCGGACCGACCTCCTTCTCGGCCAGCAGCGCGTCACGCCCGAAGAATGCCGCCTTCTTCCAGCCGATCGCCCACCCGCATCGGGCCTGCAGCGGCGAGATATCGGCCGAAAGCTCGTGACCGTGCAGCGGATAGCCCATCTCGGTGCGCAGCGTGTCGCGCGCACCGAGACCGGCCAACTCCCCGCCCGCTCGGCTGACCTCGGCGACCAGCGCGTCGAACACCACACCGGCGGATTCCCAGGGCGGCAGCAGCTCGTAGCCCTGCTCGCCGGTGTATCCGCTGCGACAAACCCGCACCGGCACTCCCGCGAACTCCGCTTCGGCATAGCCCATGTAGTCCATGGAAGTCGGAAGCCCCAATTCAGCGAGCACGTCCGCCGACCGTGGTCCCTGCACGGCCAGCACCGCGTAAGAGCGATGCTCGTCGCTGATAGTGAGCCCCGCGGGCGCGGCTTCCTGCAGGGCCGCGACCACCGCCGCGGTGTTGGCGGCATTGGGCACCAGAAAGATCTCGTCGGGCCCAACGTAGTAGGCGATCAGGTCGTCGATGACGCCGCCGGATTCGTTGCAGCACAACGTGTATTGCGCTTTTCCCGGCTCAATGCGGTTGAGGTCGTTGGTGAGCGCGGAGTTGACGAAATCTGCGGCGCCGGGTCCGCGGACCAGCGCCTTGCCCAGGTGACTGACGTCGAACAGGCCGACGGCGGTGCGGGTTGCGGTGTGCTCGCTGACGGTGCCGGCATACGAAACCGGCATCAGCCAGCCGCCGAACTCGGCGAAGCTGGCGCCGAGCTCGCGGTGGCGGTCCTCAAGTGGTCCGTGCAGAAGGTCGTCACTCACGGCATTTCACCCTAATGTCAGCGGCGACTGGCACACTTGGCCAGGTGGTCGACTCCTCGGATTTTGAGGCGCTGGAGGCTGCCGGGATCGCCGATGCACGCGAGCGGGCCGGCCTGATCGAGTACTTGACCCGACTCGGTTTCACCGCCGACGAGATGGTCGCGGCCGAGCGTCAGGGACGCCTGTTCGGGCTCGCCGGTGACGCGCTGTTGTGGTCCGGTCCCCAGATCTATACCCTGCGGACCGCCGCAGACGCGGTCGGTGTGACGGTGGAGGATATCGAACACGCCTGGGCCATGCTCGGCCTGACCATCGCAGACCCGGACACGCCGACGTTGAGTCAAGCCGATGTCGACGGCCTGGCGACCTGGGCGGCGATGAGGATGCAGATGGACCCCGACGCCGCGGACGGCTTCCTGCGGGTCCTCGGCGCGAACATCGCCCGGGTGGCCGAGGCCATCTCGTCGATGATCCGGACGAGTCGACCCAAAATGTGGCTCGGCCTCACCGGGGACGAACTCGCCACCGCGCAGGTCTACCGCGAGGCCGCGCACTTCGTCCCCCGCATTGGGGCGATGATCGACGCCATCTACCGACACCATCTGGTCAGCACCCGCACCTTCATCGAGGGGGTGGTAAGCGGCCCGTCGGCCAGTCTGGTGTGCGGCGTCGGGTTTGCCGACCTGTCCGGCTTCACCGCGCTGACGCAGCTGCTCACCCCCGCGGAGTTGTCGACAATGCTCACCGAGTTCGGCGCCACCGTCAGCGACGTGGTGCATGCCGACGGCGGGCGGGTGGTGAAGTTCCTCGGCGATGCCGTGATGTGGGTGAGCTCGGACCCGGAGCGGTTGGCGAAAGCGGCGCTCGACCTCGTCGACCATCCGCGGGCGCACGAGGAGGGACTGCAGGTCCGCGCCGGTCTGGGCTACGGTCCGATCGTGGCCATCAACGGTGACTACTTCGGCAACGCCGTTAACCTGGCCGCGCGGCTGGTCGCCGCGGCCTCACCGGGCCAGATCCTGGCCGACGGGGCCGTCCACGAGCAACTGCCGGAATGGCCTGCCGTAGTCCAGGAACCTTTGCAACTCAAGGGCTTCGACGACCCTGTCGTGGCCTATGATCTGTCTCCCGGTGCGCGTCGATAGGGTTACTGCTCGTGAGCACACAACCCGGTTACCCCGCCCCTGCCGTCGCCGTCGCCTCCTCGCTGCCGCGCCGCAGCGCGGGATCGGCGGTGCTGATCGTCCCGGTGGTCTCGTCCGGCCCAGAAGGCACGGAGGATCAGCCGGGCGCCGCTGAAGTCTCGGTCGCCGCCGCTGAACCGCTACTGCCGGCCGAGGCGGTCGCCGAAATCGAGTCGAGCCTGCGGGCGCTGAACGCCACCGGCGCCAGCGACCAGGTAAACCAGCTGGTGGTGAAGTCGCTGCCGGTGGCCAGCGTGCTGACGATCGGGCTGGGCAAGCCCCGCGACGAGTGGCCCGCCGATGTGATTCGCCGCGCGGCCGGCGCAGCGGCGCGGGCGCTGGGTGGCGCCGAGGCTGCTGTCACCACGCTGGCTGAGTTGCCGGGAGCCGGTGTCATCGAGGCCGCTGTGGAGGGGCTGATTCTGGGCAGCTACCGGTTCACCGAGTTCCGGACAACCAAGACGGCACCGAAAGACCCTGGGCTGGGCAAGATCACCGTGTTGTCCACAGCCAAGGACGCCAAATCGCAGGCCGCTCATGCCGCGGCGGTTGCGACCGCCGTCGCCACCGCCCGTGACTTTGTCAACACTCCGCCCAGTCACCTGTTTCCTGCCGAATTCGCAAAGCGGGCAAAAGCTTTGGGTGAATCAGTTGGTCTCGAGGTCGAGGTGCTCGACGATAAGGCGCTGCAAAAGGCCGGCTACGGCGGGGTGATCGGCGTCGGCAAGGGTTCGTCGCGGCTGCCGCGGCTGGTGCGCCTGACCCATCACGGATCAAAGCTGGCCAAAAAGCCCAAGCACGCCAAGAAAGTCGCCCTGATCGGGAAGGGCATCACGTTCGACACCGGCGGCATCTCGATCAAGCCGGCGGCGTCGATGCACTACATGACGTCGGACATGGGCGGCGCCGCGGCGGTCATCGCGACGGTGGCGCTGGCCGCTCAACGTGAACTGCCGATCGATGTGATCGCCACCGTGCCGATGGCCGAGAACATGCCATCCTCGACCGCCCAGCGCCCGGGTGACGTGCTGACGCAGTATGGCGGGACCACCGTCGAGGTGCTCAACACCGATGCCGAGGGCCGGCTGATCCTCGCCGACGCCATCGCCCGGGCTTGCGAAGACAACCCCGACTACCTGATCGAGACGTCGACACTGACCGGCGCGCAGACGGTGGCGCTTGGCGCGCGCACGCCGGGTGTGATGGGCAGTGACGAGTTCCGCGACCGGGTCGCGGCCATCTCGCAGCAAGCCGGCGAAAACGGCTGGCCGATGCCGCTGCCCGACGAACTCAAGGACGATTTGAAGTCGACGGTGGCCGACCTGGCCAATGTCAGCGGGCAGCGGTTCGCCGGAATGCTGGTAGCCGGTGTGTTCTTGCGCGAATTCGTTGCCGATGGCGTGAATTGGGCGCACATCGACGTCGCCGCGCCGGCCTACAACACCGGCAACCCCTGGGGTTACACCCCCAAGGGCGGCACGGGCGTGCCGACCCGCACCATGTTCGCGGTACTGGAAGACATCGCCGACAACGGTTAGCTGGCAACGCAAAGGTCGGCGGCCCGCCCTCGATGGCCGCGGACCCTGCGTACAGGGCAGTGCTGCTTTTTTTCCTTCTCCCGGGCCCGCTGTAACGGGCGCTGATTACTGTGAGTTTCATAATTTAAACTCAGATTTGTCTCAGCTATCAAGGCTGGTTTGGCAGTTGCGCCAAACGACTTTTCCGCCAGCAATACGATCTTGATCTGCGGATATGCGCTGATTTCCGGGCCCTCAGAGCGGGTTAATATACCTGAGCGGTAACGCTTCCAACGGCCCGTAGCCACGAAGCACGCGCACTGGTCAGTGCGGGACGGCCAACTGGTGACGCCCCAACGCGTCAAAGCCGAAAGGTCAGTTGTGTACGACAGGCCGCTGGAACCATCTGATCTTCTGCCGCCACGACTGCGCAGAGGTCAGTGCGAATCCGGCGCCGCACATGCACGCGAAGAACCAGACCAGTCCTGTACCCAACGGACCTTGGAAAGGCGGAATCACCGCGGTGACCATTCGCACCAGGCAGGCAGAGATGCCGCTGGCCGAGGCGATCAGGTAGAGGTTGGCGATGTTCTTCGAGCGCGGGTCCTTGCGCAGCACCAACAGCGCGCGCGAGCCGAAGATCAGCAGATAACCCAAAGTTCCAGTGAGCAATATCCAATACACGCTCAGCCAGAAGTCGGTGCGTAGCGCAAAGAAATCGCCCGCATAAACCTTGCTGCCACGGCTCAACGTGAACGTTGCCAGCAACAGCGGAATGCACAACGTCGCCGGCCGCTCCACCCATTGCTTGAACGACCTCTGTAGCGCATCGTCGTCTTCAAGCCGACCGACCACGTTGTAGATAATCGCCGAGGCCGCGACGATGTAACAGTCGTGCCCGACGTAGTTCTGCAAGTTCCACTCGCCGGTGATGCTGTGCAGGGCAGCGCCCAGCGTGTGGGAGGCCGCCGGGGACATCAGTGCGACCGCGCTTCCCTGCAGGGCGATGTTGAGCGTGGCGGCCACCTCCCACCGGCAATGCCAGGTGACTCGCCGTATCCAGAGGCTCCAAGCGATGGATGCGAGGGTGATGGTGATGAGAGCAGTTAGAGCCACAAGGATCCGCCGGCAGGTCGTGTTAGAGCGGGGGCGCGTCTTGGCGCGGCCGCCATTCTGCAAGTTTCGTCGGCTGTGCGGTCTTCAGAGCGCCGTTGCCCGAGCCATGCGGCATCGTGATGCCGCCACGAATCTCCTCGGCCAGTGCGGTGACCTCTTCCGGCTGGATGAACCGGTAGCGGGTGAGCAACTCGGCGCGGTTGATGCCAAGATTGGCTGCGGCAACACGCAAGTTGTCCGCGGTGATCAAAGTTCCCTTGTCCAGCTGGTCGTAGTACGTGGACCGCGGCAGTTCCATCGCCGTCCAGATTTCTTCTCTGCTGAGGGAACGCCCGGCCAGGTAGGAGAGCACCGTGGCGAGTTCTTTGCCGCTGTCGTCTGGGTACACAGGGAACAAGATAATCCAGACTTTCGGCTTTTTGATCCAAAACGTCCCAAACTCGCAATGTATTAACCGCGCTGAAACCAGGTATATCCGAGGTCGGGGAATTAACGTCCAATAACTTGGACATCGCTATTGTCCCGTTTCTTCGAGTTCCGCGGAGCTTAACGCATTTATTCAACGCGTGCCCAAAAAATTCGCTGACACGAACCGGCGAAGCGACTGTAGCCGCCCGTCGGAGCGGGCCTGCCCTGGTTGTGTGCCGACGGAGCAGCAGTGACAAGATGGTTTCGGTAATCCGTTTGGGTGCAGCTTCCGTACACCAAAGCTGTGGTAAGCCAGAAGTCGCTCGCGCCCACCGATCGATCGATCGAGGAGTCGACAGAGATGGCCTTCTCAGTTCAGATGCCGGCACTCGGTGAGAGCGTGACGGAGGGAACCGTTACTCGCTGGCTCAAGCAAGAAGGTGACACGGTCGAACTCGACGAACCTCTGCTGGAAGTGTCCACCGACAAGGTCGACACCGAGATTCCGTCGCCGGCGGCGGGAGTGCTGACGAAGATCGTTGCCCACGAGGACGACACCGTCGCGATCGGCGGCGAGCTTGCCGTCATCGGCGACGCGGCGGAAAGTACGGACGGTGGTGGCGCGCAGCAACCCGCCGCAGAAGCCGCACCCGAACCACAACCGGAGCCGCAAGTCACGCCCGCCCCGGAACCGCAACCGCAAGCCGAGCCGGAACCGGCCGCCGCCTCGGCAAACGGCGAACAAGCCGCGACCGGCGCTTCCCAGCCGGTGCTGATGCCCGAACTCGGCGAGTCTGTCACCGAGGGCACCGTGACCCGCTGGCTGAAGAAAGTCGGCGACCCGGTCGACGTGGACGAGCCACTGGTGGAGGTTTCCACCGACAAAGTCGACACCGAGATCCCGTCGCCGGTGGCGGGCACGCTGATCAGCATCACCGCCGAGGAGGACGTCACCGTCTCCGTCGGCGGCGAGCTGGCCAGGATCGGAACCGGTGCCACCACAGCCGCACCCACACCCACGCCCGCGCCCGCGCCGCAAGCCCCGCCGGCACCGCAACCCGAGGCAAAGCCTGCACCGCAACCCGAGCCTGCCGCGCAGCCCGCGCCGCCGCCCCGACCCGACGCCGCGCCAACGCCGCAAGCCAAGCCAGAGCCCGCACCGCCGGCTGGCGCGGCCAGCAGTCCGTACGTCACACCGCTGGTCCGAAAGCTGGCCGCCGAGAACAACATTGATCTCAGCCAGGTGAACGGGACCGGGGTCGGCGGACGCATCCGCAAACAGGATGTGCTGTCAGCAGCGGCGAAGACGGCCGCCGAAAAGGAAGACGCCAAGAAAGCTCCGGCGGCCGCCCCGGCCGCTGCCGCCCCGGCCGCCCCGAAACCGAGCGCACCCACACCGGCGCCCGCGCTGGCGCATCTGCGCGGAACCACACAGAAGGCCAGCCGGATCCGTCAGATCACCGCGAAGAAGACCCGCGAGTCGCTGCAGGCCACCGCACAGCTCACTCAGACCCACGAGGTCGACATGACCCGGATCGTGGCGCTGCGAGACAAGGCCAAGGCCGCGTTCGCCGAACGCGAGGGCGTGCGCCTGACCTTCCTGCCGTTCATCGCACGCGCGGTGATCGATGCGCTCAAGGTGCACCCGAACGTCAATGCCAGCTACAACGAAGAAACCAAGGAGATCACCTACTACGACGCCGAGCATCTCGGCTTCGCTGTCGACACCGAGCAGGGCCTGCTCTCCCCCGTCATCCACAACGCCGGCGACCTGTCGCTGGCCGGGTTGGCGCGCGCGATCGCCGACATCGCCGCGCGCGCCCGGTCGGGCGACCTGCGGCCCGACGAGTTGTCCGGCGGGACCTTCACGATCACCAACATCGGCAGCCAGGGCGCACTGATGGACACCCCAATCCTGGTGCCGCCGCAGGCCGCGATGCTGGGTACCGGGGCCATCGTCAAGCGGCCGCGGGTCGTCGTCGACGACACCGGTAACGAATCCATCGGGGTGCGTTCGATCTGCTATCTCCCGCTGACCTACGACCACCGGCTGATCGACGGCGCCGACGCCGGGCGGTTCCTGACCACCGTCAAGCACCGGCTCGAAGAAGGCGCGTTCGAGGCCGATCTGAGCCTCTAGGGAGGGCTTGAGGCGTGGCCGCTACTGTCGCGATCGCGGGCTCATCCGGGCTGATCGGCTCGGCTCTGGTCACCGCGCTTCGCACGGCAGACCATCGGGTTTTGCGGATCGTGCGCAGGGCGCCGACGAATGCCGGTGAGCTGCACTGGGATCCAGATAGCGGCGAATTCGACGCCAGCGCGCTGAGCGGCGTTGACGCCCTGGTGAACCTGTGCGGTATCAACATCGGACAGCGGCGTTGGTCGGGGGCGTTCAAGCAAAACCTGCGCGATAGTCGCATCACGCCAACCGAGGTGTTGTCCACCGCGGTCGCCGACGCCGGCGTCGGCGTGCTCGTCAATGCCAGCGCAGTCGGCTTCTACGGCGACACCAAGGATCGAGTTGTTGTCGAAACCGATTCGGCGGGAACGGGTTTCCTCGCCCAACTGTGTAAAGACTGGGAAGCGGCCACGGCACCCGCCGAGGAGTCCGGCACCCGTGTGGTGCTGGCCCGTACCGGATTGGTGCTAGCCGCTTCAGGCGGTGCGCTGCGGCGGCTGCGGCCGCTGTTCTCGGTAGGACTTGGTGTCCGCCTGGGTACCGGCCGCCAGTACATGTCGTGGATCAGCCTCGAGGATGAGGTGCGGGCGCTGCAGTTCGCGATCTCCGAGGATCAACTCGCCGGCCCGATAAACCTCACCGGTCCCGCGCCGGTCACCAATGCCGAGTTCACGACGGCGTTGGGCCGAGCGGTGAACCGGCCCACCCCACTGCTGCTGCCGGGATTCGCGGTGCGCGCCGCGCTCGGCGAGTTCGCCGACGAAGGCCTGCTGATCGGCCAACGCGCAATACCGGCTGTACTGGAACGCAGCGGTTTCGAGTTCCACCACAACACCGTCGGTGAGGCGCTGCGCTACGCCACAGCCACGCGCCAAGTCGCCTAGGCGTTGGCAGGCAATAACCAGCTTGTCGTTGTAGCGTCGGTCTCGATGAGTTCCATCCGCTCGAGCACGGCCCCGATCGATGTCCGCCAGTTGGACACCGTCGACTACCGGGTGGCGTGGCAACTGCAACGGGAACTGGCCGACGCCCGGCTGGCGGGCAGCACCGACACGCTGCTACTGCTCGAACACCCGTCGGTCTACACCGCCGGACGCCGCACCCTCGCGGAGGAACGACCGACCGACGGCACGCCGGTAATCGACACCGACCGCGGCGGCAAGATCACCTGGCACGGCCCGGGTCAGCTCGTCGGCTACCCGATCATTACGCTGAGCGAACCGCTCGATGTGGTCAATTACGTTCGGCGCATTGAAGAATCGTTGATCAAGGTCTGCATCGAACTGGGCTTGGCGGCGGGCCGCGTCGATGGCCGATCCGGCGTGTGGCTGCCGGCCGGCGACGGCAGGCCTGCGCGCAAGGTCGCCGCGATCGGCGTACGAGTCTCGCGGGCAACGACGCTGCATGGGTTTGCGCTCAACTGCGACTGCGACTTGGACGCGTTCGAAAGGATCGTCCCGTGCGGCATCACCGATGCCGGGGTGACGTCGATATCGGCCGAACTGGGCCGTCGGGTCGGTGTCGACGACGTACGGTCGGCGGTCGCCGAGGCAGTGTGCGACGCCCTCGACGGCCGGCTGGCGCTTACCTCACCCACCAGCCCGGCCCGCGTAGCATCGACGTCGTGACCGTCACTCCCGAGGGTCGGAAGCTGCTGCGTCTGGAAGTCCGTAACGCGCAAACACCGATCGAGCGCAAGCCGCCCTGGATCAGGACCCGGTTGCGGATGGGGCCGGAATACACCGAGCTCAAGAAGCTGGTCAAGCGTGAGGGTCTGCACACCGTCTGCGAAGAGGCCGGCTGCCCGAACATCTACGAATGCTGGGAAGACCGCGAAGCCACCTTCCTGATCGGCGGCGAGGTGTGCACCCGCCGTTGCGACTTCTGCCAGATCGACACCGGCAAACCCGCCGAACTGGACCGCGACGAACCCAGGCGGGTGGCCGAGAGCGTGCAGGCGATGAGCCTGCGGTATTCCACCGTCACCGGGGTGGCCCGGGACGACCTGCCCGACGGTGGCGCATGGCTCTACGCCGAGACCGTGCGCGCCATCAAGAGGCTCAACCCGTCCACCGGCGTCGAGCTGCTGATCCCTGACTTCAACGGCAATCCCGACCAGCTGCGGCAGGTCTTCGAGTCTCAACCAGAAGTGTTGGCCCACAACGTCGAAACCGTGCCGCGCGTCTTCAGGCGAATCCGCCCGGCCTTCTCCTACGAGCGAAGCCTGCGCGTGCTCACCGCGGCGCGCGACTTCGGGCTGGTCACCAAAAGCAATCTCATCCTCGGGATGGGCGAGACGCCTGAAGAAGTACGCACCGCGCTCGCCGACCTGCACGAAGCCGGGTGCGACATCGTGACCATCACCCAATACCTGCGCCCATCGGCGCGGCATCATCCGGTCGAGCGCTGGGTCACCCCCGATGAGTTCGTCGAATATTCGGACTACGCCGAGCAACTGGGGTTCGCCGGGGTGCTGGCCGGGCCGCTGGTCCGTTCGTCGTATCGGGCCGGGCGGCTCTACCAGCAGGCCAGCACGCGGCGGCAGCAGAACTCCACCCCGTCGCACTGAGCCGCGTTCCGTATCCTTGGCGATTATGGCGAAACTCCGTGATGCCAAGGCGACCAAGGCAGCCAGAGCCGAGGCGAAAGCGGCCCGCAAGGCGGCCGCCAAAGAACGCCGCAGTCAGCTGTGGCAGGCGTTCAACATCCAGCGTAAAGAGGACAAGCGGCTACTGCCCTACATGATCGGTGCGTTCGTCCTGATCGTGGGGATATCGGTGGCAGTCGGGGTGTCGACCGGCGGGTTCACCATGATCACGATGATCCCGCTGGGCGTGGTGCTTGGCGTCTTGGTGGCGTTTATTATTTTCGGCCGCCGCGCGCAGCGATCGGTGTACCACAAGGCCGAGGGTCAAACTGGCGCCGCCGCCTGGGCGCTGGATAACCTGCGCGGCAAATGGCGCGTCACCCCCGGCGTGGCGGCGACCGGCAATTTCGACGCCGTGCACCGGGTGATCGGCCGACCAGGAGTCATCCTGGTGGCCGAGGGCTCGCCTGCTCGGCTGAAACCGCTGCTCGCCCAGGAGAAGAAGCGCACCGCCCGGCTGGTCGGCGATGTCCCGATCTACGACATCATCGTCGGCAACGGCGACGGAGAGGTTCCGCTGGCCAAGCTCGAGCGCCACCTCACCCGGCTGCCGGCCAACATCAACGCCAAGCAGATGGACTCGTTGGAATCGCGGCTCGCCGCGCTGGGTCCGCGGGCCGGGACGGCCGCGATGCCGAAGGGTCCGCTGCCCGGCGGCGCGAAGATGCGCGGCGTCCAGCGCACCGTGCGACGCCGGTAGGCCGGCCCTTCAGCGCCACACGACGGCGGTGGCGGTTAGGCGGTCCTGCAGCCCGCGGCCGTCGCCATCGACGAACAATGCGGGTATGACGAGTGCGATCGCCAACCCGCGCACCGCGGCACGGCCTAGGCCCACGTGCTGCCGATCATCGATGGATGCCACCCGAAGCCCCAGCGCGAACTGGCCCGGGGTGAACTCGAACAGCCGGACGGCCAGCGCTCCCAGCACCAGCCAGATGACCAAAACCGCCGACGACAACGTCCTTGCCGAAATCAGCCCGAGCGTCATGCCAAGAGCGGCAAGACCGTAGGCGAGCAACCAGTCGACGAGCAGCGCCGCCAACCGACGACCCATGCCCGCCAGCGAACCCGACCCCTGCTCGGGCAGGCCGAAGGCCTCACCCGGATATCCCTGTGGCTGTCCCGATTCGGTCGGCCCTTGACCGGATAGCCAGGGTCGGTTGCTAGGGGCCATGACCCCACAATAGGGTGAAGCCTGCCCAGTCTCGGCGGCGTTCGCGGTGTCGCGTAACGTCGGCGCAACGCAGGGTTGACTCCCAGGCAACACCGCGTCCCTAGCGTCTGGTCGGGCGATCAGTTACGGCCACGTAAGGAGAGCCACTTCAGTGACCGCAGTAGATTCGAAGCTCGCAGCAAAGGAGAGCGCTTCGGTGTCCGAAAAAACGGCCGATGACATCATCAAATTCGCCAAGGACGAGCACGTCGAATTCGTCGACGTCCGGTTCTGTGACTTGCCGGGCATAATGCAGCACTTCACAATTCCGATCTCATTTTTCGACGCGGACGTATTTGAGAACGGGATCGCCTTCGACGGCTCGTCGATTCGCGGCTTCCAGGCGATCCACGAATCCGACATGCTGCTGCTGCCCGACCCCGACACCGCGCAGATTGACCTGTTCCGCGAAGCCAAGACGCTGAACCTCAACTTCTTCGTGCACGACCCGTTCACCCTCGAGCCGTACTCGCGCGACCCGCGCAATGTCGCCCGCAAGGCGGAGAACTACTTGGTCAGCACCGGCATCGCCGACGCGGCGTACTTCGGTGCCGAGGCCGAGTTCTACATCTTCGACTCGGTCAGCTTCGACTCGCAAACCAACGGCTCGTTCTACGAAGTCGACGCGATCTCCGGATGGTGGAACACCGGCGAGCCCACCGAGAACGACGGCAGCCCCAACCGCGGTTACAAGGTGCGCCCCAAGGGCGGCTACTTCCCGGTTGCCCCCGTCGACCATTACGTCGACCTGCGTGACAAGATGCTGCAGAACCTGATCAAGTGCGGCTTCAGCCTGGAGAAGGGCCACCACGAGGTGGGCACCGGCGGTCAGGCCGAGATCAACTACAAGTTCAACACGCTGTTGCACGCGGCCGACGACCTGCAGCTCTACAAGTACATCGTCAAGAACACCGCGTGGGCCGAGGGCAAGACCGTCACGTTCATGCCCAAGCCGCTGTTCGGTGACAACGGCTCTGGTATGCACTGCCACCAGTCGTTGTGGAAAGACGGCAGCCCGCTGATGTACGACGAGACGGGCTACGCCGGTCTGTCCGACACCGCCCGCCACTACATCGGTGGCCTGCTGCACCACGCGCCGTCGCTGCTGGCGTTCACCAACCCGACGACGAACTCCTACAAGCGGTTGGTCCCTGGCTTCGAGGCCCCGATCAACCTGGTGTACAGCCAGCGCAACCGGTCGGCTTGCGTGCGTATCCCGATCACCGGCAGCAACCCGAAGGCCAAGCGGCTCGAGTTCCGTTGCCCCGACTCGTCGGGCAACCCGTACCTGGCGTTCTCCGCCATGCTGATGGCCGGGCTGGACGGCATCAAGAACAAGATCGAGCCCCAGACGCCGGTGGACAAGGACCTCTACGAGCTGCCGCCGGAAGAGGCCGCCAACATCCCGCAGGCGCCCACCCAGCTGTCCGCGGTGATCGACCGCCTCGAGGCGGACCACGAATACCTCACCGAGGGAGGCGTTTTCACGCCTGACCTGATCGAGACGTGGATCAGCTTCAAGCGCGACAACGAGATCCTGCCGGTGCAGATCCGGCCGCACCCGTACGAGTTC
>NZ_DATFZD010000341.1:0-2462 GCF_035314665.1 Mycobacterium sp. | reverse complement strand
AACAGATAGTCGCCCAGCTTGGCCACCACCTCGTCTCCGATTCCTGATCGCCAGCGCCGGCGTGGGCGCGCTGGGCCTGCTGTCCGGGCCGGTGGCGGTCAGCTGGCCCGACCTGCTGCGCGCGGCACACGACCGGCCGCTCGCCGAGGGCAGCGGCATCCTGGTGATCGTCACACTCTATGGCGGCAACGACGGCATCAACACCGTGATTCCCTACGCCGACAACGTTTATCATGACGCCCGCCCCGAACTTGCCTATGCCCAGCGATGTCCTGCACCCGGATGAGCAGTGGGGGCTCAATCCGGCGCTGAAAGGCCTGAACGAGTTGTGGGTCGAGCGGAACTTGGCGATCGTGCACGCGTGAGCTATACCCAGCCTGACCACAGCCACTTCCGGTCCATGGATATCTGGCAGACCGCGTCGCCGGCCGAACCCGTCGCAACCGGCTGGATCGGCCGGTGGCTGGACGCCACCGGTGACGACCCGCTGCGCGCGGTCAGTATCGGCGCCGTGTTGCCCCACTCGCGGTCGGCGAAAAATGCACGGCCGCCCCCCTTTCAGCCGCCGGGACCCCGAAATCCGAGGAGCGGTTCGCCGCGACGATGGACGCGACGGGTGTCGACGACTCAGGTGACACCCCGGCCATGTCGGCGGTGTGCGCAGCCTATCGCGCAACCCGTACCACCGACACGACCTTCGCGCCGGTCAAAGCGTCCGAGAAGGACCGCAACCCGCTGGCCGCGCAGCTCGCCATGGTGATCAAGGCGGTGCGGGCAAGGGTTCCGTCCCGCGTCTATATGGTGCAGCTCGGCGGGTTCGACACCCGCGCTGACGAACGCGAAACCCAGCAGCGGCTGCTGCAGCTCCTTCGATGAAGCGGTGGCCACGTTCCTGCGGGACATGTCCGCCGACCGCTACGGCAAGAGCGTCGTCTTGCTGGCGTATTCGGAGTTCGGGCGCAGGGTGGCGGCCAACGCGTCCCAGGGCACCGATCACGGCACCGCCGGGCCGGTGTTCGTCGCCGGGACACCCATCAAGGGCGGGTTCTACGGCGAGGAACCCAGCCCCACGGACCTCGACAACGGAGACCTCAAACCCAATGGACTTTCGCGACGTCTAGTACGACCTGCTGGCGCACACCATCGAGACCGATCCCACACCGTCGGTCGGGCCGGCCGGACGAGCGTGGGTTTCCTGGGCTAAATCCGATTGCCCGGCTCCTCCTCGAGCCACGGCCCCCATCGTCGCCGGTCTAAATCACCCGCACGCAGTACCGGGCGATGGCCAGTTCTTCATCGGTTGGAATCACCAACACCGCAATCGGCGAGTCGTCAGCGGAAATCCGCCGCGTGCCGCCGGCCGGGCCGGCGTTGCGCCGCTCATCAACCTCGATACCAAGCGCCGCCATCCCCGCCAGCGCGTCGCGGCGCACCGACGGGTCGTTCTCGCCGATCCCACCGGTGAAGCTCAGCACATCGGTGTGTCCCAGCACCGCCAGGTATGCCCCGATGTACTTGCGTAGCCGGTGAATGAACACGTCATAAGCCAATTGTGCTGAGCTGTCACCGGATTCGATCATGTCGTGGAGCCGGCGGAAGTCGAGTTCGCCGGCCAGGCCGAACACCCCGGAGCGATGGTTGAGCATCGTCTCGATGTCCTCGACGCTCATCTTCGCGGCGCGCCACAGGTAGCCGATGACGCCGGGGTCGACGTCACCGCTGCGGGTGCCCATCACCAGGCCCTCCATCGGGGTCAAGCCCATCGACGTGTCGACGGGGCGGCCCTTGGCGATCGCTGACGCTGATGCGCCGTTACCCAGATGCAGCACAATCTGATTCATGCTGTCCAGCGGCCTGCCCAGAAATACAGCGGCCTGCTCGCTGACGTAATGGTGCGAGGTGCCGTGGAATCCGTAGCGCCGGATCTGCCACTTCTCGGCCAACCCGCGGTCGATGGCGTAAGTCGCGGCCGCGGGGGGCAGGTCGTGGAAGAACGCCGTGTCGAACACCGCGACGTGCGGGGTGTCGGGCAGCAGCTTGCGCGCCACCTCGATTCCCAGCACCGCCGGCGGGTTGTGCAACGGCGCCAGCGGCGAGAGCTCCTTCAGCTTGGCGATCAGCGCGTCGTCCACCAGTGTCGGCCGGTAGAAGTCGTTGCCGCCGTGCACCACCCGATGCCCGACCGCCATCAGGCCGCAGCTCGTCAGCTCAATGCCGGCCTCGGCCAGCAGGTCGAACGCCAAGCGCAGCGCCGCGTCGTGTTCGGCGACCCGGCCGACGCGTTCCACATGATGCTTCCCGGCATCCAGCTGAGCCGACGACGACTGTTCGCCGATCTGCTCGACGATGCCGACCGCCCGCGACGCGCCCGAGTCAGGGTCGACCAGTTGATATTTCAGCGACGACGAGCCGGAGTTGATCACCAGCACGACACGGCTCTCAGCGATCATAGACGCCCTGTG
>NZ_DATFZD010000340.1:0-10289 GCF_035314665.1 Mycobacterium sp. | reverse complement strand
CGCTTTACGGGCATGATTACGGTGCCAGCCCGTGGTGGCGCACAACTCGTCGAGAATGATGCCCTTGGTCCGTTTGTCCGCCAACGAATAGCGGATCGCGGTCGTCTCGGTCACTGCCCTGCGCTCGGCCACCGTCAACCCCATCATCTGGGCCTACCGAGGTCATGGCTGACCGATCACGTAGGCGCGCCGCACGCGCGCATTTCAGATGAGGCAACGAAGCACCATTTCGGGGCCTTTCGCGCGCATATCGGATGAGTCAACGCGTTAGTTGCTATGTCCGACCGGCCAGGCATAATCGAAGGTATGTTCGAACTGCGGTTACCGGACGCCGAGGTACTGCGTGGCCTCGACGACGCAGGCCTGGTGGACACCATTCGGCGAACCCCAAGTACAGCATGGTCCTTTCTTCGAGAAATTGGACGGTAGTCGGCACGAACCACCTCCTTGCACTGTGATGGAGCCCTACAGTCAGGTGGTCATAAACGTCACCAAGCCTTAAGGGACCGCGACCGCTGAAACGTTCTTCGGCGAACGGCTACCACATGAAGTCTGCGACTTTCTCCTTGAAACCCTACTATTCGGCTAGCACAACCAGCGGCGGCGGAGTGCCGTGGTCTTCTAGAGAAAAGGAATCCCAACATGAAGACGAGAGTATTGATGGCCACGGTCGGTGCTGCCGCGGCAGCCTTGGCCGCTGGTGTTATGTGGACCGCACCATCGGCCTCGGCTGGTAGCGACTTTTGCAATTCGCTTCCCACCGCCGAGCAAATTCATGATTGCAGCTGCGGCGCTGACAACGTCCCAGGTACTGAGGAATATCAGCAGTGCCTGCATGGAAATGCGGCTGCGCCCGGACCGGCCAGCTCACCGCCACCCGCGCCACCCGCGCCACCCGCCTAATCCCTACCGCGCTTGGCTCGCCACCCCGGCGGCGAACCGCGCGCGTTCTGGTACAACGCCCACCGCCACATGCCTGTCGTCGTACCGGCCCTCTGAACCGGCCGACTGTGCCGTTCTAGGCTTGGTAGCACCCGATGAGTTGAGTGTTCTTTAGCTAGTCGGTGCCACCATTTACTGAAGACGTTCTACGGCGGACCCAAGGGTTGGCAACATCGGCAAGAATCTGATGGCACCGTGATCTGGACTTCACCGACGCCAGTTGCCTACCCCCCGACAACGAGCGCGGGTGGATTGATCAGCCTCCACCGGCAGTCAGCGTCACCGTCATGCTCGCACCGAAACTCGTCCGATTTGCATGAGTATCCCACTCGCCGGCAGGCGAAATGTGATAATGAGCCGGCGCACACTTGCCCCCGGTTGGAAGACCATCCAGGGGTGTCGTGGCTGTAAGGAGGCCCCGACATGTTGTTCTTGGTTCTGTGGCCGGCAGAGCGTATCCCGAACCCCAGGGGAGATCTCTCGCTCATCGAAGAAACTGCTAAGTTCATTTGGCTCACGTTGGGGTCCGAGGCCATCTTTAAATGGGTTCAATTGGCAGCCTGGACGATCACCATCCTGGCTATCGTGTTTTTCGTGTTGTGGCTGGTGTTCAAGTTCCAAAAAAAGAACCAGGAAGAGAGCGATTCGCGGCCCCGCACGTGGCGAAATGTTCTGCAGCGTCGACATCCGCCCGGCACGGCGCCGGGTGGCCGCCACGCCGCTCCGACTCCTGTTGACGACCATCAAGAGGCCCCAGGCCCGGACCGAAAACCGGGCGTCGTTTGAGTATCCGGCCGACGACGCTAACACGGCAATCTAGAAGCTAGCCGTTCGGCGAGGCGTAGGTAGTAGCGCACTGACTAAACAGTTCACGAGTAATTGCTAAGTGGTATCACCCGTGCATCCCCCACCCAGATGGTCCACATGCTCAATCGCTGTCCTCTTGATTTCGGCGGCCGCGGTCGGGGATAAGGGATGTCGACCTCGCCTGCTACCGAAAGCAGCACCTGCACAAGTACGTGGTGGCCCCGCTCGGGCGTGATCATTGACGCCATGCCCCGGAACTACAACGGCAAGATTCCCAAACGAGTGGCTGTGCAAACTCATGGTCACCCACGGACTGCTAAACGGAACCTATGGTATCTTCTGAGCCAGATTCTGAGCCCAGAGGTTTGCGACGAGGAGGTGGCGGAGCATGCTGGCCCCAACCCGATGGAGGTTCCGTCGCCCCGTAGCCGCAGTTGTCACCGTGGTCGTGCTCGTTCTGGCCGTGACGGTGGGGGCGGCTGACCGTTGGAGCAAGGAGAAGTCGATATCGATCCAGGGCAACGTGGCGTCCGCGATCACGACGGCGAACTTGACCGCTGTGGCCCGTACAAGGGTGTTCTTCGGTCACTTTTCCGTGGGGATGAAAATGCTGAACGCTATCCCCGGCGTCTATGCGGATCACGGTGTCTCGGCCCCCCCGATCGAGGAGGGGCTTGCTGAGCCCGGCCCCAACGGCGGGTTCATCGCCCACAAATTCATCGTTAAGCCGAACTTCGAGGACTTCGACCGCACCATGCGCCATGGGATGGGCCGGCAGGTCGACGTCGCTCTGATGAAGTTCTGCTGGGGTGACATCGACAGCGACACGGATGTCGACGCGCTCTTCGCGAGGTACCGCGACACCATGGCCGCGTTGGAGCGGGACTTCCCCGACGTCACGTTCATCCACGTGACGGTGCCCCTGACCAAAGAGCCGGGCCTCTTCAAAAAGCTGAAGGTACGGCTGAAGACACTTCTCGGCCGGCCCGACCCGTTCGGCCAGGCAGCGAACGTCGCGCGGGAGCGGCTGAACGCGCTGATCCGCCGCGAGTACGCCGGCCGTCACCTCTTCGACCTGGCCGCGATCGAGTCCACGAAGCCCGACGGCACGAGGGTCTCCGGCAGCTACGACAATCAGCGGTACTTCGCGCTGTACGACGGGTACGCCGACAACATCACCTCCGACAACATCGACTCGCGCGTCAACTGGAACAACCTCAACGCGGTTGGTGCCAAGGTCGCGGCGACAGCCTTTCTCGAGGCGATCGCGCAGGCATCGCGGAAGTAGACACCGCTGGCCATGATTCGGCCCACATGCCCCGCTACTAAGTGATATCACTAAGTGATATCACCCATGCATCCCTCACGGGCCATACCTACACCACGAAACCCGGTGGAGCTGTGCTGTTTCCGGTGTTAGCCATTCCGACCGGCACGTTGGTGTTGCCGAAGTCGACGCCACCGGACACCGGGAAACGCGGAGTGATGATGCCGACCCGCCGGCGAACCAGGGCCGCGGACCGGGCCGCTCGCAACAAGTGGGAACGCGGAATCAACGAGGCGCGTATCGCCGCGGAAGCGGGCCGAGAGGCAGCGCGCAGCGCGGCCTGCAACGACCCGCCGCCCTTCTGGCGGACGTCACCCTAGATGCCGAGATCCTTGGCGACGATGGTCTTCATGATCTCGGTGGTCCCGCCGTAGATCGTCTGGATGCGGGCGTCGACGAATGCGCGCGACACCGGGTATTCCCGCATGTAGCCGTAGCCGCCATGCAACTGCAGGCAGCGGTCGGCGGTGCGCACCTGCAGTTCGGTGGTCCACCATTTCAGCCGGGCCGCCCGGGCTGCGGTCAGCTCACCGATCAGGTGCTCGGCGATGCAGTCATCGAGATAGGTACGCGCGACGTCGATTTCGGTGGCCAGCTCAGCGAGCACGAACTGAGTATTCTGCAAACCGGAGATGGGTGAGCCAAAGGCATTTCGCTGCTTGACGTAGTCGAGGGTTTCGGCCAATACTCCCTCGGCGGCAGCCACCGCGCCCACCGCCAGCGAAAGCCGCTCTTGCGGAAGGTTGTTCATCAGCTGATAGAAGCCCCGGCCTTCATCCCCGAGCAGGTTCTCGACGGGGACCCGCATATCGGTGAAGCTCAGCTCGCTGGTGTCCTGCGCGTGCAGGCCGATCTTCTCGAGGTTTCGGCCGCGGGAAAAACCCGGCGTGTCCGGGTCGACGACCAATAGCGACAGCCCCTTGTGGCGGTCGGGCGCAGTGCGCACGGCGATGACGAACAGGTCCCCGGTCTGCCCATTGGAGATAAAGGTTTTCGCGCCGTTGACGACGTAATGGTCGCCGTCGCGCACCGCGGTGCTGCGGATCCCGGCCAGGTCGCTGCCGGCGCCCGGCTCGGTCATCGCGATGCCGATGATCGTCTCGCCGGTCACCACGCTCGGCAGCCAGCGTTGCTTTTGTTCGGTCGTCGTCAGATCGGTGAGATACGGCAACACAATGTCGTTCTGCAGGGAGATGGCGACAGCTTCGGCCGCCGCCCCGACCCGCTGCAGTTCTTCGACGACGATTGCGTTGTACCGAAAGTCGTCGACGCCCGGTCCGCCGAACTCCTCTGATACCGAAAACGCCAGCAGTCCAAGCTTTCCCGCTTCGGTGAACAGTGAGCGGTCCAGGCAACCGGCCTGCTCCCAGCGTTCGTGGGACGGGACGACGGTCTGCTGCACGAAATCGTGGACCATCTCTCGGAACTGATGATGCTCGGACGTGTACTCCAGGCGTGCGCTCATTGGATCTCCTGTCAGCGGAAGGCGTCCATGCCGGTGATCGCCTGGCCAAGGATCAGCTGATGCATTTCTGGCGTGCCCTCGTACGTCAGCACCGATTCCAGGTTGACCATGTGGCGGATCACCGGGTATTCCAGCGATATCCCGTTGCCGCCCAAAATCGTTCGCGCGGTGCGGCAAATCTCGATCGCTTCACGGGTGTTGTTGAGCTTGCCGAAACTGACCTGCTCAGGTCGGAGACCGACGCCGTCCTTGAGCCGTCCCAGCTGCAGCGCGAGCAGCAGGCCCTTGTGCAATTCGACCGCCATATCGACGAGTTTGGCTTGGGTCAACTGGAATCCGGCAATCGGACGGCCGAACTGGGTGCGTTGGGTGGCGTAATCCAGCGCGGCCTGCCACGCCGAGCGCGCCGCGCCCATAGAACCCCAGACGATGCCGTAACGCGCTTCCGACAGGCATGACAGCGGGCCTTTGAGCCCCTTCACCTCGGGCAGCAGGGCATCCTCGGGCAGGCGCACGTCGTCAAGCACCAGCTCGCTGGTGATCGACGCCCGCAGCGAGAGCTTGTGGTGAATGGTGTTGGCGGTAAAGCCCGGCGTATCGGTGGGCACGATGAATCCCCGGATCCCGTCGTCGGTGCCCGCCCAGACGACCGCGACGTCGGCGACCGATCCGTTGGTGATCCACATCTTGCGGCCGTTGAGGATCCAGTCCGAACCGTCGCGTCGCGCCCGCGTCGTCATCGACGCCGGGTCGGATCCGGCGTCGGGCTCGGTCAGCCCGAAGCAGCCGAGCAATTCGCCTGCGGCCATGCCGGGCAGCCAACGTTGCTTCTGCTCTTCGGAGCCGAATTTCCAGATCGCGAACATGGCCAGCGAACCCTGCACCGACACCATCGACCGGATACCGGAGTCCGCGGCCTCCAGCTCGGTACACGCCAGGCCGTAATGCACGGCCGACGCCCCGCCGCAGCCGTAGCCATCTAAATGCATGCCGAGCAGGCCCAGCTGGCCGAAGTGTTTGGCGAGTTCGCGGACGGGAAGGTCACCGATTTCGAACCATTCCGCGATGTGCGGCAGGACATTCTCGGCGCAGAATTGTCGGACCGTGTCGCGCACGGCGATCTCGTCGTCGGAGAGCGACGCGTCCAGGTCGAGCGGGTCGTGGGGGTTGAAGCTACTCATCCGGCCATCGTAAGACCGCCGCTACCGTGGCCGACCTGCGGCGGTAGCGTCGCGGCTATGGCGATCCGCGATCATGGCGACCCGGGGTCTGCTCGTCCCTCCGCGGCTGAGCAGGCACGCACCATCGCCGCAGCCAACAATGCCGCGACTCTGGCCACACTGACTGCCACCGGTGACCCGTGGGCATCGTTCGTGGCTTATGGACTGCTGGGCGGGAAACCGGTGCTGTGCTTGTCGACCCTGGCCGAGCACGGCCGCAACCTCGCCGGCGACCCGCGCGCCAGCCTGTCGATAGTGGCAGCGAGCAGCGACAGCGACCCGCTGGCCAGCAGCCGAATCACCCTGGCCGGGCTGGTCTCCCAGCCCTCGGCCGCCGACCGAGACGCGGTTCGGGCGGCATATGTGAACGCGGTGCCCGCCGGCCGAATGTTTCTCGACTTCAGCGACTTCACCTTTTGGGTACTGGGCGTCCAGCGGGTGCGTTGGGTGGGTGGCTATGGCCGGATGGACTCGGCGACCGGCGAACAATACGACGCCGCGGCGCCGGATCCGGTCGCGCCAGCCGCGGCCGGGGCGATCGCGCATCTCAACGCCGATCACGCCGACGCCCTGGCAGCGATGGCCCGGGCGTTCGGCGGCTATCCCGACACCGAGACCGCGGTGTGCACGGGTATCGATCGCTACGGCCTGGACATGCGAGTGCGCACTCCGCGCCGAGCGGTGTACGCGCGGGTAGGTTTTCCGGAACGGCTCGACTCTGCCGATCAATTGCGTTCGACCACGGCAGAATTGGCCCGCCTGGCCGTGGAAGGATTGACCGGTGCCTTATGACATTCACATCCGTACCGCGGACGGCGGCGTCCAATACCCCAACGCATTCAGCTACTCCGTCGACGACGGAATCCTTCGAGTTCAGGTCGGCGACGACCTGGACCGTTCGGACCAGATCTTCTTTGCCCCGGGGTACTGGCAGCAGTATGTGATTGACCCCCACGATGAGGATCCCCTCGATCTGGGCCTGCTCGACGAAGACCTTCTCGACGACGAGGACCTTGTAGATGACGAGGAGCTGCTCGACGACGAGGACCTTGTCGACGACGAAGGCGAATAGCTCGCGCACGGAGTTCCGCACGGGGCATTCAAATTTGCGGCGTGCGTTATAGCGGATGCGGCTTCGGTCATTGCGCATCTCTCTGCACAAGCGTCCGTCCTGTGCTGCACTGGCGATGACGACGTCGCCTAGATGAGGCAGGTGGGGCCCTTGTTAAAGCAAATCAGCGAAGAACCTGTCGTCGGCGGCATCGAAGATTTGACGGCCACGGCTGAGCGGTCGCATGTCGACGAAGCCGCACAGCGGTACCGGTGGCTGATGGACCACAGTCCCCTCGCGATCGGCGTGCACGTGGACGGTCGCTACGTGTATGTCAACAAAACTCTGGTGCGGAAGATGGCGGCTCAATCGGCCGACCAGTTCATCGGACGCCGGGTCACCGATTTCGTGCACCCGGACTCGCTTGCCGTGGTGCACGCTCGTATTGCCGAACGGCAGCACGAACGCGACACGTTGCCACCCTTGGAACTGGTCGTCGTATCGTTCGACGGCACAACCCGCGAGGTGGAAGCGCTCGCGGCCTGGACGGAGTGGGAGGGCAAGCCGGCTCACCATGTGGTTTTCCGGGACTTGACCACGCAAAGGGCCACCGAAGCGAGCCTGCGCTTCCAGGCAGCGCTGGTCACCCACGCCAGTGATGGCATCATCGCCACCACCTTGGCAGGCGCGGTCACCAGCTGGAATCCGGCTGCCGAAGCAATCTACAGCCGGTCGGCCGCCGCAGCACTAGGGCTGCCGATCGGCGAGGCGGTCGGTGCTGCCTTGGACCCGGCAGTGATCATCGCCAGCGGGGGAGTCGTGCACGCGACGCATCACGGCGCCGATGGCTCCGCGCTGGCCGTACGTGTGTCGGCGTCCCGCATGGACGACGGATATGTCGTGTTATGCGCTGACCAGACCGCCCTGCGGCGCGCTGAACAGCACTTCCAAACCGTCGTCGCCTCGCTGGACGAAGGGGTCGTCGTCATCACGCAGGACGGCGCAGTGGAATCCGCGAACCCGGCGGCGCTACGAATACTGGGTGTGCCCGGAGTCGACGGCGCCGAGCTCGCCAAGGTGGCGAAAGTTCCGGTCTACGACGCCGCCGGTCGGTTGCTCAGCTCCGATCAGCGACCAGTCCTTGAAACACTGACAACCAGCCCGAGGCGAGGCTGTATTTACGGCGTCGACCGACTGGGCGACGGCCAGCGGATCTGGGTGTCGGTGAATTGGTCGTTTCTCGATCCGACCGATCCCAGTCGTTCCTCGGTGCTGGTGTCGTTCATCGACATCACCGAACAACACAACGCCCATCAGCGACTGACGTACCAGGCTACGCACGATCTGGTGACCGGGCTGCCGAACCGTGCCCAGATTCTCACGTTGATCAGCGAGGCAATCGCCTCCGATGAATATTGTTTGGGCGCTGTGCTTTTCATCGACATGGACAAATTCAAGTGCATCAATGACGCGCTCGGACACCACGCAGGCGACACCGTCCTTCAGATTGCCGGCCAACGTCTGCGTCGAGCACTGCGCATCGATGACGTCGTCGGACGCGTCGGTGGCGACGAGTTTGTGGCGCTGCTCACCGCGCCCATCGGGCGCGCGCAAGTCGACGACCTCGGCGACCGGTTGCATGCAGCGATCGAGGAACCGATAGTCATCTCGGGCGAAAGTGACTGCGGCAGAACAGTTTGTGCTCAGATCACCGCTAGTATCGGTGTCGTCACAGTGCGGGCCGACGATCACCGCGACGCCGTCGGAATTCTGCGCGACGCCGATCTTGCGATGTACCAGGCGAAAACAACAGGCCGGGCGACGAGCCACTTCAACGAGTGCGACCGGCGTCTGGCGCCCGGGTAGTGTCCGCAGCATGGAGCGTTCCCGGCGAGGTCTGGGGTGGCTGGGCGTCGATATGGCGTGTGTGCTGGTGTTCTGTGCCGTCGGTCGGCGCAGTCACGATGAGGGCCTCAATATCGCGGGCATCGCAACAACGGCGTGGCCGTTTCTGAGCGGGACCGGCGTGGGGTGGCTAGCCGCTCGAGCCTGGCGACGCCCGACGGCCGTCGCGCCCACCGGGCTCGTGGTGTGGGTGTGCACCGTCGCGGTCGGGATGCTATTGCGCAAGGCCACCTCGGCCGGCGTGGCCGCCAGTTTCGTGCTGGTGGCGTCAACGGTCACCGCGCTGCTGCTGCTCGGCTGGCGGGCGGCGCTGCTTGGCGCGCGCCGGCGTGGCGGGGCGTAGGGTCGGCCAGACTATGGCGCGAACAGAGCACGACACCTGGGATCCCGCCACCAGCGTCGGAACCACCGCGACGCTGGTCGCGACGGCCAGGGCCTTGGCGACCAGGGCCGGGCTGATCAACGACCCGTTCGCCGAGCCGTTGGTGCGCGCCGTGGGAGTGGACTTCTTCACCCAGGTCGCCAGCGGCGAGCGTGCCATCAGTGAGCTCGGTGACGACAACGGATTCGCATTGCTGACAGATCTTTTCGCGGTCCGCACCCGATTCTTCGACAACTTCCTCACCGATGCCGGCCGGGCCGGCATTCGGCAGGCGGTGATCTTGGCGTCGGGGCTGGATGCCAGGCCCTATCGGCTGTGGTGGCCGGCCGGCACCACCGTCTACGAGATCGACCAGCCCGGAGTGATCGAGTTCAAAACCCAGACGTTGCGGGGCCTGGCGGTCACGCCGACCGCCGACCGACGCGCGGTGGGCATCGATCTCCGCCGGAAGTGGCCGGAGGCGCTGCGGCGGCTCGGCTTCGATGCCAGCAAGCCGACCGTGTGGATTGCCGAGGGGCTATTCATCGGGTTTCTCACGCCCGCCACGCATGACCGGTTGCTTAAGAATGTCACCGCATTGAGCGCCGGCGGCAGCAGGGTCGCGGCCGATTATCTGCCCAGCCGGAGCAGGCCGTTCTCGAGCCAGGAGCACGCCCTCGCCGAACGCTGGCAACCGTTCGGTTTCGACGGCGATATGACCGAGCTCACTTATGTCGACGAGCAACACGACACCGCCGAGTCGCTGGCGGCGCTTGGCTGGAAAACCTTCGTGACCGACCTTGCGGACCTGTTCAACGCCACCGGGCTACCGGGTCTGCGCCGTCAAGATCTCGCCGCAGCACCCGTCGCGGGCCGCTACGTCAGCGCGACATTGGTGTAGCGGGCCGGAATGCGGCCGATATCGAAACGTTGGACATTAACGTGATAGCCCAATCCAGCCCGTCAACCGAGGCGGCCGAGCTGCGTTTCTTGGCGGTGGGTCCCGATGACCCGTTGGCGCAGCCACTGTTGGCCGAGCTGGCGGTTGAGTACTCCCAGCGTTACGGCGGTACTCCGGAGCTGCACCTCAGCTGGTTGCCCGTACCGGCTGCCGAGCTCGCGCCGCCCGATGGCGGTTTGTTGATCGGGCTGCTGAACGGTGTCCCGGTCACCGGTGGCGCGTTTAGGCGATTCGATGCCGACACCGCCGA
>NZ_DATFZD010000339.1:0-26691 GCF_035314665.1 Mycobacterium sp. | reverse complement strand
GGTGTTGGTGAAGCGGCGTGTAGGAACCTGAATCGTCACCCACCGAGGCCCCACCTCAGCTCAACGACACGAACCCCCACCCCGGATATCCGCCAACCACCGCTGCACGCTCATTTCCGAAGAGCCCCTTCAGTTGGTGCGTGCCGCGTTCCTCGAATTCGAGTCCGGACCCGATCACCAGGTCGCGCAGCGTGCTGGACACCAGCACGTCGTTCGCCCCGGCCAGGGCGCTCACGCGCGCCCCGATGTGCACGGCGATCCCGCCGATGTCATCGCCGCGGACCTCGCACTCGCCTGTGTGCAACCCGGCGCGCACCTGGATACCGAGCGCCTGCACCGCATCACGTATCGCCATGGCGCAGCGGATCGCTCGCTGCGGTCCGTCAAACATAGCGAGGAAGCCGTCTCCCGAAGTGTTCACCTCACGACCCCGAAAGCGAACGAGCTGCGACCGCACCACGGCATCGTGTGCATCAAGCAACGCGCGCCAGTCACGGTCGCCCATCTCAGCGGCTCGGCGCGTCGAGTCCACGATGTCGGTGAATAGCACAGTGGCAAGCACGCGATCGTCGGCGACGTCGGCGTGTTGTCCGGTGAGGAACTCGGCGATCTCCTGGAACGAATCGCGCCATGGTTCTACGAAGTGCATCATGTTGCGCCCTGGCAGCTCAACGTATTTCGCGCCCGGTATCCGATCAGCGACGTCCTTGCCCCACTCCGGCGGGATTACGGCGTCGTCGGTGTGATGCAGGACGAGGGTCGGGACGCGGACTGTGGGAAGCAACGCCCGCACGTCCATTTCGGCCATGAGCGCCATCATGCGGGCAACGGTTCGTGGGCTCGCTGAGAGGCGTTCCATCCGGGCTGACGCTGCCCGGATTTCCTCGTTCCAGGGCATGTCCGGGTTCATGACATGTTGGGACTCTCCGGTGCCCCACACGCCCACCATTGCAGCGAGGACGTCCTCCTGAGCGAGCCCGCCAGTCCGCTGAGCCCTCGGATCCGCATAGCCCTCCAGCACCACCAGCGCGGCTGTGCGCGACGGATATGTTGCCGCGAACAGCGCCGCTGTCGGGAGCGCGCCGGGGCCCGCGAGAAGGACCACTTCGCTTATCTCCAGGTCGTCGAGCACCGCGGTCATGCTGTCGGCCCATTGCTCCACGGTTGCCGGCGCGCCCGACGTAGTGGGATCGGAGGCTCCCATGCCTGGCTGGTCGAAGAAGATCAGTCGACCGAGCGATGTCAGCGCGTCGACGCAGCCTTGAATGAACGGTTGCTCTGGAAGGATGTCGCAGTTGGTGAACCAGGTCGGGATAAGCACGATGTCGCGAGGACCCTTGGCGACGCCCGATACGCGACGCGCAAGTCCCCGTTCATCGCATAGCGCGTCTCCGAGAACATTGCGGAAGTGTAAGCCGAGGATCGGGTCGAGTTTCGGTGTCATGCAGCGACTCGTGGGCGGGAGCCACGGCGGCGATACGCCGATAAATAGCGGGGCGGGCAGCCCATCGGACCACCCGCCCCGGTTTCGGGGGGAGGCTCAGAAGTCGAGCGTCTGCGCGGCGTACGACTGCCAGGTCGCGAGCTTCCCGGCCTCCCGCAGCAGCGCCTGCGCCTTGGGGTCGCCGTAGAACGCCTCCTGGACCTGGCCGTACTTGCTCCAGTTCTCGGAGCTGGCGAGGAACACCAGCTGGTTCGTCGCCTCGCCGCCGATGACAGTGACCAGCAGCGTGACGTTCTCGCCGCCCTTCTTCACGACCATGTCCTTGATGCGCTTGAGTACCTTCTGCAGATCGTCCCACACCTCGGCTGAGCGCGGCTGGATCGTTACCGCAGTCAGAATCGCCATTGGATCATTCCTTTCCATTGGGTTCGGGATTGGCCGAGTGCCCATCCATACGTGAGTGTGAATTCGCGCGTTCGCCCGGGCATAGAGCCTTTCAGCCTTCGTTGGGCGGAGTCAGAAGTTCCGGGCGCTCAAAGTCGACGGCGGCGATGAGCATCGAGAGAGGGCGTCACCGAGTACCACCCCGACTGTGCCGCAACGCTTTTCGCAGCAAACGCGGGGGATTTCCCTGGTCAGGGATGGTGGGACGGTCGTGGATGGTGGTGGGACACGCTGGGACAGCTCCCCGGATGGTGTTGCTGAGGGTCGATACTGGGCGCATGACCAGCGAGGATGACGTGCGGCGGCTGCGCGGTGAGGGTCTGTCGATCCGGGCGATTGCGGACGAGCTGGGGCTGTCCAAGTCGGCGGTGCACCGGATGCTCGCCGCTGCGGAGGACGACGACGGCGGGGACGACGACGGCGGGCTGCTGTTCGACCCTGAGCCGGTGCTGGCCGAGCCGTTCACGTACTGCGGTGTTGAGGTCGAGATTGTTCAGCATCGGGGCGAGGACCCGTGCCTGCAGGAGAGTGAGCGTTGGCTGGACGGCACCGGGCGGTCGTGCTCGGTGCTGGACATCTGGCGCTACTACACGCACCGGGCGGGTGATCACGGCGACTACGAGACTGAGGAGCGGGTCTGTGCCGACATGGCTCGCCAGCGCGCCGCGTGGGTGAGCGCCCCGTAGACGGACGAACGGACCGCCGCTGGCGTGGTGGGATGGGCCGTCGTCCTGGCGTTTGGCCGGGCGGATTTGCCGCGAGGCACGGCGGCTCGGGCACCGCGTGGGCACACCGTGGGCACAATCTGGGCACATTTCCGTAGGTCTCTGTCGAACTACGTTATGGTGTTTTCGCAGCTAGACGGCGGTTTGACCCCCTGACCAGCACCGCCGATAACAGTTCAATCCTGACAGGAGGCTCTCATCGAAATCGCGTGCTCGACGAAGCGCAGCACGTCGTCTGCCCGCTGATGCTCCTGGTCGCCTGCACTAGCGTGCGGCCGCAAATTGTGCCTATCCCGGTCCGCCGAGCGGACCGAAGCCTTGTTCGCTAGCACGGCTCGGCGAATATTGCGTGGAATCGTGTGCCGGAAGGACGTTGCCATGGGTAGTCGAGGCATCGGGCAATTCGTTAAAGACTTTGGTGGTGGTGTATGGGCCAATAGCAATGCGTCGTGCCCGTTCGCCCAGAATCTCCACGAACAGTGGATGTCCCAGGCCGGAGGGTCTTCGGCGCCGATCACAGCCCTGAGCCGAGGTGCGGTCCGCTCAGTGGACCGGCCTATTGATGCGGTCGCGATCCGCTGCTACGAATAAAAAGTTGGCGGGAATTGCCCCTGTCAATCATGAGGTATTCAACTACAGCGGCGCGTCGTGGGGCGGTCGTGAGACACGAGGAGAAGTAAATGAGTTCATACACGGTCCAGCCGGGTGACACACTCTGGGGAATCGCACAGAAGGAATGCGGCGACGGAAGTGTTTGGCCAAAGATCTACCACGAAAATAGATGGGTTATTGGTGACAACCCAAACTTGATTCATCCCGGGCAAGTCCTTCATATCGACTGTGGTAAGCCGGGCATATGGTACAAGGTGGAACCGGGGGACAATCTCACGCTGATCGCAGAGAAGGTATGCGGAAATAAAGATTGGGAGAAGATCTACAACGAGAACAAAGCCGTCATTGGTAGTAATCCTAACCTGATTAAGCCTGGTCAGGTACTTCACATCGTTTGCTGAACCGTTTCCTTGAGCCCGGTAAGAAGTTAGCTGGTCTGGTTGACTCTTACCGGGCCAGGATGCGGTCCCTGCCATCAATTTGTTGGGACCTTCTGGCAAATGCAACGGATTGTCGCAATACAATGCGGACCGTGGCCACAGCCGCAGATGGCGCGCCGTACCAGGTGGTACCCGCTTTCTGGGCGCGCGGAGCTGCAGGGTCCGAAAACGGGGTCGTGAGAGGCGCAGCAGACAAACGAAACCGTTCATCCCGGTGGGGATGGGATGATGCGGAAGGATGATTCGGCCGGATCTAGCGTGCAAGGGCAACGTCTTCGTTTCGGTCCAGGAGTCATAGCGCGACGGGGGCCACCCGCTTTATGATCGGCTACTCGCCCGTCCATTCGTGCTGGGGTTTACTGCGCAGCCGGAACGCGTTGCCTTACAACGTAGCTGGAGATGAATGAGATTATGACCGTGAGGGCTGAAGCAACCTCAGGGGGCACGGTCAAGTGGAGCAGACCGAGGATCCACACCACCAGGACGGTGAGTGCGCCGGCGATGCCCCCTGCGGCGACCTTCGTGGTGGGTGCAATCGACGGCTGAGTGATTGGTTGTCGGTTTCCTGCCATTACACTGTTGCCTCTTCTGCCTGGATAGATATGTCTGGTTGATCCGCGCTGTCCTATTGCCTATCCGCTGCTTCTTTCTCTGAAGCGATCTTCTTGTCCGTACCTGTGACACAGTGAGCGCCTGTGCCGGTCATTTCTGATGTGTAGGTCATTTGCCGCTTGCGAGTGTTGATGACGTTGGAAACGAGGTGACTGCTGCCGTGGCATTCCGTGGCTTATCGACGGAATGGCCAGCGAAATGAAATGCCAGTCCTATTGCACGCCAACAGTGTTTAAACGGACAAGGGTGCGGTCCGCTGAGTGGACCACCAGTGAACGGCGCCCCGCCGGCGTCGCACGCGATCTGTGGGCGCAACCCGCCATGCCGTCTCTCACCTGCCGGTAGAGGCGACGATGACGGTGTTGCTCCACAGCCAGCCGCACTCGCCGTCAGGATCAGGACGGTGGTCGGTTGCGGCGATGGACAACGTGCCCGTGACGCTTCTGGGTAGCTCGGAATGGAGGTAACCGTCGCCGTCCGTCACATAGGCGAGGTAGTCGTCGATGTCCTCTCCGGCGTGCGTGATCCGGATGGCGACATTGTGGTCGGGCAGAAAGCCGGAGCCGGTGACGAGGTGCCCCTGGGCGCTGATATTAGGAATGGCAGACGAGTGCCGCGCGGCCGAGTTATGTGATACGGAGGTGGGCATGGGCCGCTCCTATCGAGCTATCGGGCCCGCGCGGTGGTCGATGTTGCGGGTGGTCGTCGAGCGGCGGCCCGAATGCGAGAATACTCTATCTGATACCAAAGGTACGCTATGGCCCGGCATAGCCACCCTCGAGTATTGTCAGGCCGAATTGTTTGTGCCCCTCAGGCAGACCAACGCGTCAGTTCGGCTTTAGTTTCTGAAGGGCGGTGCCGATGCGGCACGCGGTGTGCGACACCAGGGTGGGTAGGCCGACGGGGAGGTCGTTTGCGTGGACCGTGACGGTGACTGCGCCGGCGCAGTCCCCATTCGGCCACCACACGGGCGCTGATACGCAACAGACGCCGGCAACCACGTCCTGATGGTCGACCACTGTCGCGTGCGGATCGCGGATGGACTCGCGAAGGTTGCGCCATTCACGTGGGGTCCAGCCGTCGGGAAGCGTGACGTGGCCGGCGGGCTGGGCCCCGTAGAGGACGCGTCCGGTGGCGGTGCGGGCAATCGATTCGGGGTCGCCGAGGTCAGGCATGTAGGCGTGGCCGTGGGGCGCTGCAGCACAGATATATCGGAGCCGCTGTTCATGCAGGATCCGCAGCGACGCGATGGCGCGCGATTGCACGGCAAGGGCGTGAACCGGCACCTGGGCTGAGACCCGTAGCAGCGGATCCGGCTGCCAGCGCTGCCCAATGCGCAACATCCGCGGCCCGACATAGTAGCGGTGCTCGAAACACTGCACCGCGCCGAGCCTGACGAGGTGTTCTGCGAGCCGGTGGGTGGATGATTTAGCTAGCCCGCTTACCCGGGCCAGCGAGGTCAGTCCGAGACCCTGGTCGGCGTGGGCGAGAGCGTCCAGTACAGCGAATGCACCGTCGAGCACTCCCCGGCCCGCCGTGGCCACTGCCGGCTCTGGCCGGAGCTCTGCCGTGATGGCGGAATACAGCCCTGGAGCGGCAGGAGCAGATGACGAAGGGGCAGATATCAAGACATTCATGTGGGCCTCGTTGGTGCAACGCCGTGCGGGACGACTTCCAGGTGCTAATTGCGCCTTGATTTTCGCGCCTGCCGGTCGAGCGGCCTAGCGTAATCGACTACTCGAACCACCTTGAGTAGTCCCCAAGAGCATGAGGATCCTAGTGACTACAGTCGGGTAGTGGCAACTGCGAGAACGAGTTTGACCATGGCATCACTCCCGGTCACTGCCAAATCCCAGGTTGCACACTACACCGGTCCCGATCCAGCAGCTCAGATTCAGCGAAAGAGTTATCTAAAGTGTAAGGCTGCTGTCAGCTGTGAAATTCTGCCGAGAACGCGCGTCGCGCCGGGGTGCAGGTGCAGGTGCAGCGGACCAGACCTTCGATCGATTGGTTACTGGACAACGTCGGACCACACGCCCTGGCGTCACGTGCCTCTATGCCGACGGCGCAGAAGTGCTTTGGGATTTCGCGCAACGTTCCACGCACGACGGGCTGTTCGTCCGCGGGGCCGAGCGGGTCGCGGCGGACTACCCCGACATCACGCACGAGACCTATTTCACTCGACCGCCCTTTTGGCCCACTCGGTGTCACCCCACAACCATTTGCGCACGCCATTGCGGTTTTCGACGTAGTCAACAGCAAAACGCGACTACCAAGGGCCATTAGCGAAGGCCCGAGCGAGTCGCTCACGGCTCGAGTGCAGTCGCTACCGCCTCGCAGTCGGCCAAGGAGTGTCGGCCGTTGCCGGACTTCTGGTCGCGGACCTCGCCGTTGACGATGATCTCGCAAGATACCCGCTCCCCGCTCGTCTTCGCGCCGACGGCAAACAGCCCGTAGGTCGCCGCGCCGGTAAAACTGGTGGTCCAGGGGGCCGGCTGGTTCGTCAGCTGGTGGATGTTGTCCATATCGTCGTGATACGACACCAACGGCAGTGGGCCGTCCGCGTCGACGTTGTAGGTCACGGTATCGCCGGGCTCAGCTCCGGCGGCCGGCGCGGTTGTTAGCGAGGCTGCCACCAGGAGCGCAGCGGCCGCGGTAAACCGCGTCATCATGGGGGTGATCCTAGGTTGTCATCGTGTTCGCCGATTGACGAAAAACGCAGTCACTCCCGACAGACGGGCTCAACGGAAACCCGTTTGGTCCGAGCAGTACGCCGCAATGGCATCTCTACGACGAGGCGTCCGGCTCAGCGTGATTGTCACCCATGACTTCGGTGAAGCTCGCGGTGAGTTCGACCACCATCCGCTGTTCCAGTTGATCATCCAGGCCCGGGTCGTAGTGGTCCGCCATGGTAGAGCGGGACACATAGGCGCCGGAAGCGACCGCCGACCACATCGTCACCGCCTGGCGCACGCGCCGCTTATCCGCCGCTACGCCCAACCGATCGGCGAGCGCCTGGGTCAGTACTCGCTTCCGGGTTCGCGATGCTTGTTTTCGCAGGCCGGGCTGCGTGCTGACGATCTCGGACATCGCGAGCATCCGGTCCCGGGTGATCACGCCGCGGCCGTCGGTGATCGCGGTCATCACCTCGGTGGTGGCGATGAGCAGCGCCTGCTCTGGACTGGCTGCTGCCTCAACATGCGGAAGCGTTGCGGCGGTGGCCTGCACCAAGTCGTCGATAATGGACATGATCACCGCATCCTTGGTCGCGAAGTAGCGCCCGAACTCCGCCGGCGTCACACCAGCGGAGGCAGCGATCTGATCAATAGACGTGGCTTCATACCCGAACCTGACACCGAGATTCAGGGCGGCATCGATCAGCCGATCGCGGCAGTCCTGCTCCGCCACCTAGGGACCGTAGCAAATTTCTAGCCCACATAAGTGTCGCTTCCGGCATGTCGGACGACCGACATTATGCAGTGCATCACATAACGTGACATTTTCAACCGAATCTGTAAAGCTGATGGCTGCTGTCCAGGGGCGGTCCGGACGATTTCGCCGGAACTGCCGCAGCCCCCAACCACATCACAAGAGGTAGTTATGCCATCAGCTCGACTGGTCAAAGACCCTGCGGAGCAACGAATCCCGGATGTTGCCAAGTGGGACCCGATGTTGACCGAGCGCGTCGTGGGTCTGCTCCGCCCGATCGCCAAACACTACTTCCGATCGGAAGTCCGCAACCTCGCGCGTATTCCAGCCGGCGGCGCCCTGTTCGTGTCCAATCACTCCGGCGGACCGACGACGACCGATCTGCCGACCTTCGCCGTGCACTTCTACGACAGATTCGGCTACGACCGGCCGTTGTATACGCTCAGCCACGACGTGCTGTCGGTCGGGCCGACCAAGCAGTTCTTCCAACGCATCGGATTTATCTCGGCTAGCCGGGACAACGCGGCCCGCGCCTTGGCGTCGGACGCCGCGGTGATGGTGTTCCCCGGCGGAGACTACGACGCCATGCGGCCGACGCTGAAGCAGGACGTCATCGACTTCAATGGCCGCACCGGCTACGTCCGCACGGCCATCGACGCGGGCGTTCCGATCGTGCCGATCGTGTCGATCGGCGGTCAGGAGACGCAGTTCTTCCTGACCCGCGGCACCGGCCTGGCCAAGCGCGTCGGGATCATCAAACGACTGACGCGCAGTGAGATGGTGCCGATCGCCGCGGGATTCCCGTTCGGGCTGTCACTGGGCGGAGCGAACCTGCCGTTGCCGAGCAAGATCGTCACTCAGGTGCTGACACCGATCGACGTCACGGCCCGGTTCGGCGAGGACCCTGATGTCGCCGCGGTCGATGCCTATGTCCGCAAGGTGATGCAGAGGGCGCTCGACCGGCTTGCGCGCCAGCGCCGCTTGCCGGTCATCGGATAGCGAGTCAGCTCGCCGCCGCGGCCAGCGGAAGGGCTGCGCCCAGCGGCTGAAGTTGATCGGAAAGCCCTGCAGCTCTTCGTATTTCGGTGAAGGCATCGATCATTGCGTCGGTAGCCTGGTGCGGATCGACAAGCGTGACATCGTCGGTCAACACCGAGATGGCCAGCTGGTCGACGTAGCTCCACACCGTGATGTTCAGGCCGCTTCCCGCCACAACCGGCCCGACGGAATAGATTTCGCTGACCGTCGCGCCCTCGATGTGACCGCGCTCCCGCGGCCCCGGGACGTTGGAGATCGTCAAATTCATCACGCTGGCCGACTCGACGCGCCGGGCTTGCGTCCGAAAGAAACGGGGCGCGAGCGCGGGCGGAAGGTAGGACAGCCAGGCCGGTAGCAAGGTGGGCCCGAGCAAGTGGTGGTTCTCTTTGGCGATCTTGGTCGCCATCGACGTCAGCTCCACCCGCTGCAGCGGGTCGTCGATATGAACCGGAAGCGACGGAGTCATGTAGGTGAACTCGTTGCCGTCCAAGCGGTCCGGCGACGTGTTGTAGCTCACCGGGACACCGGCAATCAGCGGTGAGTCGGCGTGCCCGTCGTAGCGCAACAGCAGCTGACGCAACGCGCCGGAGGCCATCGCCAACACGACGTCGTTGAGTGTCACACCGAGGTGCTTGGCGGTCTCCTTGACATCGGACAGCGCCAGTGGCGCGGTGGCGAACCGCCGCCCCGGCGTCACGCGGTGGTTGATGAAACAACGCGGCGGGGCGAAGTTGCGGGCAAGGTCGGGATGCGCGCCGCGTTCCTTGGACCGGCGCCGCACCCGCGAAACCCCGGCAGCCGTTTCCTTGACCAGCCGAGGCAGTTTGCGGATCAGTCCCACGTGGTCGCGAGTGGCCGCCCGAAGCAGGTCCGCCCGGGTGAGCGGCCGAGTAACAGGGCTGGGCACCGCGACGGATGCGGGTTGGTGCGGCTCCAAAGCCATGGCCATCTGATTGGCCGATGCGACGCCGTCAGCCAGCGCATGGTGAACCTTGTGGATGATCGCGATCCGGTTCTCGGCCAGTCCCTCGGCGATGTACATCTCCCACAGCGGGCGGCTGCGGTCCAGCGGCGTGCTCGCGATCTCGCCGATCAACTGGTCGAGCTCACGACGGCCGCCCGGGGCGGGTACCCAGGCCCGGCGTAGGTGGTAGTCCACATCGATGTCGGCGTTCTGCACCCACATCGGGTGATGTAGCTTCAGCGGGATGTCCACCAGCTGAAAGCGAAGCGGTGCCAGCGCCATGAGCCGTGGATACGCGACTTCGCGGAACAGATCGAAACTGAATCCGCCTTCCACAGCTGAGACATCGAGCACGCCGATCTTGATGGTGTGCATGTGGATCTCGGGTGTTTCGCTGTACAGCATCAAGGCGTCCACGCCGTTGAGCCGCTTCACATCTCACCCCGTTGATGAACGCCGACTAGGGCCATGCCCCATTTGACCTCTTGCCGACGTTCGTGGGGTGGCTTCGGCCAAACTTCTGCTAGCCGGTTCGCGACGCGTGCGACAGTACTTCGTCGATGCGTTCCTGGCGGATGCCGATCGGTCCGGATTCGAGGATTTCGTTGATACTCAGATCGGCCAGCCCGACCTGGGTCAGAAGATGCGTGCCGCCCGCGGCTAAGACCAGCTTCGGATCGTCAGCGTCGCCTTGGTCGACGAGCATCGCCCCGATCAAACAGATCACCGCCATCTTGAAGGCGTTCAGCGCTCGATACCAGCTGCGGTTCTCGACCTTGATGCCGCTGGCGGCCTGGTAGCGCTCGATGAATTCATCGATCGTTAGCGCGGCGTCGTGGCTGGTGATGCCCACGGGCTGCATCCACAACAGCTCCATCCAGCCGATGTCGGTCAGCGGGTCGCCGACCGTCGTCATCTCCCAATCGAAGACCGCGCTCACCTCGTCGTCCACGAACGCGAAGTTGCCCGGCTTGGCGTCGCCGTGGACGAGGGTGATTTTCGCGGACGGCGCCGGCCTGGTCTCCCGCAGTCCCTGCCGCAGGCGCTCCAGTGCGGGCAGCCTTCCGTGCTGTACCCGATGCATTTCGCTTGCCCAGTGGTCGATCTCACGATCGAGGTGAGTTCTTCCATCGTCCAGCGCGGCCAGGCCGGTCGTCGAAAGATCCACCGAATGGATCGCGGCAAGCTGCTCGGCCATGCTTTCGCACATCCGTCGGATGTGTTGGGGCGTCGCATCGGTCGGCGCTTCCATCTCGTAGACGCTGCCCGCGACCCGGTTCATGATCAGGAACGGTCGGCCGAGCACCTCGCCGGAGTCTTCGAGCCACAACGCCCGCGGGGCCCGGACATTGGTGTTGGCGAGGCCACGCAGGATGTCGAATTGCCGCTCGAGGTCGTAGGGCTCCAACAGAGCGGGCGGTCGAGGGCGCAGACGCAACACCACGTCTTGGCGTTCCTCGGCGTCGCCGTGGCGGGCCACGGCCGTCAACACCATCATCTCTGCCGAGTGTCCGAAGGTGACCCGGTCGAGTCCCTCGATCCGGACCTCGTCAGCGTCCGGCAATTTCGTTTGCAGCCACTGCGTGAGCCGCGGGCCGATCTCATCGGTTGCTGTCATCGCTACGCCTCGCTGTCCGCGGCCAGCCGGTCCACCGGCGTTTTGTCCTGCCTGAACGACGCCATGTCCATCGGCTTCCAGTTGGGATACCGCGGGTAGGCGTTGCCGCCCATCAGGATTTCGAAGATGCCCCAGCCGATCCGGCCGTCGAAGTCAAAGCGCATCAGCTGATCGATCGCCATGGACTTGTCCTCGGTTTCGATCAGCTCGTCGCGGTTAGTGGCATCCCATCGGTAATGGATGAAATATGCTCCGCCGTCCAGTTTTTCGTAGTTACACTTCGCCATCGGCATGCCGTAGTAGGCGTTCACGTGTTGGTTCGGCGACTCGGCGCCAACCCGGTAGCGGTTCCCGTCCTCGTCGGTGAAGACGAGCACGGCGCGGGCGGGCCGTTTGCGGTCGCCGTCGAATTCGATTTCGTGCTCGATGTTGACGAACCGCTTGGACAGCGTGCCGTCGTTGTGGGTGATACCGCCGTCGACGTAAGTGACGTCGCCGTCGGAGGTTTCGAAGATCCAGGCTTCGATCGCGCGGTCCTCGAAGCCGGCGTCGAGCCAGAGCCAGAAGTCGATTTCGTCGGCGACCCGAACCCCGAACGTCCGGTCGCGGCCGCCGTGAAACCCGTCGACCGAGATGCGCTCGCCGTCAATGTCAACCCAGCCCGTCCATCGTCCGGGCTCTTTCATGTGGTACATGTCGGCAATCACCTTGCCGTCCTTGCCATGCACCTTGAGCGGCAACAACTCCCACATCGGCGCGGTGGGCTCGTAGTACAGCTCCCACGCGATTCCGGAGTTGTTCGGCTCGACCTCCAGCTTCCATTTCTTAAGCGGCTCAACACAAGTCCATCGCATCGGGCCAGCGCCTACCTCGGCACGCTGGCCGCCATCCACGGGCCGGCCGGCGAGCAGGTCGTAATGGCGGCCGTCGGCCAATGTGACTTTGACGTAGCCCATTCCGGACTTGGTGTTCGGGTTGTTGCCGTAGCCCGAGGCCAGCAGCAGCCCGCCGTCGGGGGAGGCCGCGAAGAAGTAGCAACGGTCCGACCAGGTGGGGTCGGGGTGGTGGACTTCGTCGAATGGTCGCGGCAATTGGTGGGTGAAGGATTCGTCGGCGGCTGAGTAACCCATGATGCACTTACTTTACAGAATGACGACTTTTTGTAAAGATGCATCGTGAGCGGAAGGGGTGACCGATGGCCGATCCAACGAGTCGGGTAGTACCGGTTCTCGGCTTGACGGCGCACCTTGGCCGCGGAATCCAGCGTGTGGCAACCGATGCCGTCATCGGTCGGCTGCGGTCGCTGCCACGCACGATCAGCGGGCTCGACGGCCCGTCGCTATCCAAAATGATGGGCCGCCGCGTGACCTCCGCGTCAGTGATCGGCGGTGACGCCGGTACGTCGTCGCGGGCTCGGCTGGCACTGACCGGGGACGACGTCCCGGCCTCGGTGTTCGTCAAGATGCCCGCCGAGACCGTCGCCACTCGGCTGATGGGCGAACTGGGCCGGCTGGCGCAGACCGAGGTGCTGTTCTATCGCGATTTGTCACCCCAGCTCACCGGCCGGCCCGCGGCCTACGGCTCGGCGTTCGACTCGCTGACCGGTCGCTACGTGCTCGTACTCGAAGACTTGGCGGTCGATCGTTGCGAGTTTCCCGATACCTTGCATCCGCTCGACAAGGACCAGGCGAGCATGATCGTCGAGCTGCTGGCCCGGCTGCACGCGACGTTTTGGGAACGTCCGCCCGGTTGGGTTTACTCGGCGTCGGGCGATCACACATCGCTGCTGACCGGTTCGCTGCTGAACACCTCGGCTCGCCGACTGGCCGAGCGAACCTCCATTCCCGTCCAGGACGGTCGCTACATCATCGACAACTATCGGGCGGTCGCGAAAGTGATTGACCGAGAACCGAATACAGTGATGCACGGCGACGCGCACCCGGGCAACGTCTACTTCCGCAACGGCCAAGCGGGATTGCTCGACTGGCAGGCGCTTCGCCGCGGGCACCCCGGCCGCGAACTGAGCTACACCCTGATCACCAGCATGACCACCGCCGACCGCCAGGCCTGCGAACGCGACCTGCTCGACGTCTATCGCCAAGCATTGGCGGCCGGAGGCGGCCCCGAGCTGGACGCCGACGAACTGTGGCTGCGCTATCGGCAAGGGTCGCTGTACGCCTACGTCGCGCCGCTGATCACCGCCGGGATGGGCGGCATGCAAGACGAAAGTATCGCCATGGAAGGCGTCAAACGCGGCGTCGCGGCACTGACCGATCTCGAGACGGTGGCCGCGCTCAAGCAGTCATTGTCGTAGGCGGCCGCCCCGCCGTCATAGGTTCTCTAGCCATGAGGTTGACGGTTCTCGGTAGCGGCGGATGGATTCCCACCAGCACCCGGCAGACCAGCTGCTACCTGATCACCTCGGGCACCGAAGCTCTGGTGCTGGATGCCGGAACCGGTCTGGGCACGCTGCACATCAACCCTGCTCTGCTGGATGGCATCGCGACCGTGACGGTGGCGCTCAGCCACTTCCACCTCGATCACGTGACCGGGCTCGGCTTCATCAGTGCGCGCGGCCTGGGCGGCCGAGAACTGACGATCGCGGGCCCGGGCGCGCAGTCCTACGGCCGGCCCACCCGATCGATCGTGGCGGATCAGCTGCTCGCCTCGCCGTTTCAGACCGCCTCGCCAGTGGCGCCGGCACGCTGGGCGGAGCTGGGTTGGGACACCTTAAGCTTCGCCGGTCACGAGATCGAGACCTGGGAGCAGACCCGACACACTTTGCCCTCCGCGGGCTTCCGGGTCGGGAACCGGCTGGCCTATTGCACCGACACCGAATTCGACCCGGAGACCATCCGCCACGCGGCCGGCGTGACCACGCTGCTGCACGAGGCGTGGCAGCCGACCCACGCCGAGCGCGGCCACACCTCCGGTGACGAGGTCGGCACCATCGCCATCGAGGCCGGTGTGTCACGCCTCCTGCTCACCCACAGCCACCCCCTTCCCGGCGTGCCGGAACGCACGGCGGCCGCCGCCCATGCACGGTTCGCCGCCGCGGTGTCAGCCACCGACGGGGCGGTTCTGGAGCTGTAGCCAGCAAATTGTGACCACGATTTGGTCACAACTAGGCGCTTCTCTCAGTCGAAGATGGCGATCTGCAGCGAGGTGTTGTCGCTGGTAGCCGTTGTTTTGACGGCATCGTCAACCCGGAGCCGTTAGTTGGGTCACTACGCGCTGCACAGGAAGGTGCCCCATACTAGACACCGAGCTCTATACGTAGACCGCGCACATTGCAACCCGGGGGTCCCGCGCGGCGCCCATAGACAGTCGAGGTTGTAGTGCTAGACCTGCAGCGATCCAGCCCCAAGCATCGCCATCGTGCGACGCCGGCCGCGGTCCAAGGCCGCGGGTTTATCGGTGCCTTCTTCGCGTTGGTTGCCGTGGTCGCATTGGTCGCGACCGGGTCGGGATGGTGGATGGCCCACGGCATGCTGGGCGGGATCACCGTTTCGCAGGCGCTGCGTTCCGAAGATCCGAAATCCACCGGTGACGGGATGAACATCCTGCTCATCGGGCTGGACTCGCGAAAGGACCAGGACGGCAACGATCTGCCGTGGGCCGTGCTGAAACACCTGCACGCCGGCGACTCCGACGACGGCGGCTACAACACCAACACCTTGATCCTTGCGCACGTCAGCGCCGATGACCGGGTGACCGCGTTCTCGATCCCCCGTGACGACTGGGTGCCGTTCAACGGCGTGCCCGGTTACAACCACATCAAGATCAAAGAGGCCTACGGGCTCACCAAGCAGTACGTCGAGCAGAAGCTGATCGACAAAGGCGTCGGCGACCAGAAGGAGCTGGAGACGCGGGGCCGCGAAGCCGGCCGCACCGCGACGTTGAAGGCGGTGCGGAGCCTGACCGGGGTGCCCATCGACTACTTCGCTGAGGTCAATTTGGCCGGTTTCTACGACCTGGCCAAGAGCCTGGGTGGCGTGGACGTGTGCTTGAAACACGCCGTGTACGACGAATACTCCGGCGCCGACTTCCCGGCCGGGCGCCAGACCCTGGATGCCGGGCAGGCGCTGGCGTTCGTGCGGCAGCGCCACGGCCTGGAAAATGGTGACCTGGACCGTACCCATCGTCAGCAGGCGTTTCTCTCGTCGGTCATGCGCCAGCTGCAGGATTCGGGCACCTTCACCAATCTGGGCAAGCTCAAGGGCCTGATCAATGTGGCGCGCAAGGACGTCGTCTTGTCGTCGGGCTGGGACGAGGACCAGTTCCGCCGGATGGGCGCTCTCGCGGGCGGCTCCATCGAATACCGGACCCTGCCGGTGGTGCGCTACGACAACATCAACGGTCAAGACGTCAACATCATCGATCCCGCCGCGATCAAGGCCGAAGTGGCAAAAGCCTTCGGAACCTCCTCGGCCGCGACGTCGACGGCCACCTCCGATGTGCCGAGCCCGTCGACCGTCGTCGACGTGGTCAACGCCAGTAACACCAGCGGCCTCGCCAGCCAGCTGGCGCGTGCGCTGAAGAAAGACGGCTACACCACCGGGGCGGTACGGGACCGCGTTCGCGGTGAACCCACCACCACCACGATCGAGTACGCGCCGGGCGCCGAAAGCGACGCACGCAACGTCGCGACGCTGCTTGGCATCGATGCGCCTGACAAACCGAATCGCACCCTGCAGTTCAGCCATGTCGAGGTCATCGTCGACGACAACTTCTCCATGCCGTCGCAGGGCAATTCCAGCTCGGACGATTCCAGCTCGGACGATTCCACCTCGTCCAGTTCGGCCTCAAGCCTTTCCGGCAGCTACGGCTACCACCAATCAACCACGAGCACCGACACCACCGAGCCGACGCCCGATCAGGGCGCACCGATCGGCGGCGGCGGCGTGCCCTGCGTCAACTGAGCTCGGCGGAATCTTTCCGCAGCAAGAACGCCAGCACGGCGCTCTCGAAGGCATCTTTCGCCTCGATCATGGTCCAGTGACCGCAGTTGGGGAACACATGCAATTCGGCGTTGGGGATGGTGCGCATCGGGAGCAGCGCCATGTCCAGTGGGCTGACGCGATCGTCGCGGCCCCAGGTGATTAATGTCGGCGCCTTGACCCGGTGCATCATCGCCCACGGCTGTGGCCCCTTGGACGACTCCATGGCCTTCATCATCTGCGCGAAGGCTTCGCTGCTGTACATCCGCCGCGCCCCGGCCAGTGTCTGCGGATCGGTGGCATGAGTCCACCGCTCCTCGATCAGCTCGTCGGTCACGATTGCCGGGTCGTAGACCATCGAATGCAGCCAGCGGACCAACCGCTCCCGGGTGGGCTCGTCGGTGAACTCCTGCAGCAGCCGAATGCCTTCCGGCGGCCCCGGACTGAGCACGTTGCGACCGATGCCGCCGATGGTCACCAACCGGCGCACTCGCTCGGGATGAGCGATCGCGAAGTTGATCGCGACACCGCCACCCATCGAATTGCCGACAATGTCGACGGTGTCCAGCCCAAGTGCATCGACGAAGCGCACCAACGCATCCAGTGCGGTAATCATCGGGTGGCCGCCGAAATCGTCACTGACGCCGAAGCCGGGAAACTCCAGGATCAGGCAGCGAAAGAATTCGGCGAACGCGCCCAGCACGCCGCGGAAATTGCGCCAACCCGTCACGCCCGGACCGGAACCGTGCAACAGCAGCAACGGCGGCCCGGTGTCGATCAGGCCTGCCTCGTGATAGCGCAGAACGCCTGCGTCAGTGGTGATTTCACGAAGGGTGTCCTCGTAGGTTGGGGGCGCCGTCATGCGTGCGTTCCGCCGTCGATGCGGATCTCGGTACCGGTGATGAACGCGCCGTCGTCGGAGACCAACATCGCGATGACGCCGGCGACTACAGCCGGATTGGCCATGCCCGCGCCACTGGATTCCTCAGTGGTGGGCATGATCGGCATCAGCCGGGTCAACAGCGTCCAGTCCGCGTCCGCAGGGATGTATCCGCCTGTGGCATCGGTGATTCCGGACTTGATGCTGCCCGGCGCCACGCAGGTCGCACGCAGTCCTTTACTCGCGTACTCGAGCGCCAGCGCATGGGTGAAGGACTGGACGCCACCCTTGCTGGCCGCGTAAGCCGCCATGTAGGGATGGGCGAACGACGCGGACGTCGAGCTGAAGTTGACGATTGCGCTGCGGGGATTTTGCAGCAGCGTCGGGAGCGCCTCACGGACCACCAGGAAGGTCCCGGTCAGGTTGACCCCGATGATCTGGTTCCACAGGTCCAAGCCCATCTGCTCGGTGTGCGCGGCGCGCAGGATGCCGGCGGCGTTGACCAGGGAATCCAGGCCACCCAATGTGTCCACGGCCGAGCGGACACCATCGACCACCGACCGCTCGTCGCCGACGTTCATCTCCACCGTGGCCAGCCGATCGCCGGCGCCGATCTCCCCGGCCCGGGCTCGGGTCTTGTCCAGCCCGTCGGCGGCGACGTCGGCGGCGACCACCGCGGCACCCTCGTCCAGCAGGCGCAGCGCGGTGGCCTGCCCGATGCCCGAGGCGGCGCCGGTCACCAGGATTCGGTTGTGTGCTAATCGCTTCATCTGCGCTCCTGTCTGGTCCTATTGACCCATAACGTATTTCAGCGTGGGTCCAGCGGTCCACCCGCCGTCGACCGCAATCTCCGCGCCGGTGACGTAGGCGGCGTCGTCGGATAGCAGATAGCCCACCGCGCCGGCGATCTCCTCGGGCACCGCGACGCGTCCCATCGGTGTGTTGGGATAGTTGCCTTCGCCGACCTGGATCCCGACATTGACCGTCATCGGGGTGTAGGTCATGCCGGGGTGCACCGAGTTGACCCGGATGCGATCGGGGCCCAGCTCGACGGCGGCGATCTTGGACAGTCCCCGCACACCCCACTTCGAGGCGCCGTAGCCCGCAGTGAATGCCAGGCCGAACAAACCTGCCGCAGAAGAGATATTGACGATCGACCCGCCGCCGGCCGAGCGCATCGGCTTGATCACCGCCTGCAGGCCGTTGAAAACTCCGACCAGGTTGACCTCCAAGACCATCCGAAAGTGCGCCACCGGCTCGTGCTCGAGGTACTGACCGGTCGACACTCCGGCGTTGTTTACCAGGCCGTTGAGCGCGCCGAACTCGGCGAGGGCGAACTGCACCGCGTCCGACCACTGTTCGGGATCGGTGACGTCGAGATGGATGTATCGCGCCTGGGCGCCAAGCTCATCGGCCAGCCGTTTGCCGTCGTCGTCGAGCAGATCAGCGAGCACCACGCTGCCGCCGCGCGCGACGATGTGGTGCGCGAACGCCGCGCCGAGGCCGCCCGCGCCTCCGGTGATGATGGCAACCTTTCCGGTCAGCTGCCCTGGACTATGTTCCATAGCAACAGCTTTCTGTAGTTATCTACACATCCGAAGGAACCTGGCATCAAGACGCTTTCACCAAGGCGAATCCCTTGTAGCCGGCGTCCGCCACCTCGGCGCAGACGTCGTTGTACGTCGCGAACCCACCGATGAACAGCATGAAGCCCCGTGGTTTTCCCGGCACGTTGGCGCCCATGTACCAGGAGTTTGCCCTGGTGAACAGTGTCGCCTCGGCGCGCCGGGCACATTCTGCGCCCCAACCGTCCACGGCGCTGCGGGTGGCTTCCATCGCCGCGTAACCGTCGCTGTCGAGGTAGGCGACGGCGTCTGCGATCCAATTCACTTGCGCCTCCGCGTGCAGCACCATGTTCGCCAACACCGCCGGCGCTCCCGGGCCTGAGATCAGAAACAGATTTGGGAACCCGTCGACGCCCAAGCCCAGGTAGGTGCGCGGTCCGTGCACCCAGTCGTCACGTAGGGTCGCGCCGTTACGGCCGACGATGTCGATCTTGCCCAGCGCCCCGGTCAGCGCATCGAAACCCGTTGCCAACACAATCATGTCGAGGCCATAGTGGGCATCGGCGGTATTGATCCCATCGGCGTCAACGGATTCGATCGGGGTGGCGCGCACACTGACCAGCGACACGTGGGGCTGATTGAAAGTCTGAAAGTAGTTGCTGTCTGTGCAGATTCGCTTTGTGCCGATCGGGTGATCGTTGGGAATAAGCAGGTCCGCCACCACAGGGTCGTCGATCACGGCGCGGACCTTCTCCTCGTAGAACTTGCGTGCCTCTTCGTTGGCGGCCGGGTCGACCATCTGGTCTGGGAAGGTTTTGGAGAACAGCACACCACCGAGCTGCCATCGCGTTTCGAACGCCGCGCGGCGCTCCTCCGGGGTGAACTCCATCGTCGGCTTGGGGGCAGTGATGTGCGGTGACCCGCCGCCGCTGCGCCACGACACACGACGCCGCTCCGCGTAAGTAGCCTTGATTTCGTCGAGTTCCGCACCGGACAGCGGCTTATTGCCGGCGGGGACGCTGTAGTTGGGCGTGCGCTGGAAGACATAGAGGTGCGCGGCCTGCTCGGCGATGATCGGAATCGATTGAATGCCGGAGGATCCGGTACCGATGACCGCCACCCGCTTGCCGGTGAAGTCGACAGGATCGTCAGGCCACGCAGCGGTGTGGTAGATCTCGCCGGCGAAGCTATCCAGGCCGCTGAAACCTGGCGTCATCGCGTCCGATAACGGGCCGGTCGCCATCAGACAGAACCGCGCCGAGAGCTTCTGTCCGCCGTCGGTGGTCACTGTCCAGCGCAACGTCGTCTCATCGAGCACCGCCGAGACGACGCGAGTGTTTAACGCGATGTCGCGGCGCAGGTCGAGTTTGTCCGCGACCCAGTTCAGGTAGCTCAGGATCTCGGCCTGCGTGGCGTACTTCTCGGTCCAGTTCCACTCCTGCTGCAGTTTGTCGGAAAACGAATAGCAGTAGTCCACGCTCTCGACGTCACAACGCGCGCCCGGATAGCGGTTGTAGTACCAGGTGCCGCCCAGCTCGGGTGCGGCCTCGAGCACCCGCACCGACAGGCCTTGGATGCGCAGCTTATGCAGGGCATACAGACCGGCGAACCCGGCGCCCACCACTATGACGTCCAGAGGTGTATCTAGGTCCACAAGCATTCACTGTAGGTAGATCCGTCGCATCGCGCGGTTCCCTTCCCGGTCACCGGGCGGTGCGAGCCAGTTTTCCCGGCCATTGGGCGGGCCTGTGCGCAGTCCTGTGTCGATCGCAGACCATCGGCTTATGCCAGAAGTCATACATGTGAACGTCGACCTGGACGGTCAACGGCATCGTCTGAGCTGGCCGCGCGGCCAGACCCTGGTCGACACATTGCTCGATGCGGGCATTGACGTGCCCCACTCATGCCGGGAAGGCCGCTGTGGGTCGTGCGTGGCGACCGTGGTTGAGGGTGAAGTCGGCATGGCGGCGTGCGACATCTTCGGACCCGAGGATCTACGGGACGGCCTGATTCTCGCGTGTCAGGCCAGGCCGGTGAGCGGCGATGTGCGCATCGAGTTTTGATCCGTTTGCGTCCGCTCACCGGGATCACCTTCGGGACGGACGCGGACTGCGGTAGACCATTACTAAGCCCACACCACGTAAGGACGAACGATATGAGCGAGCGGGTTCTTGACCGGGTCATGGCCACGGCCGACCAGTTGCGGGAGCAGGCCGCGGAAGCCGAGAGAATTGGTCGGCTCACCGACGAGACCGTCAAAGTCATGAAGGCGGCCGGGCTGATCCGGCTGCTGCAGCCGAAGAGCTACCAAGGGTTTGAGGTCCACCCACGCGAGTTCGGTGAGACCGTGATGGCCACCGCGGCACTGGATCCGGCCGCCGGCTGGATCGTCGGTGTGGTGGGCGTGCACCCCTACCAGCTGGCCTATGCCGACCCGAAGGTGGCCGCCGAGGTTTGGGCCGACGATGTCGACACCTGGATGGCTTCCCCGTATGCGCCGCAGGGGGTGGCTAAACCCGTCGACGGTGGTTACATCTTCAACGGCCGCTGGCAGTTCAGCTCGGGCACCGACCACTGCGACTGGATCATCCTGGGCGCGATGCTCGGCGACAACGAGGGGGTGCCGCTGATGCCGCCCCAGGTGCTGCACATGATCCTGCCGCGCAAGGACTACGAGATCGTCGAGGACTCGTGGAACGTGGTGGGTCTGCGCGGCACCGGCTCGAAGGACGTGATCGTCAAGGACGCGTTCGTCCCGACCTACCGGACCATGGACGCGACTAAGGTCATGGACGGCACCGCCCAGCGAGAGGCTGGCATGACCGAGCCGCTATATCTGATGCCGTGGTCGACCATGTTCCCGCTGGGCATCTCGGCGGCGACCATCGGCATCGCCGAGGGTGCCCTGGCCGCGCACTTGGACTATCAGCGCGAGCGCGTCGGCGCCACCGGAACCGCGATCAAGGACGACCCCTACGTCATGCACGCGATCGGCGAGGCGGCGGCCGACATCAACGCCGCCCGTCAGGAATTGCTGGCTAACGCGGACCGGATCTACGACATGGTTGCCGCCGGCAAAGAGGTATCGTTCGCGGACCGCGCGGCCGGTCGTCGCACCCAGGTTCGCGCAGTGTGGCGCGCAGTGTCGGCGGTCGACGAGATCTTCGCCCGCTCGGGCGGCAACGCGGCGCGGATGGACAAGCCGCTGCAACGATATTGGCGTGATGTGCACGTCGGCCACTTGCATGCCATCCATGTCCCCGGCACCACGTATCACGCGTCGGCCCTCAGCTCGCTGGGCATCGAACCGCCCGAGGGTCCGCTGCGGGCACTGATCTAGGAGGCCAACGTGACTGATCTGAAAAGCCTTGGTTATATCACGATTTCGACCAATGAGATCGACCGGTGGCGGCAGTTTGCCTTCGGCGTGCTGGGCTTCGCGGAAGGCAAGGGGCCCGACCCGTCAGCGTTGTACCTGCGGATGGACGAGCGCGCCGCCCGGCTCATCGTGGTGCCCGGCGAGACAGACCGGGTGCTCACCGTCGGCTGGGAAGTGCGCGATCACCCGGCGCTGCAACGAGTCAAAGCAGCACTCGACGGTGCTGGGCTGCCATTCAAGCAACTGTCCACCGATGAGGCGGAGGCTCGCAGGGTGGAGGAGGTGATCACCTTCGAAGATCCGGCTGGCACCACACTCGAGGTATTCCACAGTGCGGTGCTTGACCACAGCCCGGTCATCACCCCGTTCGGCGCGCAATTCGTCACCGCCGATCAGGGAATGGGCCATGTCGTCGTGCCGGCCACCGATCCGGGCGGGCTGTTCGACTTCTACACCGACGTCTTGGGGTTCCGCTCCCGCGGCGCGTTCCGCGTACCGCTACCGAAAGAGTTTGGCCCGGTACGGGTTCGCTTCCTCGGGATCAACGAACGACACCACAGCCTGGCGATCGTCCCAGCCGCACACCAGCGTGACCCACGCCTCGTCCACATCATGGTCGAAGTCGACACCCTCGATGCCGTCGGTCAGGCACTGGACCGCGTCAACGCCGAGGGCTTCCAGCTGTCGTCCACCCTCGGACGTCACACCAACGACAAAATGGTGTCGTTCTACGTCCGCGCGCCCGGCGACTGGGACATCGAATTCGGCACGGACGGCATGCGCGTCGACGAAACGTATTACACCGCAGAGGAAATCACGGCCGACAGCTACTGGGGCCACCAGTGGGTCGGAGAGATGCCTGCGGCCATGCGGCTATGACACCCGACACCGACGTCACACCCGTTGCGGCGTCGTCGATCACGTCGTGGGATGACGAGGCCGACGTCGTCATCGCCGGCTACGGGATCGCTGGCGCCGCAACGGCAGTCGAGGCGGCCCGCTCCGGTGCCGACGTCGTGGTTCTGGAGCGCACCGGCTCCTGGGGCGGCGCCGCGGCGATGGCAGGTGGATTCATCTACCTCGGTGGTGGCACGCCGCTCCAAAAGGCCTGCGGCTTTGACGATTCCGTCGACAACATGGCGGCGTTCCTCAACGTCGCGATGGGACCCGGTGCCGACGGGAGCCGAATCTCCGATTACTGCGCCGGTAGCGTCGCCCACTTCGACTGGCTCGTCGGCTGCGGCGTCCCGTTCAAGGCGGAGTTCTTCTCCGAGCCGGGCTGGGAACCGATGGGCGACCAAGGGCTGATGTACAGCGGCGGCGAAAACTCTTACCCGTTCAACACGATCGCAACCCCGGCCCCGCGCGGGCACGTCCCGCAGATGTCGAACAAGAAGCAGGGCGAAGCCAGCGCCGGCTACATGCTGATGAAGCCGCTCGTCGAGACCGCGACGGCGGCCGGTGCGCGGGCAATTTACGACGTGCGAGTTCAGTGTCTGATCGTCGAATCCGACGGCAGGGTGGTCGGCATCCGCGCCCGCCGGTACGGCAGTGAGATGACGATCCGGGCGCGCAGCGGAGTCGTGCTAGCGACGGGCAGCTTCGCCTACAACGATGCGATGGTGGCCCGTTACGCTCCGCGGATCGCCGGACGCCCGGCGGCCTCGATCGAGCAGCACGACGGGCAAGCCATCCGGATGGCACAGGCACTGGGCGCCGACCTCGCCCATATGGACGCCACCGAAGTCGCAATCTTCATCGACCCGCAACAGTTGGTGCGCGGCATTCTGGTCAACGGGCGCGGTCAACGCTATGTCCCCGAGGACACCTACCCGGGCAGGATCGGGCAGCTCACGCTCTACCAACAGGACAACATCGCGTACCTGATCATCGACAGCGATGGCCAAGAGGAGGCAATGGCCTCGTGGTCACCGAAGTTCATGCTGCGACCGGCAACCTGGGTGGCCGACAGCGTTGCCGACCTGGAACGCGACATGGGCCTGACACCCGGTTCGCTGCAGGCGACAGTGGCCGCATACAACGAGGGCGCGACCCGCGGCGAAGATCCGCTGCTGCACAAGAAGCCCGAGTGGGTGAAACCGATCGGTTCCCCGGTGGGCGCCATCGACCTCCGAGAAAGCACCGGCGGGTTCACGTTGGGCGGGCTGGCCACCACGTTGGATGCCGAGGTCCTGCACGTCAGCGGTGAGCCCATCCCGGGGCTCTTCGCCGCAGGCCGTTCGACCGCCGGACTGGCCGCCTGGGGTTACGCCAGCGGCGTCTCGCTCGGCGACGGCAGCTTCTACGGTCGCCGCGCCGGCCGATCTGCGACCAAGGGCTGACCTGCACAGATCCATGTGTCGCAGTCGTACGCCGACTTGTCGGCGTATGACAATTTTCGCCTGCCTAGTGACAGCGGCCACACTGCTGTGATACAAAGTTGATATTACTAATAGTAATATGCCACTCAGATATGCTGAGACTTGGAGGACCGATGTCAGGGACCGTAGACGGGGTTGCAACCGTCGAACCAGCCACCCCCAGCGCCGTCATCGACCGCATTGCACTCGTTCTCGATGCATTCGACGGACCGGGGCGGCTGACGCTGGCCCAGATCGTCCGCCGCACCGGCCTGCCCCGCTCATCGGCGCATCGGATGCTCGAACGCCTGGTGCAGCTGCGCTGGCTGCGCCGCAGTGGTCGCGACTACGAGCTCGGCATGCGCCTGGTGGAGCTGGGCTCGCTGGCGGTGCACCAGGACCGCCTGGTACGGGCGGCCACCCCGCTGCTGGGCGAACTGCATCGCGCCACCGGGCTCGTCGTACACCTCGCGGTTCTGGACGGTTCCGACGTCGTCTACCTCGAGAAGGTCGGCGACCGGATGATCGGCGCGATCCCCAGCCGAGTCGGCGGTCGTCAGCCGGCGCACTGTACCGCCGTCGGCAAGGCGATCCTGGCCTACTGCGACGACCACGCCGAGGCGGATCTGCAGGTCCGTAAGACGAAGTACTCGATCTCCACCAGCGCCCAACTGGCGGTTGAATTGGCGAAGGTACGGGCCCACGGTGTTGCGTTCGAGCGCGAGGAGTCGCTGCTCGGGTTCGGTTGCGTTGCAGCCCCGATCGGGAGTCCCGGCGAGGCAGTCGCTGCGGTGTCGGTGTGTGGTCAGATGAACCGCATGATGTTCGATCAAAGGCTGGCCGCCCCGGTGCGGATGACCGCGATGGGTATCTGGCGCAACGTCGAGGACGGCCCGCAGCGGGTTGCGCCGACCTTGCAGCCACTGCGGCCATTGCTGCCCCGGCGTCCGGCTCCGCCATCGCGGCCCGCCTTGCAGTACGCGTGAGCCTCGATCCCCAGATCGCCCCCCTGATCGAGGCGCTGGATGCCGGCTTTCCGCCTGTCCACACGATCACCGGCGCTCAGGCCAGGGAAACCATCCGTTCCCGATTCGTCGCGCCGACCCGGCCGCAACCCGTTGGGGAGGTCCGCGATGAGACGATCCCGGGCCCCGACGGCGATATCCCGGTACGGATCTACCGGCCCGACGGCGATGACCTGCCGATTCTGGTGTACGCGCACGGCGGCGGTTTTGTGTTCTGTGATCTCGACAGCCACGACGAGCTGTGCCGCGACATCACCAATCTTATTTCCGCCGTTGTTATTTCGGTGGGCTACCGGTTGGCTCCGGAGCATCAGTGGCCTGACGCGGCCGAGGATGTTTACACGGCCGTCCGATGGGCGGCAGACAACGCCGACGTTGTTGGCGGTAATGCAGAATCCGTTGCGGTGGGCGGCGACAGCGCGGGAGGGAACCTGGCCGCCGTCACCGCGTTGATGGCGCGTGACCGCGGCGGTCCCTCGCTTGCGGGTCAGATGCTGCTCTACCCGGTGATCGCGGCCGACTTCGACAACGAGTCGTATCGCTTGTTCGGCAAGGGTTTCTACAACCCGAAGCCGGCGCTGCAGTGGTATTGGGACCAGTACGTGCCCGCGCTTGCCGACCGGGAACATCCGTACGCCTCCCCGCTTCGGGCGAACCTGACAGGATTGCCGCCCGCGGTCGTCGTCCTGGCCGGCCACGACCCACTCCGTGACGAGGGCATTGCCTACGCCGACGCGCTAGAGGCTGCGGGTGTCATCACGGTGCGATGCCCCTTCGAGGGAGGCATCCACGGGTTCATGACGATGCCGATGCTCGACATCGCGCACGAAGCCCGGCGGCACGCGTGCGGCGAGCTGGCTCAACTGCTTCGCTAGGAGGTGGCTTCGGCGCGGACGCCCTATCGGCGGACACATCGGTCACAGCGGCCATGACCTCAACCAAGGACGGGGAAGCGTCGTTGTGCCGCAAGATCATTCAATGCTTCCTGCATCAGCGAGCGCACGTGGGCATCGACTGCTTCCACGTCGGGTTCCGCACCGAATGTCGCCTCGATGTCGATGGGTTCGAGAACCTGGGTGACCACCTTGGTGGGCAGCGGCAGGTTGAGCGGAATCAGCGTCAGTCCGAACGGCAGGCCCAATGAGATGGGCAGAATGTCGGTGCGCATCCGCTCTTTGATTCCAAGCTTCTTCGCCAACCACATGCCGCGATTCAG
>NZ_DATFZD010000338.1:0-4255 GCF_035314665.1 Mycobacterium sp. | reverse complement strand
CCGCAAGCAGAAATTCAAAATTAACAATTGGTCATCTGACAGAAACGGCCCGGTGTAATAGTTTGACCGCTCGATAGCGCCAGCGCGATAACTGATCGAGAGGGACGCCGATATGAACCCTTATCCCGATTGGCTCAACGCGGGAGATAACGCCTGGCAGCTGGTGGCCGCGACGCTGGTCGGACTGATGAGCATCCCCGGTATTGCGGTGCTCTATGGGGGTCTCGTCCAGAAGAAGTGGGCGGTCAACACGATGTTGATGGCCTTCACCGGGTTTTCGCTGGTGCTGGTGGCGTGGGTGCTGTGGGAATTCAAAATGGGTTTCGGACAGCCCCTGAAGCTCGGCCCGGGCATCCTGCAGTCCGCCATAGGCAAGCCGGGGTCCATCTTGGGTGCCGACAATCAGCATCAGGCGAGTATCCCGCTGCTCGACGCGGGCATGCCGAAGTTCCGGTTCTCCGAGACCACGCTGGCCTACTTCCAGTTCGTGTTCGCCGCGATTACCCCGCTGCTGTTCTTGGGCAGCGTGGTCGGCCGGATGAACTTCAAGGTGTGGCTGCTTTTCGTTCCGCTGTGGTCGACCTTTGCCTACGCCGTCAATGCGTTCCTGGTGTGGGGTGGGGGCTTTTGGGCACAGGCACACGCCGGCGCCATCAAAGCGTGGACCACGGGGGCGCTGGACTTCTCCGGTGGATATGTCATCCACCTGGCCGCTGGTACCAGTGGCTTTGTTGCCGCCGCGGTGATCGGACCGCGGCTGGCCCGCGACCGTCAACACGCGGTGCCCAACAACCTGCCGTTGGCCGCGATAGGAGCCGGCATTCTGTGGCTGGGCTGGAACGGGTTCAACGGCGGTGACCCCTACTTCGCCGGCACCAATGCCTCGCTGGCAGTGCTCAACACCAACCTGACCACCGCGGTGGCGCTGTTGACCTGGGTGATCTGGGACATGTTCGCCAGTCGCGACCGCAAGCCCACCTTCCTGGGTGCAATCAACGGCATGATCGCGGGGTTGGTCGCGATCACCCCCGCGGCCGGCTTCGTTAACAGCTTCGGCGCCTTGATCATCGGCGTGGTGGCGTCCTCGCTGGTGTGGATGTCCTGGAACTGGCTTGGTCGCACCCGGCTTTTCCAGAAGGTCGACGATGCGCTCGGCGTCGTGCACACCCACGGTGTGGCGGGCCTGGCTGGTGGTCTACTGGTCGGCGTGCTGGCCGATCCGCACATTGTCCTCTATCGAGGCAACGGCAAGGATGTCGCGGACGTCACCTCCGCGGGATGGTTGTGGGGCCATCACCCCTTCCAGATCCTGATCCAGCTCGGCGCGGCGCTCACCATCATCGCCTGGGACGCCTTGATCACGTTCGCGATTCTCCGATTCCTCGGCCTCTTCATGAAGCTGCGCGCACCCGACGATGTCTTGGAGTCCGGCGACCTCGCGATCCACTCGGAAGAGGCCTACCCCGACGAAACCCTCGTCGCCGGCCGCGTCGGTCAGAAGAGCTGACACCGCAATGAAGCTCGTCACTGCTGTCGTGAAGCCCTACGCGATCGAAGACATCAAGGCCGCCGTCCAAGCGGCGGGAGTGCATGGCATGACCGTCAGCGAGGTGCAAGGCTACGGTCGGCAAAAGGGCCACACCGAGGTCTACCGCGGCGCCGAATACCAGGTCGACTTCATTCCCCGGATGAAGGTCGAAGTCCTGGTCAACGATGAATCCGCGGACCACTTGGTCGACGCCATCGTCAACGCCGCCCGCACCGGCAAGATCGGCGACGGCAAGGTCTGGGTAGCGACAGTCGAGACTGTGGTGCGGGTGCGAACCGGCGAGCGTGGCGCAGACGCGATCTAGACGCGAGCAAATGACGTCAGATGCCTTCCCGCTAAATCGAATCCGAGGAGCGTGTGCTCCCGGCAGGATTCGAATGTGCCCGGGAGGCTAGCCGAGCAAGCCATGCTGAGCAGCGAAAACCGTCCTTGACCAGCACGGGCGCGGACTGACCGCCATTGCCGGCAAATGGCACGATTGGCAGCGAGAACGCACGGAGAGTTCACGGCTCAGCGACGCGTGATCTGTTGCTGTCCATGGAAGGTTCCAATCTCTCGAAGGTGGGACACCAGGGGTGCCTAAGTTTGCGCTGGCAGACGGGCTCCGCGCATTGGGAGAATTCCCTATTTTGGGGATTTTCTCAGGGCGGGCACACGTACTTCTCAGCATGCTCGCGCCGCCGATCAGCGACTACCCGGGCCACGCGGCGTCACAGGGCAGCCGGGAACCGGATCGACGTAGCCCACGTCCTATCAGTTGATCGGGCCGCCCCTGCCTCTCCTCGGGGCCAATCCATGTACAGCAGGTACGTCAGTTTTATCGGAGGGATCTGGCAGGCTTCTCGTCATGGAATTTGACGAAACGCGTTGGCGCGAAATCCAAGGGCTTGCGTCTTTCCCGGGCACATCGGCGCCGAAGGCGGTGGTCGTCGCATTGAATTCCATCATCGACACATCGGTCAGGGCAGCGGCCTGGTCGTCGATGGACACCACGGCATCTACAACTGCGTGGACAATCTGGGTTGTCACCGAGCGCTCTGTCGGCCGTGTCTTAATCAAGTACAAGAAGGCTGACTATGACGAACGTGAGGAGCGCCAGAACGAGCTCACCCCGTCAAGCTCGTCCGTATGGGTCCGGCCGCTTGCTGACATCATCGGGATTCGATACGGGCCCTTCTACGCGGCCGAAGGCAAACCGACTGTGTTTTATCCGGCCGAACCCATCAAGGTCATCTTCAGTGATGGCGCAGTTAGCATTCCAGCTGGTCCCATTCCGATCGACCAACGCGCAGAAGTAAGCCGCATCATTACCGCACTCCGCGAGGGCGTGAACTTCTGAGGCTGATCTACACCGTCATCGGGGCCACGTACGTACCCGGCCTGGTTCGCTGCGCTAGTCGCCGGACCTGTATCGGCCCGCCCCTGTCTCGCCCACACCGCTCACCGCCCCATCAGGCCAACCCTGGCAACCGCCGACACCGTCCGCCCCAAAGCCGACCCACCAAACCGCACCGACACCCACAACCGGGTCCGCCGCGACCGCATCGACCAAGCCGGCGTAATCACCCTGCGCGTCGCCGGACGCCTGCACTACATCGGCGTCGGCCGAACCTACACCGGCACCCGCGTGCTCGTCCTGATCCAAGACCTCCACATCCGCGTCATCCGCGCCACCACCGGCGAGCTCCTCCGCGAGCTAACACTCAACCCCAGCAAGTACTACCAACCCACCGGCGCACCAAAAGGCCCCAAACGGAAAAAGTTCCGAACCTAACGCAGGTTCGGAACTATTCCGATGTCTTGAGACATCACACTGTGCCCCCGGCAGGATTCGAACCTGCGACACCGGCTTTAGGAGAGCCTGCAAGCTTTCCCGGTCGTGGCCCTGAAAGGGGTTATGAGCTGGCGATATAACGCCATCCGTCACCACCCGAGACCACGGAGTGTCGCGGATTCACCGACCAAGCGCCGACCACAGATTGGCGTCGCCGTTCCCCGTACAGAAATGGCCCCGGTAAGGGTCACAGTGCCGGGCGCTGCAGACTTGTGATGCGGGCGCTGAGCATATCTGCCAACAGTTCGGTCTGGCGTGGTGTGAAACCGATCTCCGCGCAGCGGTCTATCCATCCGTGAGCCGCTTCGGCGACGTCGTCGATCATCCTGGCAGCCGCTCGGTCGCGAAGACCGAGGCGCGCCGCGGCGTCCAGGAAATGCGCCCGATCCAGCCGATTCGCCCGCCCGTAGAGGGTCAGTGCCATCGGGTCCCGCCACCCGCTGTAGGGCTGGGTCGTGAGTAGATCGTAAGCGGGCGACGGTTGCCACAAGCCTTTCGGGCCGTAGATGGACATGTTCTTGCCGTGCAGGTCTCCGTTACCGATCAGCCACGAAAACACCACCGTTTTGAGCAGTTCGAGAACGGCCGCGGCCCGGGACCCACCACCTCGTTGGCACGCGTCAGCCAGAGCAGAGATCGCCGTTTCGGTCTTTATCCGATACTTCGACGCGGGATAGAGTCCTGTCACCTGGCAGGCGTCTTCCTGGGCGATGCGGACGTGGTCGTGCCGGTCAAATCGCTCGACCAGCAATGCTGCTCGCTGTTCGGCGTCGTAGAGCAGCCACGTTTTGGGTACGCGCAGTCCGCAGCCCGCGGCCATCCGCATGAAGAAGTGTTCGTTCTCAACCAGCCGGGGGAAGCCGGTCGGCGGG
>NZ_DATFZD010000337.1:0-2971 GCF_035314665.1 Mycobacterium sp. | reverse complement strand
ATCGACCATGGGCCGCAGCGCGGGGGCGTTGACCGACCACGAACTGTTGGCGCCGTTGACGAAAAACGTCAACCGGGTGCCGCTGTCACGGCAGAAGTCGGCGAACGCGCCGACCACTTGCGCGCTGGCGCCGTCGTCAATCGTCAACGCCAACTGATTGCCATTCCCGGGCAGCCGGGTAAGCACGCCGGGTGGGGGCCGCTCGGTCGGGAAACCACGCGCGGCCGGGGAGCGACTGGCCGCCGCGAGAACGCCGATCGTAATGCCACACAACAGCGTACGGCGATCTATCTGCCGCATATCTCAACGCTACTGCCGGGTGCATTCCCAAGGAAGAGGTCAGCTCTCGTCGTCTGCCTTGACTTCCGGCTCGGCGCGACCGGACCTAACGGTTCACACTCGAGTGGGACGTGTCCAAGGTGCACGAACGGCCCGAATTAGGACGGTCGGAAACGCGGTGACGGGTTGTAGCCGACTGCCGGATCATTGGCGCGGGTCCGAACTATCCACTCGCGTTCCATCGCTCGGGCTTCGGCATCGGTGGCCGTTTCGGTACCCGCTCGCCGGTTCACGATTAGGTTTGACTACGGGAGACGGTGCTCGCGGGACCTGCCCTGTGACGATCTCCAGCTTCCGCGGGAAACGGTCGCTAGCCTCCCCGTTTCGGGTTAGACAATGGGCCGAACTGTGTGGACTCGATCGCGCACCAATGGATCTCGGATAGTTAGGTGAATGCGGCGCTACTTATGAGACGTGCGCTATCAGCCCAGCATCACCATTCCGCCATCGACGGCGATCAACTGGCCGGTGACGCTGTGGACGACAGGGCACCATGGCCACGCGTTCCGGGAACTAAGCCTTCTGGCCTGGCGGCCGGCCGAGCCCTAATCTGATCGGCGTAATGCATCAGCCCCTCCGTCGCATCTGTCGGAGCAGATGCCTGGCTGGTGGAAGTTCCTGACGATCGCAAGGGAGAGCGAAATGCCTGACCAGTCAGAACATCTCGGCATCGTGGTCGGCGTCGACGGATCCACCGCCTCGACCGCGGCGGTACAGTGGGCCGCACGCCGGGCGGCGATGCGCAACACCGGATTGACCATTGTTCACGCCGCCCCACCGGTGGCGCCCGGCTCATCGCTCATTGTCTGGACGGAGCCCAGCCCGTCGGAAGTGATGCGCACGCAGGAAGAACAGGCCCAGCGCCTGATCGACGACGCCGCCAAGACGGCCAACGATACCGCCGGTGGCCTGCACATTCACACCAGGTCAATCCTTGCCGCGCCCGTACCCGCGCTGCTCGAGCTGTCCAACGATGCCCAGATCCTCGTGGTGGGCCGACGCGGTAGGTCGTCGCTGTCGGGCGTGCTGCTCGGCTCGGTCAGCACCGCGATGATCCACCGCGCTAGCTGCCCGGTCGCGGTCATCCACGACGAATCCCCTGCCGAGGCGGCGTCTATGGTGGCGCCCGTAGTGGTAGGCATTGACGGATCGCCGGCATCGGAACTGGCCACCGCGATCGCCTTCGACGAAGCCTCGTGGCGCGGTGTCGAGGTGGTGGCCCTGCACGCCTCATGCGACAGCGATCCCTTCGGCATTCACGAGCTGGAATGGGGCATCGTAGAGCCGAAAGCGCATGAAGCCCTTGCCGAGCGCCTTGTAGGCTGGCAGGAACGTTACCCCGATGTTCGTGTGCGCCGTGTGGTCGTATTCGACCGGCCCGCGCACCACCTCATCGAGCAGGCCGAAACCGCGCAGCTGGTCGTGGTCGGCACCCGCGGCCATGGTGAATTCACCGGGCTGCTGCTCGGCTCGGTCAGCGCCGCGGTGGTACAGGCGACCCGCACACCGGTCATCGTCGCCCGCCGGGGCAACGTGCTTCAATGACATCACCAACACCGCAACCACAGGCAATCTCACGGTGAAACTGTCTGTCCGCGGTCAGCATATGCGTCATCACCCGCCGGTCAGAGGCTGTGCGTCAACGTCGGCAGCGGTTGCGGTGAGGTTGCCCGCAACCTCGTTATCGGCTCCAACCAACGCAGCCGCGCGCTGACGAATGTCTGCCGCGAAAACTTGGGCCTGTGCTTGGCGAGTGGCACGCTCAGCAGTTGTCCGGCTGGTTTGGGTGTCGACGACCGACAGGTCCTCCCCGACGGTGAAACCAGCGGTGTGAGCGGCCTCGACCGCATAGTGGATTACTGGGTTCTGACGTCCTACGCGCCTGAAACGCCTCCGTACCGGCGGCGCCCCGCCGGTCGGCCTCGCGACGAGCTGGCCCAGCGTCGCCGAAGGCTGGAGTGTGATCGTCAAGGGTCGCGCGCAGGTGTTGCGTACCGGCGCAGAGATCGAGAAAGCCGAACGCGCGCAATTAGTGCCGTGGATCGCGACTCTGAAACTTCACTACGTGCGGGTGATCCCGTACGAAATCACCGGCCGCCACTTCAGGTTCGGTCCCGAGCCGGACCGCCACTCCACCTTTGCGTGACGAACTTAAGCATGCTTTTTCTCCCCACCCGTCGATGACCCTCCTTGGCCGGAAACCGTCCCGACCCTCCTTGATGGCCTGCCACCGCGCGCCGAGTACCAGCCGCTTGGGTTCCTCGGCCTCGGCCGGCAATCGACGAAGGTGCCAGCCGCACAGCCGCGCACGATTGGATGCGCTCGCCTGTACCCCCACGCTGGAGGTCGGCGTCAGCCTCGACGATCTTCACGCGACGATTGCGGGTGCTCGGACCTCGCCAGCGATCATTTCGCCGGGCTTTTCAAGATCCGGCCGCACACCGAGCAGTTGTTCGCGTCGACCCTGCGTATGGATTCCCGGCAGTCTGCCGTGCGCAGGAGCACTCCGCGCGCGACGCGCTTCACGCGATCGCCTCGGTGACATGTGTTCGGCGTGGACGCCGCCCGGCCTTGAGCGGTGCCTGCAGAATCAGAATCATCTGAACCGCTAGACATCGTCTACACGGTCAAC
>NZ_DATFZD010000336.1:0-2833 GCF_035314665.1 Mycobacterium sp. | reverse complement strand
GACCCGGGCACCCGAACAACGCAGTGCCTCGAGCAGCAGGTCTGACAGCGGGCCGCGTCCGTGCACGCGAATCGACGCCGACTGGACGGGCCGCTGTCGGCGGCCGCGGGTGGCGACTCCGGCCGCGACCAGCTTCGCGACGAGATCGCCCAGCTCACCGGCGGCCACACCGGCTTGCCGTTGCAGTTCGCTCATCGGTACCGGTGAATGCATCGTCCGCAGCAGCGCGGCCAACCCCGCGGGCGTCAAGCCGCGCGGCGGCTGGATCAGCACGGCGCGACGCGGACTCCACCCCACCTGAACGGCGCCGTCCGGGCGTAGCAGCACCGGCAGAGCCGGGTCAAGCGCATAAAGCGGCGGCGTGGGCTGCGCCATCCGCGCACTGTGCCACGGCAGGGTGCAACGAGCGGCTCAGCTATCCACAGAGCCAGAGCCGCCGTCGGGGTCGGTGGGGCCGGCATCGTTGTCCCGCTCGAACTCGGCGATCGCCTCACCGGCCGCCATGCCCGACTCGTAGAGCGCTCGCTCGGCCCGTAGGGGCCTCAGATCCGGCAAAGGATCTCCGTTTTCTTTGCCTGGAACTCTTCCTCGGTCAGCGCACCTGCGTCTCGCAGACGGGCGAGTTTCTCAATCTGCTTGATAGGGTCCGATGTCCGATGGCCGTCAGGCGCGGATGGTAGGACATCGGGCCGACTGACAAGGGTCACCAATTTCGGCGCGGAGTTTTGCGGGGCACTGGAATCCTGTGCCGAAGCCTGCGTTGCCGTCGTTTGACTCTGCGGAGTGGACTGGTGCTGCTTGGCGGCCTCTCTCGCGGCCTTGCCCTCCATATGTGCCAGCTTCTTCGCGAGGAACTCGTCGTGGTAACGCCTGCCGAGCCAGGCCCCGACCATGCAGACAAAAAGGATGCCTAAGCTAGCGACGACCTCGGCCGCCAGCATGCCGGCGAGCGAGCCGTAAGCAACTCTGGCTAAGCTCCGCATTTGGCTCCCCGACTTGAACCCGAGTAGCACCACCACCACCTCACGGACGGCCAAAGCACAGCCGACAGCAGTGGCGGTCCAGAGGTAGGGGCGCTTAGCGAAGTAGTGCGAAGCGTAAGACGAAATCAGGAAAAGGCACATTCCGAAAATCGCCATAAGGATACCGGTCAGGGGGCCAAACACCACGTTCGCAGTGCTGACCGCAATTTTGGCCCAGCTGACGACATGCTGTTGGAGGCTAGAGACGCCAACCATCAAAAGCGCGAACCCAGAGTCAAGCAGGACAATTCCTGCGGCAAGCAGCATCACCACAAGACCGACCGGGCGGCGCAACTCGCCGCGCTGGATGCGCGCGATGTCAACATCTGTGTTGCGACGGCGGCTCTTCATCCGCAGTTCAACCGCTGCGGGGACACCGATCGCCAATCCCATCACGCTGGTTGTCGTCGATTGGGAAAAACCGGCCCAAGTGCACACGTATCCCGCTGCCACTATGGCTACGAGACCGCCGCCGAGGCCGAGGAGGGAATTTTCCTGCAAACGCGATGCCGCCGGCCCAGTGGTCATGGCCGCTCCTTCTGCCAGGCCGCCGTATGCGGGCCGGTGTCTCTCATTGATGATGCGCCAACATAAGAACGACGAGAAGCGGCTTTCGCAACTAATTCACAACTAATCGGCGGACGCGCGTCGACCACCGTCGACCACCGCCTTGGCTTGCTGGGCGGTTGCCTGCTTTTTTGGTACATGGGGGCAACTTTGTTCTCTGCCACAACATCGCTCCTTGGATAGAGGCGGGACATGATGTTTCCAATGCTGTGGCGATGTCACGGGGCGGCCTAGCGTAGTTGGCTACTCGATAGCCGTATTTCTATTTAGTGATTGACTAGGCAGCTCGTGAATGTGGGGTCGTTCGCCAGCACGGACGCATCGGCGGCGGTGGCATCTGAATGCGACTCACCTGTCAACGATGTCGAGGACTCAGACACCTCCAAGCGCGCTGACTCCGGCTGTTCAGCGGCGGCCGGTGGCCGGGGCGAGGCGGGTCATCCCGCGCACGAGCCACGGTGCGCGCGTCGCGATCGCCTCTACGGCGCGGTCCGAGCGACGCATCGCGGTCCGACGGCCAGGAGTGGGCATTGACGCCAGTTCTGCCTCAGGCGATCCCGCCCGCGGGCCGTCGCGATCGACCGCCAGGAGTTGCCAGGTGCCGGGCACCCCGCGCAACTCGACGCTGCCGCGGTCCTCGAAGCCGGTGCCCGAGCCGACGACCAAATCACGCACGGTGCGGGACACGAGGATTTCCCCGGGGCCGGCCTGGCCGAGGATCCGCGCCGCGATGTGTACCGCGAGCCCCCCGATGTCCGCATTCAGCAGTTCGCACTCGCCGGTGTGGATGCCGGCGCGGATCTGGATGCCCAGGGTCTCGGCGTCAGCACGCAGGGCCTCGGCGCAGCGGATGGCCTGCGTCGGCCCGTCGAACGTGGTCAAGTGGCCGTCGCCGGTGCTCTTGATCACCGTGCCGCCGAATTGTTGCGTGAGGTCGGCGGTGATCTCACCAAAGCGGTGCAGCACCGCGCGCCACCGCTCATCGCCCGTGGCCGCGGCGTGTTGGGTCGACGCGACGATGTCGGTGAACAACACGCTGCGCAGGGCGCGATGGGACTGCGACGGCGCGGCATGGCTGCCGGTGAGGAACTCCTCGATCCCGGTCAGGATCTTGTCGGGCTCGGTTAAGAAGGGTGCGTGGTCCACACCCTCGACCTCCAGGTACCGCGCTCCGGGGATGTGGTCGGCGAGATACCGGCCGCCCTGCACCGGAACCGCGCGGTCCTCGCGGGCATGGATGACCA
>NZ_DATFZD010000335.1:0-8611 GCF_035314665.1 Mycobacterium sp. | reverse complement strand
AATGTGGTCGATCTCTTCCGGCTGGTTCCTAGCACGGAACATCCGCACGGCCTAACGGATCGCGAGTTCGAGGCCATCTTCACCCCAAACAAGCCGGTCATCTTCAACTTCCATTCCTATCCTTGGCTGATTCATCGGCTTACCTATCGCCGACCCGGCCAGCACCACATCCACGTGCGCGGATACAAGGAGAAGGGAAACATAGACACCCCACTGGAATTGGCCATCCAGAACCAAACGGATCGCTTCAGCCTCGCAATTGACGCCATCGAACGAATGCCTCGCTTCCAGGTCACCGGAGCCGGCGTTCAGGAGGCGCTGCTCAACCGTCAGATAGAGGCTAAGAGCCACGCCTACGAGTTCGGTATCGACCCTGAGGAGATCACGAGTTGGCAGTGGCCATTCTGAGGGGTAAAGGAATTTAAGTCATGAGTGAAGGATTGCCCGTGGTTTACCTCGCCAGGCACGGCGAGACTGCGTGGAGTCTATCGGGCCAGCACACGGGACTTAAAGATTTGCCGTGACCGAGCGCGGCGAGCGCAACGCGCGTCGGCTCGGTGAACGGTTAAAAGAACTGAGCTTGAAAAAGGTCTTCACCAGCCCATTGCAGCGTGCGAGGCGGACTTGCGAGTTGTCAGGCTTTGGCGCCGAGGCCGAGGTCGAGCGCGACCTGGTCCGAATGGAACTACGGCGAATACGAGGGACTACGCCCGGACCAAATCCATGCGGACCGCCCGGATTGGGAGTTGTTCCGAGACGGCTGTCCCGGAGGCGAATCACCGCATCAGGTCGGAATTCTTGCTGAACGTGTCCGGGTGATGACCAACGCGCACGTGGTGGCCGGTGCGAACAGCGTCACCGTGGAGGCCAGCGGCAACGCCTATGACGCCACCGTGGTGTCCTACGACCCGAGTGTCGACATCGCGATCCTGAAGGTGCTCAACCTGCCGCCCGGACCGCTGGCGTTCGCCGACACTCCGGTGACATCGGGCACCGATGCAATAGTGATGGGCTACCCCGGTGGCGGTGGCTTTGTGGCAACTCCGGCCAGAATCCGGGAACTTATCGAACTCAGCGGACCCGACATCTACCGGAACGCGACGGTCAACCGCGAGGTCTACACGGTCAGAGCGAGTGTGGAGCAAGGCAATACGGGTGGACCGTTAATCGACACCAATGGTCAGGTGCTCGGTGTGGTGTTCGGCGCGGCTGTCGACGACAACGACATCGGTTTCGTCCTGACGGCCAAGGAGGTGGCCGCTCAGCTGGCGCACATCGGCGACATTACGCCGGTGGCCACCGGGGAGTGTGTCAGCGGATAGGACGGTCCCGCCGTGATAACCAACTCGGCCTTGGCCATCGACGGCTTGGCTGCTTGGCCTGGCATTGGGCTTTTGGCGCTCTTGAAGCTGCAACGCACCCGCGTGGGCCGGGCCGTCGTGCGACGCAGCGCAGCAAAAGACCTCAGCCCATTGAGGGGATCCGTCGTACCCCGATCGCCGACGCACAAGAAACATTCCAGTCGACGTTTGGCCCCGACCTGGCCAGCGCCCACCCATCCCGACGGCGCCTCAAGCATCTTCGGCTTCACCAGCGCCCCGAGGTCGTCGCGTTCAACCCCGCGGACGCGGTGATGTCGCTAACTACTGCGCAAGTTTTGACCATGGCCCGCGAGCAGGGCCATAACGGGATCGTGATCAATCCCGCTGGCCCGTCGATCCGAATTTCGGTTGCCGAGATCTTCGGATCAGCCTCGCTGCGTTGAAACCGTTGGGCGCGATGATCTCTCTGCGCACGACCTGCGGCGCTTTGCCGGCAGCCAGAACGCCAGGGTGTCGCCTAGCGCCGATTTTGCCCGTCAGCCGACGCGTACGACCTACTATCCGCGGTATGACGGCCTTTGCCCTGGTGCACGGCGCGTGGCACGGCCCGTGGTGCTGGGAAGAAGTCGCTCCGCTGCTGCAGAAAGCGGGCCACGACGTGGTCGCGCCTGAACTGCCGTGTGACGACGGCTCAGCGACAACCTTTGAACCCTACGCCGATGTGGTTTGCGCTGCCCTTGATGGTCGCGACGCTGATGTAGTCGTTGTCGCCCACTCGTTGGCTGGACCCACTGGCACTCTGATCGCGGCTCGACGCCCGGTGCGGCACCTCGTGTACGTGTGCGCCGTAGTCCCTGCACCTGGACTCAGCTTGGTGGATCAAGGGGGCGAAATGGTTAACCCCGACTGGGACAAGGGCCTTAGCCGCCCTGATGCAGAACTGCGGACAGTATGGGTGGATCGTGGCATGGCGAAAGCGTTGTTCTACCACGACTGTGACGAATCGACGGTGACGGCAGCTTTCAGCCGTCTTCGACCGCAGTCGGCGTACCCGTTCATAGCTGCGTTTCCATTATCCCAACTTCCAACGGTCAGTTGCACGTACGTCGCCTGTGCTGAGGATCGACTTATCGACCCGGATTGGCAGGTACAGACCGCACGCAATATCGGTGCGTCTCTTGAAGTTATCCCTTCGAGTCATTCACCGTTCTTTTCGCAACCGAGAGCGCTCGCCGACGCCCTGCTGCGCGTGGCCAATGCGAACTAGGTTCGGATGCCGCCCTCGTGCAGCATCGGATATGGAGCGGATACGTAGCCGGCACCACTCCCCTACCGCCGCCCCATCGTGCATCGTCAATTCGATTGCGGCACTGGATGTTTAGAGGCCTAGTTTCGCGGTGCGGGCTTTCGCGGGGGTTGGCGGCGCCGGTGTGTTGGGGCGGCAGCTAGGCCGGCGACGGGGTTGGCGCGGCTTGGGCGCGATCGGCGAGCAGCGTCGCCAGCCTCTGCGTGCCGCGGTCGCCCAGGTAGCCATGTAGCGCTTCTGCCAGCGCTTGGGGGTTCATGTCGAATTCGCGCAGCGCTTTGACCAGGATCCGTGACGGGGCCGTTGGCTTGGTGTCGGGCTGAGGTTGCTCCCCGGCGTCTTTTCTGTTCAGCGCAGCCTGCCACCGCGCGACCTGTTCTTCCAGGGGGACGCGCGCGAGCTGGCGGGCTTCGCGGATGGCCAGTTCGCCGCGGCGCAGCGCGGTCTGTAGCTGGGGAGCAAGGGTGAGCAGGGCGCGGCGCTGGGACACCCAGCCGCCGGTGCGGTGCAGCCGTTTGGCGGCTTCTTCTGCGGTTCCGCACTCGCTGACGAGCGCTTCGACGGCGCGGGCTTCTTCGATGACGTCGAAGTCTTGCCGGTCGACGTTTTCACGCTCGACCTGATCTGCCGTCTTGATCGGCGTGGTCGGCGGCTCGTTCATGCTGCGGTCACCGTGCATGCGACAGCGGCGCTTGGGTGGGAGACGACGTGCTGGTCGCGGACCACGCCGTCGACCAGGATGCGGCAGCCGGCGGAATCTCCGTCGACCTGCATGACGAGGCTCAATGTTGCCGACGGCGACATCGTCGTCTCCGAATGTGACCAAGGCAGCGAGGACAGCCTGACCTCGATGGGCTGGCTATCGAGATTGGCGCAGACCACCTTGCCGCCACCGCCCAGGATCCCGAACGCCTCGTAGGTCACGTTTTTGGGATTGGTCTCGACGACGGTGGCGGGGATGGCGCTTGTCGCGGGCGGATGGCTAATCGCCTCATTGTTGCCCCGAATCATATGGACGCCGTAGGCGACGACCGCAAGCACGGCAACAATCACGGCGGGCTGCCAAAGCTTACCGAGGGTGCGTTTGTTACCTCGTCGCTTGAGTCTTGCGCTCACACGATCACTCCTCCCGACCGTCGAACGTCCGTTTACAGTACTGGACGCTAGCGTCGAGAAATACCGATTGACCGTTCCGAGAATTATCGGTAGTCGAAGTTCAACTTTTTATGCTCTAGTGCACCGCTACCCGACTTGGCTCAAATTGGCTGTTGCTTACCCGTTGACGGTTGAGGAACCGGCGGCTGTCTGAATCACCCTCTCCCTGGGTCGTTTTCAGAACGCCGTCAAAGATCGGCACAAGCTGGGTGAGCGAATCATCGAGCAGGTTCGTGTGGCGACCTGGCCCCGACTTGCCACGATGCGTCACGTTGTGCCGAACTTGACTGTAAAACCTCAAACACTCGCTCGGTTGTGATGGACATTAACAGCGGTTGGTGCAGGCCCGATGGGCTTGGGGATGCGTGTTATTGAATGAGTTTAGCGAAACCCTTTTCGCGCGAAAGCTTTTTGACTCATTAACCAGCCCGGTATCTGAACGTGATGTAGCGCTCGATCGCCGACCACAGCAGCAAGTACGCCATCTGAAGCCGAACTAGTCAGTGGCGGGCGCGTTTTCGAGGGACGCTTGGTGCCGGCTTTTCGCTGACCCGCAACGCGTCGTCGAATAGCGGGTCGGTTCCATCCGTTCCAATCGAACAAATCGACCGGGTTACCCGCTTCGGGATGCGCCGCGTACAGCACATTCGCGGGCCGATGAATACCTGCTAGCAGGGTATGCCGATTGCCGTCAGCCGCAACGACAGACGTTCGCAGTAGCCGCATGCTTAGTCACGAATGCGGCGCGCGAGTGCGCGTTCGCCGAACACCTTGGCAATACAGCCTTTTAGGGAGGAGCACCATGCCGTCCATCGACTATGTCTCGGGAGCACAGCGATGACCGAGCATCTGATCGGCGCCCACAATGGCCTGCACAGCGAACAGGGGGCTCTGCCGGGTGAGCACCCGGGCCGCTCCGCCAATCCCGTGATCAAGGTCCACGACGTCATCTGGCTGGAATTTGAGAAGCCGGATCTGAAGAAGGCGGAGGCGTTTGCGCTGGCGTTCGGGTTCAGCGTCGCGCTGCGCACCGACGACGAGCTGCACCTGCGTGGCAGCGACCCTGTCGCGCCGTGTGTGCTGATCCGCCGTGGCACGCGTTCGCGGTTCGTCGGCCCGGCTTTCGTCGCCGCCGAAGACACCGACCTGCTGCGGCTGGCCGACGCGACCGGGACCACCGTGCGGCCGCTGCCCGAGACCCTGGGCGGGGTGACCGTTGACCTCGTTGACCCCAGCGGGATTTCGTTGCGGGTGGTCTCCGGTGTCGACACTCTGCCTGAGCTGGCCTCCCAGAAACCGCACGTGTTCAACTTCGGGCCCAGCCACGACACCGTCCGGGCAAACGCCACCCAGCGTCCCCCGCGGGTGCCCGCCGGCGTGCAGCGGCTCGGCCACATCGTGCTGCAGACCCCCAAGTACATCGAGGCGCTGAACTGGTATCTGGACCACCTCGGTTTGATCGTCAGCGACTTCTGCTACTACCCCGGCCAGCGTGAGCGCGGACCCATCATGAGCTTCATCCGCTGCGATCGCGGGTCCATCCCGGCCGACCACCACACGCTGGCGATGGCGTTGGGCCCGACCCACCGCTACGTCCACTCGGCGTACCAGGTCGCCGACCTGGACGCGTTGGCCGCCGGCGGCGAATACCTGCGCGAGCACGGCTATTTCCGCTCCTGGGGCATCGGTCGTCACATCCAGGGCAGCCAGATCTTCGACTACTGGCGCGACCCCGACGGCGATTTCCTGGTCGAGCACTACGCCGACGGCGACATGTTCGACAACACCCTCGAGCCTGGCTGGGCTCCGCTGACGGCGTCTGGCCTCTATCAGTGGGGCCCCCCGCCGAGCAAGGACTTCCTGGGCGTTGGCACACCCGGCGAAACCGCGCGTGAGATTTCCTTGATGGTCGACGCGCTGCGCCACGACAACGAGTTCGACCTGTCCGCCCTCCGCGGGCTTTTCCACGTAAGCAATTCCTAACCCTCCCAACCCAAAAGAAAGTAAGGATCCCAATGACCGTCTCGATCCTGCGGACCGCCGACGCGTGGTGGGTGCAGACACCGAGCGGCGCCGCCCGCATCCGCACCGACGCCGCCAGCACCGCTGAACTGCTGGCCGACCGTGCGGCTGTCGACGCCGCCGCGCACTCCACTGACACCGTGCCGGTGGAAAACCTGGCGCTGCTGTCGCCGGTTACGACGCCATGCCGATTGGTGGCTCAGGCCACCAACTACGCCTCGCATGTGCGAGACGTCGGCCGCGACCCCGCGAAGACGCCGCTGACCTTCTTCCGCAAGGCCTCCGGTTCCGTCACCGGTCCGTTCGATGACATCGTCAAACCCCCGCACGTGCAACTGCTGGACTATGAGCTTGAGATTGGTCTGCTGATCGGCCGTGAGCTGCCGGTGGGCACCGAGGTCACCGAGGCCAACCTGGCCGAGTTCGTCCACGGGCTGCTGGTCACCAACGACGTGTCGGCGCGCGACGTGCAGCTGACGAAAGCCCAGTTCTACGAGTCGAAGTCGTATCCGACGTTCACCCCGATCGGGCCGGCGCTGGTGCTGGTCGATGCCGATGAGCTCGAGCGCTTCGGTGACCTGCGGCTGCAGTTGCGAGTCAACGGGGAGGTGCGCCAGAACATGGTCGTCGAGGGCGACATGCTCTACACACCTGTGCAGGCGCTGCAGACGCTCGCGAGGTTCCAGAAGGTCGACGTCGGCGACGTCGTCCTCACCGGTACCCCGGTGGGCACCGCGCTCACCGCGCGTGGAGTCGAGAACCCGCATCAAATGGATCTGATGACATTCCTTGCCGGACAGGCAAAGAACCCCAACTATCTCCATCACGGTGACGTCGTGGAGGCGACGGTGGCCACCGACGACGGCGCCATCGACCTTGGCACCCAACGCAACAAGGTGGTATACCGATGAACGCACAGTCCAACGGCGCCCCGGCCTCGCTGCCGGACTACATGCCGGTGATCATCATCGGGGCCGGTCCGACCGGCATGACCGCGGCCACGCTGCTGGCCCAGCAGGGCATCTCGTGTCTGCTGCTGGACCGTCATGAGACCGTCTACCCGCTGCCGCGGGCGGTGCACGCCGACGACGAGATCTACCGCATCCTGACTCGCCTAGGCGTCGGCGACGAGTTCGCCGCCCACCGCCGGGGCGCGCTGGGTTTGCGACTGCTCGACACCGACATGCGGGTGCTGGCGGAGCTGAACCGCAGTCCCGAACCCAGCGCCAACGGCTACCCTCAGATGAACATGTTCGACCAACCCGAGTTGGAAGGCATGATGCGGGCGAACCTCAAGAGGTACCCGGAGGCCGTGTTTCGGGGCAATGTCGAGGTCACCAGCGTTACCCAGAACCGGCCCGGCCGGGTGCGGGTGAGCTTCCTTGATCGCGTGCGCGGTGGCGAGCAGTCCGTGGAAGCCAGCTATGTGCTGGGCTGCGACGGCGCCAACAGCACGGTTCGTGCGGCGATCGGTTCGCACATGTACGGGCTGCCGTTTCAGCAGACCTGGGTGGTCATCGACGTCGACACCGACGCCGAGCTCAACCAGTGGGAAGGCTGCCACCAACTGTGCAGTCTCCAGCGAGCCGGGACCTACATGCGCGTTGGCGAAACCCGCTACCGCTGGGAATTCCGGCTGCTCGACGGGGAGACCGCCGCCGACTACCAAACCATCGAGCACATCGAGCCGCTGATCAAGCCGTGGCTGGGCGGCACACCCGCCGACCAGTTGCGCCTGGTTCGCGTCACCGCGTACACGTTCCGGGCCCAGGTGGCCAGTCGGTGGCGTGACCGCAATGTGTTCGTCCTCGGTGACGCCGCCCACCTCACCCCGCCGTTCGTCGGCCAGGGTATGGCAGCCGGCCTGCGCGATGCGCTGAATCTGAGCTGGAAAGTGGCCGGCGTGCTGGGCAACACCCTGCCCGAAAGCGTGCTGGACACCTACGAGCAGGAGCGCAAAGCCCATGCGGCGGCCATGATTTTGATGGCCGTGTCGGTCGGAGCGGCGATGACCGGCGGCGGCCGGGTTGGAGATGTGGTCCGCAAGGTGGTGTTCCCGCGGCTGGCGCACCTGCGCCTGCCGGGCACGCGCACCAGCGCCGCCGACGGCGTCGCCCCCGGGCTGCACAAGTCGGCACTGGTGATCAAATCCCGCAGCCCCGGCCAACTGGCCGGAACGTTGAGTCCCAACCCGGTCTTGCGCGATGGTCTGCACTTCGACCAGGTCGTCGGGAACCGGTTCGCGCTGGTCACCTCGTCTCCGCTGAGCGCTGCGCAACAGAAGGAGCTCAAGAGCCGCGGAGCCGTGATCGTCTCCGTTGCTCGGGACAGCCAACTCGGCAGCTGGCTGAAGCAAGGCCGGGCGACCGCCGCCATCGTCAGGCCCGACGGCGCCGTCATGCAGGCCGGCCGGAACGTTGCGGCGATCTGCGACGCGGTGCCCGCGTTCTCCGCCGGTCACATTGACGGACCTGAAAGCGAGCGCTGATGACCGAGCTGCTGGTGCTCAACGATGGCAAACAGGAGCTGCAGGCGGTGTCCTTGGATGGCACTCGGGTGCGTACCCTGCTGACCGGACTCGACGAGAGGCCCGACGGCCTCATCGTCGACCAGTCACGTGGCCATGTGTACTGGACAAACATGGGGGCCCCCGATCCGGGGGCCAGCCCACGTTCGGAAGAGGCCTACGCCCGCAACGGGTCACTAGAACGTGCCGATCTCGACGGGAGCAATCGCGTCACGATCGTGCCGCGCGGGACCTTCACGACCGGCAAACAGCTCGCCGCCGACTTCGAGGCCGGCGTGC